>DEHD01000010.1 GCA_002351725.1 Prevotella sp. UBA2809
AGGAAGCCGCCGTCTTTTTTAAAGAAAAGCCTCGAGGATACAATATCTTCGGGGCTTTTTCGTTTATTCTATGTATGCAATGGACAGATAGAATACGTCAAACCAAGATACTTTTGGTTATAGCAGCTGTTATTATAGCTGTTACTTCATTATTGATATCTCATTTTCTGGTGAAAGACCTCTCAAATGAGGAGCGTAAGAAGATGGAGGTATGGGCACAGGCTCTTCATGCTCTAAATACTGCTGATGAGAATACCGATCTTTCGTTGGTACTTGATGTGATGCAGGGTAATACTACTATTCCTGTTATTGTTCTTAACGATAAAGGCGGTATTGATGATTATCGTAATATAGACGATACACTTAATCTTAAACAATACGCTAAGCGTATGCTTCAGGCTGGCGATACAATTGTTATTGGTAGCCAGATAGTTTGTTATGATGAGTCGGTTCTGCTTAAAAGACTGTCACAATACCCATATTGGCAGCTCGGAGTTGTAATGATTTTTGTTGTTGTGGCTATCTTCGCTTTGTTGTCGTCAAAGAAAGCTGAACAGAATAAAGTCTGGGTTGGTTTGTCGAAGGAAACGGCACACCAGCTTGGTACACCTATATCGAGTTTGATGGCGTGGGTGGAAATCCTTAAAGAAAACCATCCTGAAGATGACCTTATCCCCGAGATGGATAAGGATGTAAAGCGCCTGGAACGTATTGCCGAACGATTCTCGAAGATCGGTTCACTGCCTGAACCAAAGGAAAGTTCAATGAACGAGGTGTTGGATCATGTTGTTGAATATATGAGACGTCGTGTTTCAAATAAAGTTGAAATAATTTGTCAGGTACCCGATCATGACGTTATTGTAAACATGAATGCTTCACTTTTTGAGTGGGTAATTGAGAATTTATGTAAGAATGCAGTTGATGCTATGGAGGGTTGCGGCAAGATTACCATGATGCTTATTGATGATGATAGTCGGGTGGCTATCGAGGTAAGCGATACTGGTAAGGGTATCCGAAAGAAAGATCTCAAGAACGTCTTTACTCCTGGTTTTACAACCAAGCAGAGAGGGTGGGGCTTAGGCCTGTCGCTTGCCCGTCGTATAGTAGAAGACTATCATAAAGGAAGAATTTTTGTTAAGTCGTCCGAACTTGGAAAAGGTACAACTTTTCGCGTAGAATTGCACAAATAGCCCCCTGTTTGTGTAATATAAGCGGCTGTTAGTCAACGATTTTGCATTAAAATGATAAAAAAACGAAATAACAGTTCCTTAATTGGAAAAAAGTTTGTAACTTTGCACCCCAAATGTGGTAATAATGAATAGTTTAGAGTTATTGAAGATTGATTTGAAGGGTTTGACAGACGAGGAGACATCCTTGGCTTTCGACCTTGATGATACCTACTTCGAAGCTCTGGACGGTGCCGATGTGAAGAGGGGTTCTTTGCACGTGTCGGTGTCTATACGCAAGGCAACCGGTTTTTTCGAACTCCAGTTTCATACAGTAGGCACAGTCGTTGTACCATGCGACCGTTGTCTTGACGATATGGACCAGCCGGTAGAGACCAGCAATCGTCTTGTAGTCAAGTTCGGAAGCGAATACTCAGAGGAAGATGATATTATCGTAGTGCCCGAGGACGAAGGAATACTCGACACATCGTGGATCATCTATGAGTTTGTGGCATTGGTTATACCCATCAGGCATGTGCATGCACCCGGCAAGTGCAACCCTGCTATGACGAAAGCTCTGGAAGAGCTGTCAGCTGACCGAAGCAGCGATGAGGAGTCCAGCCAGGCTGTAGACCCCCGATGGGAGAAGTTGAAGAATTTAAAAATGTAACAATTAAAAAATTTATAGAATTATGGCACATCCTAAAAGAAGACAATCAAAGACTCGTACACTCAAGCGTCGTACTCATGACAAGGCAGTAGCTCCCACACTGGCAGTATGTCCTAACTGTGGTGCATATTATGTTTATCACACAGTATGCCCAACTTGCGGATACTATCGTGGTAAGGTAGCTATCAAGATTGAGGAAAGCGTAGCTGAGTAAAATGGGTAAAATCAATGCGATAATCACTGGTGTAGGCGGCTACGTGCCCGACTATATTCTGAACAACGATGAGTTGTCTCATATGGTCGACACCAACGATGAGTGGATAATGACGCGCGTTGGTATCAAGGAGCGTCACATTCTTACGGAGGAAGGTCTCGGCACCAGCTACATGGCTCGTAAGGCTGCCAAGCAGCTGATGCAGAAGACCGGAGCCGATCCCGATTCTATCGACGCACTCATCGTCAGCACCTCTACAGCTGATTATAAGTTCCCTTCCACAGCATCTATCGTGCTGGGCAAACTCGGACTCAAGAATGCATTTGCATTCGACTTCTGGGGTGCCTGCTGTGGATTCCTCTACACACTCGACGTGGCAGCTACGATGATCCAGAGCGGACGCTACAAGAAGATCATCGTAATCGGTGCCGATAAGATGTCGTCGGTTGTCGACTACAAAGACCGTCAGACATGTCCTCTCTTCGGAGATGGTGCAGCTGCGGTTATGCTCGAGGCTACCGAGGAGCAGAACATCGGCGTTATGGACTCATACTTCCGCACAGATGGTAAGGGACTTCCATTCCTGCACTTGAAGGCTGGAGGTTCTGTCTGCCCACCGTCACACTTCACTGTAGATCATCGTCTGCACTACCTCTATCAGGAGGGTCGCACAGTGTTCCGCTATGCGGTAACCAACATGAGCAACGACTGCGCACTGATAGCCGAGCGTAACGGTCTGAACAAGGACAACATCCAGTGGGTGGTTCCTCACCAGGCCAACATGCGTATCATCGAGGCTGTTGCCAAGCGCCTTGAGTTGCCAATGGAGCAGGTGATGGTAAACATTGAACATTTCGGTAATACGAGTGCTGCAACGATACCTCTTGCTATCTGGGAATACGAAAGTAAGTTAAAGAAGGGCGACAACATGATCCTCACCGCCTTTGGTGCCGGATTTGTTCATGGAGCCTCTTATCTCAAGTGGGCCTACGATGGCAATAAGTAGTGAAAGTGAATAATGAATAGTGAATAATGCATAAAGCAGGATTCGTAAATATTGTTGGAAATCCCAACGTAGGCAAAAGTACGCTCATGAACCAGCTGGTTGGTGAGCGTATTTCAATTGCCACCTTTAAGGCTCAGACCACCCGTCATCGCATCATGGGTATCGTTAATACTCCCGAGATGCAGATAGTGTTTTCGGATACCCCGGGTGTACTCAAGCCAAACTACAAACTACAGGAGTCAATGCTGGCGTTCTCTGAGTCGGCTCTGCAGGACGCCGATGTTCTGCTCTACGTTACTGACGTAGTTGAGAACCCCGAGAAGAACATGGACTTCCTTGAGAAAGTGCAGAAGCTCGATCTGCCGGTATTGCTGCTCATCAACAAGATCGATGAGCTTACCGGTGGTAATGCACAATTGGCTGCCATTGTCGAAAAATGGCATGCTTTACTGCCCAAGGCAGAAATTCTTCCTATTTCAGCTAAGAATAAGTTCGGTGTGGATATTCTGCTGAAGCGTATTCAGGAACTTCTGCCTGAGAGCCCGGCCTATTTCGATAAGGACCAGCTCACCGACAAACCCGCACGATTCTTCGTGTCTGAGATAATCCGCGAAAAGATTCTGCTCTATTACGATAAGGAGATACCTTACAGCGTAGAAGTTGCTGTAGAGCGATTCAAGGAAGACGATAAGCACATCCACATCAATGCCATAATTTACGTGGAGCGCGACTCTCAGAAGGGTATCATCATCGGCCATCAGGGTGTAGCCCTCAAGAAGGTAAGCACCGAGGCCCGCAAATCGCTCGAAAAGTTCTTCGCCAAGCCTATTTTCCTTGAGATCTTCGTGAAGGTAGACAAAGACTGGCGCAGCTCTGAGCGTGAACTCAATCACTTTGGTTACAACCCCGAATAAAATACATTATAATTATGGGAAATTTAGTAGCAATCGTAGGGCGACCCAATGTGGGTAAATCAACGCTCTTTAACCGACTGACAAAATCCCGTCAGGCTATTGTCAGCGACGAGGCCGGTACCACCCGCGACCGCCAGTATGGCAAGTGCGATTGGAACGGTCGCGAGTTCTCAGTTGTCGATACCGGCGGCTGGGTAGTCAACAGCGACGATGTATTCGAGGAGGAGATTCGCAAGCAGGTGATTATTGCCACCGAGGAAGCCGATCTCGTTCTCTTTCTCTGCGATATAAATAACGGTGTCACCGGTTGGGATATGGACGTAGCGCAGATTCTGCGCCGTGCCAAGCTCCCTGTTATCCTGGTGGCTAATAAGGCCGACGACGGTAAGGATCTCTACGATCAGTACGAGTTCTATAAGCTTGGTCTCGGAGATCCATATCCAATCTCTGCTGCCACTGGTAGCGGTACTGGCGATCTGCTCGACAAGGTGCTCGAGATGTTGCCAGAGAAGACCAAGGATGACCTCGAGGACGGTATCCCCCGTTTCGCTGTTGTTGGTCGTCCTAATGCAGGTAAGTCAAGTCTCATCAACGCCTTCATCGGTGAGGAGCGTAATATCGTAACTGATATCGCAGGTACCACCCGCGATAGTATCTACACAAGATACGATAAGTTCGGTTTCGATTTCTATCTTGTCGACACCGCTGGTATCCGTCGTAAGAACAAGGTTACCGAGGACCTTGAGTTCTATTCGGTAATGCGTTCTATCCGCTCTATCGAGAATAGCGATGTGTGCATCCTTATGCTCGATGCCACCCGCGGTATTGAGGCACAGGATATGAATATATTCCAGCTCATCCAGAAGAACAATAAGTCTCTGGTTGTAGTTGTTAATAAGTGGGATCTTGTTGAAGACAAGTCGCAGGAGGTCATCAAGACTTTCGAGAACGCCATCCGCAACCGTATGGCTCCATTTGTCGACTTCCCCATCATCTTTGCTTCGGCTCTCACCAAGCAGCGCATCTTCAAGGTGCTCGAGACAGCTAAGCAGGTATATCTTAACCGTAAGGCTAAGATTGGTACCTCTAAGCTCAACGAGGTTATGCTGCCACTCATCGAGGCCTTCCCACCACCATCAATCAAGGGTAAGTATATCAAGATCAAGTACGTGGCTCAGGTTCCCGACACGCAGATTCCTACCTTCGTGTTCTACGCTAACCTGCCTCAGTACGTAAAAGAGCCATACAAGCGTTTCCTTGAGAACAAGATCCGCGAGCACTGGACTCTTACTGGTAGCCCGATAAATGTATTTGTCCGCCAGAAGTAATGCGTAAGTTGGTATATCTGGTATTGCTGGTGTTTCTGGCTCAGTGGGCTGCCTGTAGCAGTCCCACAAGGGAGGAACTTGCATCGCTGGCTGCTAAAGGTTATTACCAGCACCTTATTGAGGGTGATTTCGATCACTTTCTTGAGGGGCGTGTTATGGCCGATAGTCTGCCCGACGACTACCGCTCGCAACTTATCGACGGCTATAGTCAGTTCTTGGCTCAGCAGGTTAAGGCACGCGGTGGAATCAACGAGGTTCGTATCTCTCGTGCTTTTACCGATAGTACACAGCAATACACCAGCGTTCTCTTAATGCTCTGTTACGGTGACTCAACCTCTGAAGAGGTGATAGTACCAATGGTTGAGCACAATGGTCGCTGGATGATGAAATAGCCATTAATATTATAAGATATGAAGAAGATTGTTTTAGCAATATTGGCTGCCTGCTCAATATCAGCCGCTCAGGCTCAGGACAGCCTTTCAACCGAGTCTTGGTTCAAGAAGAATAAAGTCTTCCAGAACCTTGATGTCTCAGTTACCGCAGGTACCACCGGTATTGGTATCGATGTTGCCTCAAAGATTGGCGACTACGTTCAGCTCCGTGCCGGATACGAGTATATGCC
>DEHD01000030.1 GCA_002351725.1 Prevotella sp. UBA2809
AACTGCCTATTGAACTGCTGCCAACCCTGACCTTTAACTCTGATGGTGGTCTCGGCAATGGGCTTGCACTGTTCATCGATAAGCTGTATGATGATGAGTTTGTTGCCCTCGGTGCGATTCTCTGCCTTGATGGCTGGGATGTTTCTAAGAGCTATCGAGAGGTCGTATTTTGTGCCGTCGGTCATATCTATTGCGCCATCAGCACCCTCGTTATAGAGTGTGTCGCAGCAGATGACGGCATAGTGGGGATTATCAGAACTGATGGGGTCGACATGTGTTACAACTACAGGTTTGCGGCTGTCCCAGCCTGTGGTGGCACTTGTGCCTTGTTCTACTCGTGGGTTAAGCTCAAAATTACCATTCTTAATAAGCTCCTGTGCGTTGGCTGTTACTGCAGTAAAGACCAAAGTAAGCATCAGGAAGAGATGTTTAATGTTCATCATATAGTTATATAAAAGTAATGTATTTATTTTATGTGCAGACAGAGCATGGTAAGGTCGTCGTTAGGATCGGCTCCATGACGATGGCGTTTAACCTCGCCCTTCATTGTTTCTATCATCTCTTGAGCACTCATCTTGCTGGTGCGCTTGACAATTTCTAGCAGTTGCTCTTCGCCAAACTGAACCTGTTTGTCGTTCTCAGCCTCGTTCAGTCCGTCGGTATATACAAACAGCTGTCGGCCACGGATATCCTCAATCACCTCGCCAGTAAACTTCAGTCCTTCCCAAAGTCCGATAGGCGCATTTGCTTCCATAGGTATGAACTGGCTCTTGCTGCCATTGGCCAGAATAGGTGGGTTATGTCCGGCATTACAGAAGTTGAGTTTACCTGTTGGCAGATGGACCATGCCGATGAACATGGTGACAAACATGCCGTCGTCGTTGTGCTCAACCAACTCCGCATTGAGTTCTGTAGCTATCTTTTCTGGCGTGTAATTGCGCTTGGCCATAGCTCGGAACAATCGTATTACCTGAGCCATGAACAGTGCTGCCGGCACGCCCTTGCCAGATACATCGCCCACACAGAAACAGAGGTTGTCGCCGATGAAGAGATAGTCGTACAGGTCGCCACCTACCTCCTTAGCCGGCGTCATTGATGCATAGAGCTCAAGGTCGTTTCGCTGTGGGAACTCGTTGGGAACGATAGACTCCTGAATGTGGCGCGCAATACGCAGTTCACTCTCAATACGCTCCTTGGCCGATGTGGTCTCTTCCAGCTGGTTATAGGCTTCTTTAAGTTCCTCGTGAGCTTTCGTGAGCTTCAAGGTTGACTTCTGCTTGTAAAGTGTATAAACAATGAAGAAACCTACAATCAGAATAAAAGTGACGATACCTGCTATCTGGCGTTCGCGCAGTATAGATGCCTTTTGTTCGGCTATCTGAGTCTCTTTTTTCTGGGTATCGTAGATAGCGGCCAGTTCGGCTGCATCCTCGTGCTTGTATCTGTCGATGGCCGAACTAAGCGAGTCGCATATATAAGCGCTTACTGCATAAGCTGTATCTTTTCGGCCCGCCATGCGGTTAGCCTGGTACTTCTTAAGTAGGAATGTCTGCAGGTTGTCGAACGTAAACTCCAAGTGATAATGGTTTATCAGCTTGTTAAGATGCTTAAAGCAGTCGGCAGCCTCATTCCATTTCTTGGCCTCAATCAGATATTCGCCTTCATCGTATATGCCTTCTACACTCTGGCTGAATTTAGAATTCAGGAATTCTTTATAAGCGATGTACGAATCAAGTGGTTGATCGAGTTTGGCCAATGCAGTAGCACGATAAATATTCTGTCGGGCCCGTTGCTTGTCGAGGTAGTCTTGATCGGTAGAATAAAGAATTGCGTATTTCTCCAACAGTTCCTTATATCGGTCGCACCAATAGAGCGTTTCTTCATATTTGTGGATGGTCAGGTAGTTGTATGCAATATTTACAATACCGGCTATGGCGGATTTGTAGGATTCCTGAGTTGGGAAAATCTTGATGTGTTCAAGATGCTTGTTGTAAGCGCGCTCAAAGTTATTGGTGGTGCTTTCGGCAGTATTGGCGAAATGCGTCTGACTGCATCCAATGAATATCAGGAGGTTGATGTAGTCGCTTGTGGTGTCGCAATGCAGCTCTTCCAGTTTCTCAACAACGGGAATAGCAAACTGCATAGCACCTTCATAGTCGCCTTTTACATACTTCAGGTTAGCCAAACGGCTGGCTGACTTAGCATAGTATTCTACATCTTCTGCGTTTCTGAAGTCGGTAACAGCACTGCCTGATTTCTTCCAATAATACTCGGCAGCACGTTTTTTGTTCATTTTATCGCTGGCATAGGCACGCCAATAGTAAGACTGGGCCTCTGTTATAGCTCCAGTTTTTCCTAGGCTATCGGCTATAGCCAACAACAACGGATAGTCCTTTTGCTTATAGGCATCAAGGACTAATCCGTTGGCTGTATTTTTTTTAAGTCCTGTCTCTTTCCGCTCTCCACATGCTACTATGAGCATGATAACCAGTGTGAAACAAGCTAGTAGTCTAATCGCTCTTTGGCTCATTATTCTGCCCGATTATTATTTCTTGTGGGCAAAGATACGGAAAAAGTTTGAAACTTGCAAGTTATTCTATCAAAATGTTACGTTAAACGTTTCTCTTTTATCCGCGAGCCTCAATCTCACGATTAATCTCGTCAAGTCTCTCATCGGTAAGAGGATATCTATAGATGAGGCAAGCTACAACAATCAGAAGAACGGCTGGGATAATACATGTAAATACCAGAATTGCATTCTGTGCTGTTTCTGAATACTCGGCGAGGTGAGTGTAATAAGCGTTTACAGGTGCGCTGATAAATGATGCCAGGAACACTGTTACAAAGATGCTCAGTACCAGCTGGAGGCACTTGTTAGCCTTGAACTCGGCAAACATCTCGCCGTAAGTTACAGGCTTCTCTGGAGTTGTCGCAATTCGCTCCTTACAACCTGTGAAGCAATAAAGCAAGAGCATAAAGCCTACGATGGCAAAAACGCAAGTAACTGTGAACCATGCATTAGGATCGATAGGCAGAGCTGACTCCTCGCTGGCCAGGTCGAAACCAATCATACCCATCACCAGAGGAGTAATCCAACCTGCGATAGAGAAACCAGCCTTGAAGGCTACACCAGCCAGGGCATTAACAGTAGCTGCAGGGCGGTTGCCTGTGCGATACTCAGCCTCAGTGATAACCTCAGGTACCAGCGCCCACATGAGCGAACCTACCAGCAGACCAACACCTGTCATTACCTTTGCTGTCTGCACCAGGGTGTTAAGAGCTGCCACATCAAAGAACTTACCGATAGTGAACAGGATGACAAAGCCTATAAAACCTATCGAAAGCAGCAGATAATACAGACCTTTCTTGCCCAACCATCTCTTAAGCATAGGCAGAGAGGGCAGGATAACGAAGGCAGGGATAGTACCAATGGCCATGAACAGTGCCTGATTCCAGTCGATCATCGTGTGAGCAACCATAGCCAAACCGATGGGGAAACCAGCCTGAACCACAATCTGACCGATGTTGGCACATACCATACGGGTAGATGTAAGCTTAAGTACCTCGTCGTTATCGCGAGTCATACTGGCCATGATAGAGCCATATGGGATGTTTACTACTGAGTAGATCATGCTCAGTACTGTATAGCTCACTGTAGCATAAATCAGTTTCATGCTAGAAGACCAGGTAGCAGCCTGAGGCAGCATCAGTAAGCAGGCGGCTACAGTAAGAGGAATACCGCCATAAAGCAGGTAAGTGCGGTACTTACCCATTTTTGGGTTGCGATTATCAATATAACGGCCTACTACAGGACTCCAGAAACAGTCTATCAGTCGGACAGTGAGAATCAGACCGCTTACAAAAGCAGGGTTAATCTTCAATACAGTAGTAAGGTAAAGCATTAGGTAACATGCTACCGTCTGGAAAATCAGGTTCTGCGCCAGGTCGCCCGATCCGTAACCGATGCGCTGGAGCCATGAGAGCTTGTAGAAGCCTTTGGTTTCGTTAGTTGTACTCATAATATTAATTGTTATTTAATTGTTATTTCGAATGAACTCATTGGCAGGCCGCTCAGCGAGCGTACGTTGGCTTGCTTGGGGTCGTCCTTCCAGGCGTAGCGTATTTTCAGGTATGGTGACTGAGATGCGTTAGGACAAAGAAGGGTAATCACATTGCCTCTGCTGGTAGCAGGTACATTCTGATACTTATCGCTGCCATTGTTGCAAACCTCGAATGTGTAGAGGTCGCCTTCCTGTATGGGCTGGTCGAGTGTGAGCTGAATAGCTGCATCACTCACCTGAGTAGATACCACCTCGGGTGAGAGCTTCACCTTATTATTATATATAAGTTTGTCGAAGCAGAGTGATATACGCTCGGCAACTTCTTTCTTGCGCAATGGGTGTATGTCGACAGTCTCGCCCAGGTCGTTGATTACTGCCAGTTCGGCTTTCGCATCGGTCTTGGCTACTGTGCGCTGTGCCTCACGCAGCTGTGACCATCCGCTTTTTACAGGCTCTGGCTGTGGGGTTATGGGGCGTGGGAAGGCTGTCTGCTGGCGACCATCGTAGTTGGCCAACTGTACAATGACGAATGGCATCTGCTGGTCCTGCCAGCGATCGCGCCAGCATCCTATCAGTTTTTTTAAATAGTCGGCGTATGGAGCAGGATTGCCTGTGTTCGATTCGCCCTGATACCACACAATACCGTTGATGGCGTATGGTGCCAAGGGGTAAAGTACGGCATTATAGAGTGTGGTGGGGAGATTCTGAAGTGAAACATCGCCGCTTGGGCATTGTGGCATCTCGGTACCAACGCGCATCTTCCACTGTGCGCCAAGGGGAATTACATCCTTTGGCATGGGATTCTGCGACAGACGGTCATCGCCAAAGCAAAGCATGTATGGCTTTTCGGGGATGAAGTGGGCTGCACCGTATTTGTTGATGAATCTTACAGCTATCACATTGTCGCCTTCGCGAAGCAAACCTTCAGGAATATCATAACGGCGTGGGGGGTACTGATAGTAAGTGTGACCAATCTCCTTGCCATTAAGATAGGTGATATCTTGGTCGAACAGGGTGCCCAGTAGTAGTCGGGCAGGCTTGCCTGCGTGTTCCTTATCAATGGTGATATGCTGGCGGAGCCATACGCTACCTGTGCCACGCCACATCCAGTTGTTCTGGTTTACTGTGGTCCACTGGCTGTCGTCGCATGCTGTATCGGCATATCCAGGATCGTTCTGATTAAGAATAGCGTCCCATTGCTGACTGGCAGCACCATTGGCCTGCATCTGGGCGCGAACGTAGTTGTCGTTTTGGTACATCTGTGTTCTCTTTATCAGCATGGGATAGTCGGCCTTAAGAGAATCTTCGCTAATCCAAGCTTCAATAGGTGTGCCTCCCCAACTGTTGACGATGATGCCCTGTGCCACCTTGTTCTTCTCGAACATATTCTTGCCCAAGAAATAGCCTACAGCTGAGAATGGCCACGCATTCTGCTTGTTGAGTGGCTTCCAGTTGATGCTGGTGGGACGAATGTCGTCTTTTACACCATGTGTGCTGGTCTCGTTCTGTACACGGAACAGACGTATGTTAGTATTCTCGTAGTTATCTACCTCGGTAGTGTATTGCGGATAAACACGTTCTATATGTACATCAATGTTTGACTGCCCTGACAACAGCCAAACATCTCCAATCATAATATTATCAATTGTCTGCTCGTTAACAGACATCTGATAAGGACCGCCAGCTTTCATTTTTGGTAGGTCAATTCTCCATCGGCCATTGGCATCGGCAGTGGTGGTGTACTCTTTCTTGTTGAATCGTATGGTTATAGTCTCGCCTGCGTCGGCTTTACCCCAAACAGGTATGGCTTTGCCGCGTTGCATCACCATGCCCGACTGGAAAAGTTGGGGCATAGTAATTTTTGCATCGGCAGTAGACAGGCAAAACAGTGTTGCGCAAAAAAATAATAATTTCTTCATAATTGTTGCTTTGACGTTGCAAAAGTAACAAAAATCTTCGTTGAAATCGCCAAAATAGTTCATTTTCTTGTCCAATGACACATTTTGAAAAGCATCTGTAACAATTTAGAATGTCGGATGGTCATTTTTTCACTACCTTTGCAGCAGTTTTTTACTCAACAGTTATGAATAAATTAACATCGCAGCAGGTATCATTAGGCGAAAAGGTAGGCTACTCATTAGGAGATGCCGCTGCAAACCTTGTGTTCCAGATGATGATGATTTTCCAGCTAAAGTTCTATACCGATGTGTTCGGACTTAATGGAGCTATAGCTGGTTCTGTTCTGATGATGGCAAGTTTATCGGCTATCATTGTTGATCCAACCATAGGTCTTCTTTGTGATCGTACTAACACCCGATGGGGTAAGTTCCGTCCTTGGATGTTGTGGACTCTGGTGCCGTTCTGCTTGTTCTATGTCCTGGCTTTCTATAATCCGGGAATTCAGGATAAGGCGCATGTGGCTTTGTATGCCACAGTGAGCTATGTATTGCTGATGACGGCCTACTCGTTCAACAATATCCCTTATACGTCGTTGGGTGGCGTGATGACAAGCGATATTCGCGAACGTACCAGCATTACAACTGTGAGATTTGTTGTGGTAACCATCGCTCAGTTTGTTGTTCAGGGACTGACGCTGCCTATGGTTGACCATTTCTCTGAAGGCAGTACTCTGCAGCATGGTTGGCTTGTTACCATTTGTATCTTTGCAGCAATAGCCTCTGTATTCTTTATCATAACATTCTCTGTTACAAAGGAGCGTATACAACCGCCACCACGTCAGCAGATTAGTGTGCGTGAGGATATTAAGAATACTTTCTCGAGTGTGTCATGGAACTCGATGGCACTGCTTACCTTCTCATTGTTTGTTACATTGGCAATGTGGGGATCGGCTATGAATTTCTATTTCCAGTATAACGTAGACCATAAGTCGCTTTACGATTTCCTGTCGCATTTTATGACTATTGATCCGGATAATGCATATTCTGTAGGATTCTCGGTATTCAATATGATGGGAGCTATTGTGCAGTTTGTGGGAGTAATTTGTTTGTCGCAGTATCTGGCCAATAAGTTTGGCAAGCGCAATACGTTCAAGGTGTGTCTTACCATGACTGCTTTCCTGACAGCATTGTTCTGGATTCCAGAACCTACCGATGTGGGGCTGTTGTTCCTTATCAATTTCCTGCGTTCGCTGGCTTATGCTCCTACCATCCCATTGCTGTGGGCTATGATAGGTGATGTGGCCGATCATATTGAATATGAGAATCATCGTCGTGCTACAGGATTCTGTTTCTCAGGTATCGTATTGGCACTTAAGTTAGGTCTCGGTTTCGGTGGTGCCATCGCTGGCATCTTCATCTCGATGTTCGGATATGTGTCGGGTGGTGATACTGCCATTCAGAATGAGAGTGCTGTTATGGGTATACGTCTTGTATCAAGCGTTGTGCCTGCCATATTGTTTATGGTTGGTGTAGTTGCTCTGCATTACTACCCGATAACAAAAGAATATAATGAAAATATGCAGGCCGAGTTGGCTGCACGCCGCAGGTTTGCTAACCAGAATAATGTTATTAACTAAAAAAAGGAGATTTGTTTATGAAACCACGTTATCTTTACCCGAAAGATTATTATGCAGATCCATCTGCAAACGTTTTTAACGGAAAACTATATGTATATCCCTCACACGACTGGGAGGCCGGAGCTGCCTTCGATGATGATGGCGGTCACTTCCAGATGAAAGACTATCACGTTATCTCAATGGAAGATGTTGAGAATGGTGAGGTAACCGATTATGGAAAGATTCTGGATGTTGCCGACGTTAAGTGGGCCGAAAAGCAGATGTGGGATAACGACTGTGTAGAGAAGGATGGCAAGTATTATCTCATCTTTTCGGCTAAGGATTACAACGGCGTATTCCACCTTGGTGTGGCAATCGCTGATAAGCCCGAGGGCCCATTCGTACCTCAGGAGCACCCTATCCGTGGATCATTCTCTATCGACCCAAGTGTATTCAAGGATGAGGACGGACAGATTTACTGCTACTTCGGCGGTCTGTGGGGTGGTCAACTGCAGTGGTATCAGTCACCTAAGCAGCTGCTGAAAGAGGGTGGTGTAGACCTTGGTCCTGCTGCTGATAAGAAGACTCAGCTCTTTGCACCTGCTGATGTGCCTGCATTGTCAAGCTTCGTTGTTAAGATGAGCGACGATGTACTGCAGTTCGCTGAGGCTCCACGTAGTGTTGTAGTGCTTGATAAGGACGGACAGCCACTAAAGGCTGGTGATCCTCACCGTTTCTTCGAGGCTTCGTGGATGCACAAGTATAATGGTAAGTACTATTTCAGTTATTCTACCGGCGATAGCCACATGCTTTGCTATGCTATCGGCGATAATCCTTATGGACCATTTACCTATCAGGGCGTTATCCTTGATCCTGTTGTTGGATGGACTACCCATCACTCTATCGTAGAGTATAAGGGCGAGTGGTTCTTGTTCTATCACGATTGCGTTCCTTCAAACGATATTACACACCTGCGCTCACTTAAGGTTCAGCGCCTGTTCTATAACGAGGACGGAACGATTCAGAAGGTTGTGAATGAATAATCAACACCTTATAACCAATTATTACATTACTCACCGTGGCGAGTTGCTTTCGTATGTAAGTGCTCGCCTGAGTGGAAGAGCAGAGGCAGAAGACGTTGTACAAGACGTCTTTCTGCGTCTGCTCACATCCACCAAACTTATCTCTGAAGTTACTTTGCCTGCTTTGGTCTACACCACTGCCCGCAATATTATATTTGACATACACCGTCGTTATGCAAATGTGGATGATTACGAGCATTATATCCGTAAGGTTTGCAGCGATGAGCTATCTACCGACTCAGTTTATTCAATGCATGAGATTATTGAGCAGATGGAGCGTGGATTAGCCCGACTACCAGAGAACTTCCGTGAGGTTTATCGCCTGCACATCTATGATGGAATGAAGGTTAGTGAAATATCCGACTTTCTTGGCGATAGCTACAAGAGTGTAGAGTATCGTCTGGGTACAGCTCGTAAGGTGGTTAGGGGGTATCTGAAAGCTATTTGAAAATCAATACCTTTAATTTATCGGTTGCAAACAGTTCGTTTGCAACTTTTTGTATGTCTTCGGCTGTAACCTTATCGATGCTCTCAAAAAGCCTGTCAACGTTTTTCTCCCAACCGTAGTGCAGGTAGCTCTTGCCAAAGTCTAAGGCAAACTGCTCCCTGTTGTCGCATGCTATTGCTATCTGTCCTTTAAGTTGCTGTTTTGCTGTTCTAAGTGCATTGGCACTGAGTGGCTTCTGCATGACCTTGTCGAGCTCGCGGCGTACCAGTCGAAGGCATTTGTTTATATCGTGAGGGTCGCAGCCGAAATAAATGCTCCACATTCCTGTGTCGCTATAGCTAACCATGGTGCTCTCTACGGTATAAACAAGTCCGTTACGCTCACGTAGAGCCAGGTTAAGACGGGCATTCATGCTTGGTCCGCCAAGTATGTTGTTTAGCAGATACAGAGTAATACGCATGGGGTGGTGTATGTCGTATCCTTTGGTTCCCATCATCACATGAGCCTGATGCGATCCAATGTCTTTTATCGTAACATTCATTTTTTCCATGCTCCCTCAACTAATTTTATTACTTTCTTAAACTCTACATCGCCGTAGATAAAGAACACGGCATTGTCAGGACGGTAACAACGCTTAGTAAACCTGAGCGCATCTTCGGTTGTGTAGGTGCGTAACTGATCGGCCTGACCTAAGATGTTGTGTCCAAGAGGGTGCCCCTCGAATAGCATATTCTCGAATTCGTCATAAATAAGTTCGGCTGGCGAATCATTGTAACTCTCTATTTCATCGCATATTACCTCAACCTCTTTGTCAATCTCATGCTGTGGGTAGGTGCTGTTGAACACAATGTCGGTTAGAAGGCTGACGGCCTTGGCAATATGCTCCTTCTGTATAGCGGCATAGAATGTAGTATCTTCTTTGTTGGTAAACGCATTCAGGTCGCCACCCAATTGCTCCAGACCGTTTATTATCTGGAGTGCATTGCGGCTACGAGTTCCTTTAAATGTCATGTGTTCGCAGAAATGAGCCATACCCTCCTCGCCAGTCAACTCATCGCGTGCGCCGGCAGCTATCTGATAGCCGCAGTAAACAACTTGCGCTACCGATGGCTTATGTATTATTCTAAGCCCATTCTGGAGGGTATATGTATTATAACTACTCATATCTATTTGCGTTGCAAAGGTATAACATTTTTCTTACATCACCAAAAAAGCCCCAAGATTTCTCCTGAGGCTTTTGTTGTGGACCAGCCTGGGCTTGAA
>DEHD01000009.1:0-47223 GCA_002351725.1 Prevotella sp. UBA2809
CACTATACAGGGAAAGACATTCTGATATTTTCGAAGAAATTTGCAGGATTTTGCTGCGCTGCAGTGTTGCAGTTCAAAATCCAATAGACAAATAGTTAAAAATAAACTCTATATTTATATATAAATATAGAAGTATTTTTCACTCTATCATACCCTATTTTTTAACTGCAGCGCTGCAGCACTGCAACAAAAAAATACCGATAGTTTTGTCGGGGATTCGAAAATTATTCGTACCTTTGCCTCGGAACGGATTCCAGAGTTTTTTTTGAAAGACAATGAGTATGATAAGAAATATTACTATCTGCTGCCTGCTGTTATTGCTGAATGTGGCGGCACAGGCACAGGAAACTACCGACAGTGTAACCACCGACAGCGTAAGTACACAGACGACAAAGCAGAAGCTGATGGCGCGGCTTAGTCAGGTACAGCAATTATTAGACGCAAAAGCCAGGGCAAAGGTAGACTCGAACTACATCGAGGTGCCTAAGAAGCCTTGGAGAGTGGTGCTGCGATACAAAGAAAGCGTGTATGATGTTGACTACAGCAACAGCGTAGGCAGCCCTGCGGCTGGTGATGGTATGGACTGGGAAATGCGCTTTGAGCCACCGTTGTCGGCCTCTCTTGGTGTGTGGGCCGGCTATCGTGGTTTGGGACTATCTGTTGCCAAGAGTCTCGGCAGAAAGAAGGGCACTTCGCTCTCGTTCAGCTGCACCGGCGCAAAGTACGGAGCCAACCTCCGTCTGCGTGCATTTGATATCGATGAGGCTACTCTTACCGGAACCATCTACGAAGGCGGTCTGGTTTTGCATGGAACGAGTGACGCTCATTTTAGAGCTCCCGTAAGCATCGCGTCGCTTTATCTTAACGGCTATTACGTGTTCAACGGGCGCCGATACTCGCAGGCTGCGGCCTACAACCAGTCGGTAATCCAGCGCCGCTCTGCTGGCTCGTTGCTTTTGGGAGCTACGTGGTATATGGCGGCTCTTGATTATTCAGACGATAAGAACACCGGTATGATACTGCTTAGTCGTAACATCGGCCGCATCAATGTGCAGCAAGGCAACATAGGTGTGGGCTACGGCTACAACTGGGTGCCATTCCGTGGCTTTGTGGTTAACGCCATGGCCATGCCAGCCCTCTGTTTCTATAACCGCATGAAGGTTTACAAGTACGACAGCAACTACGAGATAGCCGAATCTGAAGGGCAGGTTGACGACTACGGGCAGTGGAGCCCCGACACGCACACCTGGGCCAACGGAAAGACTCACAAGCCTGTTCCTACTGACGACGATGACACTTCGTGGTATGATACCGTCGACAGCTGGGAGGTGGGTTCTGATACCTCCTTTAGCATGCTCAGATTCAACGTCGACCTGCGTATTGGCATAGCCTACAACTGGAGCAATTATTTCGTCGGTCTCCAGTCGCAGTTCAATAACTTCAACTTTAAGAAAGACCAGTGTAAAGTAAACCTCTACGATGCCTGGGCCCGCCTCTCATTCGGCGTGCGACTTTAGAAGAATACAAGCATGAAACCAGCGCAGATTTTTCACCAGTATATCTGGATTATAAATACACTGAGGGCCTACAAGCAGCTTACGCTTGAGGAGCTGAACCAGAAGTGGCAGGAGGATTTGGTGGCCGATGGCAACCCGCTGATGCGATCGTCGTTCAACCGCCATCGCGATGCCATCGCCGATATGTTCGGCATCGACATCTGCTGCACTCCTAAAACCTACAAGTATTATATCAACAACCCCGACACACTGGGCACCGACAGTCTGGAACAGTGGATGTTCTCATCGCTGGCAGTGCACGGCATGCTTAGCGACAGCGTGTCGATAAAAGACCGCGTGGTGCTTGAGGATGTGCCCGCCGGCGTGGAGTATCTGGGCACGATAATACAGGCCATAAAATCGGGCAAGAAGATACTGATGCGATACCAGCGCTTTGGTGCCGAGAGTTACGATAAGGTGGTGGAGCCGTATGCCATAAAGCTTTTTCGCCAGCGATGGTATCTGCTCTCGTTCACCGGCCACCACTACGCCATTTATGCGCTCGACCGCATGCAGGGCGTGAAGCTTACCGACGAGTGTTTTGAACTGTCCGAAGGATTCAGTCCGCAGGAGTATTTCAGCGAGTACTACGGCGTGATGACTACCGACGAACCGCTCACTCACATGGTGGTGAGGGCGCACTGCTGGACTCCCAACTACCTGCGCACGCTGCCGCTGCACCACTCGCAGCGCGAGATAGGCTCGGGCACGTTGCCATCGGGTAGCAATTACACCGACTTTTCGTTCGACATTCGTCCTACGGTTGATTTTCTCAGTCAGTTGATGTCGCACGGCGATGGAATCGAGGTTCTTGAGCCCGAGGATGTGCGCCAGAAAATGAAAGAAATGATAGTAAACGCCCGAAATCGATACTAACAGCTGTTAAAACGGTGCTTTAAATATTAATATTGTTTAATTAATGGAGGGGTGTCCTGACTTATGGGACACCCCCTCTTTTATTTTGCACCAAAATCAATTTATAGATAACTAATAAAATTATAGATTATGGTAAGTATTTTTTTCTTTACTATTCTGATTGTGGCTCTCAATGAGGTTGCATCAGATATTTTAAAAACAAATAAACAATAAGTATGGAAACGAATCTAGAAGAACTTAAAGACTGGCAGGATGGCGCTCGGCGAATGCTCGATCGCGAAATCGAGCAAATGAAAGAGGAGCTGGAGCAGAAGACCAACCTGCTGCGATTAATGGATGTGATGAGCGAACTGCTCGCAAGTATCGACCGCCTTAACAGTGAACTAAGTGAAGAGAGAGCTCTGCGCCAAGCGGCCGAGGTAAAGCTCTCGGAGCTGAACAAGCTATCTGTTGGAGTGGCGCGCAAATCGCCGCAAGACGATATCCTGAAGGCCATGCGCGGTTATCTGAAGATATCGAAGCGCAAGAATCTGGCCAAGCGCGAGGCTGCAAAGATGGTGATTACCGAGTTGTTTACAAGTGCCCAATTGCCTTTCCCGGATGATATTATGGACTCGCTCTCGCATCTTGACGACGAGCAGACCGAGCCGAGGGTGGTGAACGTTGCGGGCAACTACAACGACGTTCACGACAATGACAGTGTTGGTATTAACGAGAAAAAAGTAGTATAGATATGGCAGGAAATAATGTTTATGTACAGGGCTCGTACGTGGATATACACGACAACGAGGTGGTGAATCTCTCGGTAGACAAGGGCGAGGTTCATGTTGGCGACAATGGTAAGGCCGTAGTTACCGAGGGTGGCGGCGATAATGATATAATAAAAGAGGTGATACAGCAGCTTAGAGCCGAGGAGATTATATCTCACTTGTATGATTATACCTGGGTTATGCTGGCTATGAACGACACCCAAGGGCTGCCGAGTTTCGACAGTCCTCAGTCGTTCGTTACTTTTATGAAGAATATTGGGCTAGACTGCCTGCCTTCAGAATCGAGCATCAAAAAGAAAAACGAAAAGGTGCTTGGTGTGTTCCCTGATTTGACTTTTATCGATGCTGATAAAACAGAGGGCGACCGACGTGTAAATGTTGGCAAAAGGTTCTTGAATTTATACCGTAGTAGGGTGAAGTAGGGCGATTGTTCCCTAATTCGTTCCCTATATTTTTCCCTTATTCCCCAATTCTTTCCCGACGTGCTTTTTTAGCATCGCCGGGAATTTTTTTGTTTGTACTTTTGCATCGTCGAAAGGACAAACGATCATTGACTTATTGATACACATTATGCAGACAAAGATTTTAAGAGTTGTGGCGCAGGGTGAACCCACCTATGTGCCCAGCAAGAAGAGTGAGAACGGCCAGTTGGCCAAGTGTATGATCAAGCTCAAGGAGCTTGGTGGTGATTACGAGGATGAGTACATCTGTGCGATGTTCGGCAACCTCGCTCTCTGTAAGTTTGCCCCCAACAGCATTGTAGCGGCCGCGCTGCGTTTCCAAACCCGCGAGTCGTTCCAAGATGTGGTGGCATCCGAAATACATATTATAAGGTAAAACAAAAACATTCTGAGTTGAGGTGAGGAGGATATTCTCGAGTAAATGGCCAAAGATTCCGAAATCTCTTCTCATTTAATCGACTTAGAAAATTATGAAAAATTTGATTAAGAGAGAGCAGAGCAAACTTGTTTGTTCTGCCGAACGTGAAAATTTTCGCCTGGAAGGCAAAACAAACATTCAAATATTTACAAGTGAAGTTTTCGGCGAGATTCGTACTTGCCAAGTTAATAATCAAATAATGTTCGTGGGTAAGGATGTTGCCATGGCACTGGGTTACAGCAATAGCCGCGATGCCCTAAGAAAGCATGTGGATGCAGAGGATAAGGGCACCGTCGCGATTCGCGACACTGCCTATGAAACCCGAGTAACACTCATCAACGAGTCGGGCCTCTACTCACTGATTCTCTCTTCGAAGCTGCCACAAGCCAAGGCGTTCAAGCGCTGGGTTACCAGCGAGGTTCTGCCACAGATTCGACAGACTGGCGGTTATATTCCGACCAAGGACAGCGACGGCCGACAGCTCTCGGCCGCGGAGATTATGGAGCGCGCCGACAACATCGTCGGTCACACCTTGTGCATGTTGAACGAACCAGCCGAGGATACTCTCACCGCCACTCAGGTGGCTAAGACGTTTAATATGTCGACTCTCGACTTCAACGCCGTGCTGCGCGACATGGGTATACAGTATCGTCGTGGCGGGCGATGGAATCTGAGCGACGATCTTGAAGGTCGCGGCTACACCGCCGTCCGCACCCACATCAGCTACTCGCTGAAGGGTGAGAAGAAAATAAAGACCTACATGACGTGGACCATGGCCGGTCTGCACTACCTTAACTCAAAACTCGGCTACCCAAACTTTTGATTATTGAACATTATGAGTTGTCATTATATTTATATTGCGGATGGGGTGAAGAAGATGCGCCCCATCTGCTCGAGAGAGGAATACTTGAAGTTGAGGAACGGCGGCGAGCAGGCGGCGATACTAAAGGCCGTGCGCAGCGGCGATGAATCGCGCAAGAAGGATCTGGTGCAGTTCAACTATAGCTGCCTGCCCAACGACGACGGCACGCTGAAGGGGTCAAAACGCATGAGCACCACCGTGGCGATGGACATAGACCATGTGCCGCCCGAGAAGATGCTGCCGCTAAAGGAGCGCATACTCGCAAAGAAGGAAGAACTAGGTTTGAAGATGCTTGAAGAGAGCGCCCGCGGCAAGGGCTACCACCTGGTCTTCGCCCGGAAGACCGAACTCAGTCAGGAAGACAATCTGAAGTGGGCGAGTGAGCTGCTCGGCGTCGACTACGATAAAGGCGCCAAAGACATCACCCGCGTCTTCTACACCACCACCGAGCACGAGCTACTCTACCTCGACGACAGCATCTTTACGCAGGAGGTATTTTTAGGCACGGATTTACGCGGCTTTATAAATAAAGACACGGCTAATTGTGCCGATGAAAGCAGTGTCTCTCAAAAAGAGAGCCGTGTAAATCCGTGCCAAGATAATAATTACAACGGCATGGAGTTCTCGGACATCATCGCTAAGTACTGGGAGATGTTTAACGGCGGGAAGGTGCCAAACACGGGCGACAGAAACGTGCTAACCTTCGAGTTGGCCGTTACCTTGCGCGGCATCTGCGGATTCTCGCTGGAGCGACTGATGCAGGTTATACCCAACTACTGGGCCGAGCCCGACGGCACATGCACCGCCGAGGACTACGCCGAGTGGCAGCACACACTTGAGAACGCACTGAAGGAGCCACGCAAGGGCATGCCCTACCGACTGAAACAGGTGCTGCAGGCCATGAAATCAACGGCTGCGGTGAAAGCCTGCGGCGGCACGATGCAGACTCCCCCGCCCATGCCAAAGCGCCTGCCGCCACTAATAAAACTTCTTACAAAGAATGTGTCGTGGTACTATAAGCCCGCCGTGGCCAGCGCCGTGTTTCCAGCACTTGGCGCCCACCTGCACGGCGTGCGATTCCGCTACTGGGATAACGTAGAGCACGAGGCCACCTTTATGAATCTGCTCATCGGCAGGCAGAGCATCGGTAAAGGCTCAATACGCAAGCCCATAGAGTATATAATGGAGGATATACGCCAGCGCGACCTGCCCAACCGCCAGCGCGAGGCCGAGTGGAAACAGAAGAACCCCGGCGCCAAGCAGAAAAAAGACCCGCGCCCTGCAGATATCTGCATTCAGATGCTGATAGACAACCTTACCGACGCCGTGTTCAATCAGCGAATAGTTGACGCCCACAACAACGGCGAACGCTACATCTACACACAGGTTGACGAGGTGGAGGCGCTGAAGAAGGTAACATCTAAGGGCACTGCCGACGAGGTGGGGCTGCTGATACGAAAAGCCTTCGACAACTCGTTGGCCGGACAGGAGCGAGTGGGGGCCGACTCGGTATCGGGTATCGCACCACTGCGATGGAATTTCAACGCATCTACCACGCCGCCAAATGCTCGTAAATTCTTTTACAAGATGGTGAACGACGGAACAGTGAGCCGACTCGACATCGCCACCATCATCCGCAGCGATGACGACGACGACACCGCACCCGTGCTCGGCATATACGACCAGCAGTTTGCCGCCGAGCTGATGCCATACATCTGCCGTCTGGAAGCCGCCAACGGACTGATAGAATGCCCGCAGGCACGCAAGCTGGCACTGGAGATAAAGCAGGAGAACCGCGATGCAGCCCGCCTCTATGAGAGCGAGGCCTACCGCGTGCTCAGCTATCGCGCCAACGTAATAGCCTGGCTTAAAGGCATGGTGCTATACGTGGCCCACGGCTACAAGTGGAGCAAGGAGATAGCCGACTTTGTGCGCTGGAGCGAGCAGTATAATCTGTGGTGCAAGATGCTGTATTTCGGTGCTCAGCTTGAGAAGGAGTTGCGCGATGAGATCGACATCCAGCGCCAGTCGGGGCCGCAGAATCTGCTTGAGCTGTTGCCCGACGAGTTTACCCGCGAGGAGTACTACCAGATGCGCAAGTTGAACGGCAAGCAGGGCACTGGCGACTCCACCCTGCGCAGTTGGATAACCCGCGGCCACGTGGCCCTTGACGACATCACCGGCCGCTATTGTAAAACCCAAGAGTACAAACGCAAATATGGAAATAGAGAATAATCAGGAATGCTTTGTGCAGCTCTGGCTTAAGCTGGAGCGCACAAGGCGCATGCTGGGCATGCAGTACAAGCGATTCTGCATACGCAACGTGCTGAAGGCATGGTTCGGCGTTCAGGCCACCGACGACTTTATCTGGGAAGTGTGCCACAACGTGGTGGTAAACGATGAGCAGGTGTGCGGCAACGACATTCTGCCGCCGCCATCGCTCTATCCACGAAAGCATCGCGAGCTGTTGCGCTGCATTGTTGCAGTTAAAAATGGCCTTTCTCCGCGCCGAGTAGACCTTAAAGCCCTCGACGCCGCCTACAGCATCGCCTTCCCCCACAGCACAGCGCTGAACGTTAGTAAAAAGAAAAAATCCGTAAAATCCGTATAATCCGTAGGTAAAACAAAAATCACTATGACACCAAGAGGAATAAGAAACAACAACCCACTAAACATCCGCCGAAGCAAGGATAAGTGGAAGGGCATGACAGCCCAACAAACCGACGCAGCTTTCTGCCAGTTCGAATCGATGGAATACGGTTGGCGTGCAGCCTTCTGGCTGCTAACACGCACCTACTACCACACCTACCGCCTGTTCACCATCCGCGCCATCGTTAGCAAGTGGGCACCGCCACACGAGAACAACACCAGGGCCTACATCGCAAATGTAAGTAAACTTACAGGCATAGGCCCCGACGAACCCATCGGCATACCCAGCGACAAGCCCGCCCGATGGCTGGCTGTGGGCGCCGCCATGGCAATTCAAGAGAACGGCACTAACGCCGTAGACTACTTTGCAATGCTCCGCGGTTGGACTCTCTGCCGCGGAGATTGCTAAATTTTTTGCGAGAATTTGCGGCTGTTTGGAAATAATTCCTTATATTTGCAGCCGAAACAACAAGAAGAACAATGAGGAAGGGACTACTAATAGCATTACTGATTGCGATGGTCACAACCGTGATGGCCGATGGGAAGAAGAGCCTGGCTGACTACTGTAAACAGATAGACGAAGCCATAGCTCACTCGGCCGACTATGTGGCTGCACACGAAAAGAAAATAGGCGAGGCTAAGCATGCGCTTAACTTCGAAGCATCTGATAAAGGAAAATATCAGCTTAACTTTCAGCTTTACGAACTCTACAAACCGTTCGTGAGCGACTCGGCAATGTACTTTCTCGGCAAGTGTATAGCGCTGGCCGACAAGTTGGGCGATGCATCGGGCGCAGTGAAGTGCCGCTCGCTCATGGCCATCAGATGCTCAAACATAGGTATGTATGACGAGGCGCTGAACATTCTCGACTCCATTCGTCCCGCAGGCATCGACACACTCACACTGGGCGTGTACTACGATGCATATAATAATGTATATAGCGAGCTGGCTTACTACACCCATCTTGAACTGATGAAGAAGGCATATCAGGCAAAGGCCGACCACTACAAACAGCTGATGCTGCAGACGATGCCCGAGACTTACGAGACGTGTTTCCTGCGTCGCGAGCAGGACGCTCAGGGCGAGGGAAAGCTCGACGTGTCGATGGCCATAAATGACCAGTGGATGAAGACTGTGGAGAAGGGCTCGCACCCCTACGCGCTGGTGGCTCTGTACCGATACATAGAATACAAGCTGCGCGGCGACAAAGACCAGATGATGTTCTGGCTGGTTGAGTCGGTGCTGGCCGATATACGCAATGCTGCTATGGATCAGGGCTCTATGTGGGAGCTGGCAAACGAGCTGATGCTTATGGGCGAGATTGACAAGGCTTCGGAGTACATCAGTTTTACCAGCGACTGCGCCAACCGCTACGGCTCGCGACAGAGAAACTGGCAGATAGCACCGCTGCTGACGCACATTGCCAAGAACTACAAGAGCCAGAGCGAGGCCACTACAACCCAGCTGCGACTTACGCTGGTGGCCATCAGTCTGCTGCTGTTGTGCCTGCTTGGCGTGCTGTTCTTCCTGCACCGCCGCAACCGTCAGCTGAATATCGCACGTATGGAGCTGAAGGGTAAGAACACCGAGCTGTATACCGTCAATCAGCAGTTGGCCGAGCAGACCGAGGAACTGTCGACCCTGAACACTCAGCTGTCGACACTCAACTTGCAGCTATCTGAGAGCAATCGCGTGAAAGAGGAATACATCGGCCGATTTATGAGCTTATGTTCGCAGTACATCGACAAGCTTGACGACTACCGCAAGATGGTGAACAAGAAGATGAAGAACAAGGAGCTGGAGGACCTGTTCCGCATGTCGAAGTCGACCGAACTGAAGGAGAAGGAGCTTGAGGAGCTGTACCAGAACTTCGACTCGGTGTTCCTGCACCTGTTCCCAAACTTCGTTAACGACTTCAACGCCCTGCTGCAGCCCGACATGCAGGTGCACCCCAAGGAAGAAAACCGTCTGACTACCGAAATAAGAATCTTCGCCCTGATACGTCTGGGCATCGAAGACTCGTCGAAGATTGCCGAATTCCTGCACTACTCGGTTAACACAATCTACAATTATCGTGCAAGAATTAAGAACGGTGCTCTTGATAATCGTGAGAGTTTTGAGCGGAGAATCAAGGAGTTAGGTACAATTCAATAGTTAAAAAAGTATTAACATTTTTGAGTTTCGTTGAAAAAATTTTGTCGAATTCGACAAAGTTAGTATCTTTGCCGACGAATTCAAAAATGATAAAGATGAAGAAAGGATTAATTGCGATAGGACTGGCACTGATGACGATGAACGCCACCGCGCAAAAAAAGTGGACTATGCAAGAATGCATAGACTATGCAATGGAAAATAACATAACTCTGCAGAAATCGAAGCTGCAGAAGCAGAGCGCTACCGAAGACCTGAAGGGATCGAAGGCTGCACTGCTGCCATCTCTTAGTGCATCAACAAACCAGAGCGTGGGCTACAAGCCTTGGAGAGATACCGGCGTGGCTACCGTTACTAACGGAACGGTGAACGCTAAGGTAGACAAGGCGTATTATAATGGTTCGTACGCGCTCAACGCCCAGTGGACGGTGTGGAACGGTGGTAAGAACACCAACACCATAAAGTTGAATCAGATAGCCGAAGACGAGGCCGAGTTGCAGACACAGGAGACAGCTAACACCATACAGCAGCGCATAGCCCAGATATACACGCAGATATTGTATCTTGACGAGAGCGTGAAGGTGAACGAACAGATGCTGGAGACAGCCAAGAAAAACGAGGAGCGCGGACGTGAGATGGTGAACGTGGGCAAGATGAGCAAGGCCGACTTGGCACAGCTCACCGCACAGCGTGCCACCGACGAGTATAACATCGTGGAGACACGCAGTCAGCTGCTGAGCTACAAACTGCAGCTCAAGCAGTTGCTCGAGATTACCGACGAGACCGAATTCGACGTGGCAATACCCGAGACTACCGACGCAATGGTGCTGGAGGAGATTCCAACACTGCAGAAAGTGTACGAGCAGGCATTGCTGACACGCCCTGAGATTGAGCGCTCGAAACTGGCCATAAAGAGCAGCGATGTTAGCCTGAGCATTGCCAAGGCTGGATGGCTGCCAAGCATTAGCATGACGGGAAGTCTGGGCACAAGCACAAACTCGCTGAGCAACAACGGCTGGGGTAATCAGATGAAGACCAACTTCGACGCGATGGCCGGTGTATCGGTTAGCGTGCCCATCTTCGACGGTCGCTCTACAAAGACATCGGTTAACAAAGCCAAAATTCAGCAGCAGTCGGCTAAGCTCGACCTGCTTGACCAGCAGAAGACACTCTACTCCGACATTCAGGATTACTGGCTGAACGCACAGACCAATCAGCAGAAGTACCGTGCTGCCAGCGCCACCGTTGAGAGCGAGCAGCAGAGCTACGACCTGCTATCAGAGCAGTTTCGCCTGGGACTTAAGAACATCGTGGAGCTGATGACTGGTAAGGACAATCTGCTGAGTGCTCAGCAGAACCAGCTGCAGTCTAAGTATCAGACCATCTACAACCGTCAGATGCTGCACTTCTACGAGACAGGAGAAATGAAAAAATAAAGCAACAAGATATGAAACAGATCGGAAAGAAAGGATGGATAACGATAGCCGTGGTGGCCGTTATCATCATTGTGGGCATAGTGAAATGCTCAGGAGGAAAGAAAGAGGAGAAAATTAGCTTCGACACAGCCAAGGTGATGAAGACAAACATCCAGACAAGCATTACCGCAACTGGAACCATCGAGCCAGTTACCAGCGTTACCGTTGGTACACAGGTGAGCGGTATCGTGAGTCATCTGTATGTTGACTATAACAGTGTGGTTAAGAAAGGGCAGGTGATAGCCGAACTGGACCGCACCAACCTGATAAGCGAACTGAACACCGCCAAGGCCAACCTGAGTAGCGCACAGAGCTCGCTTAACTACCAGCTGAGTAATTATAATAGGTATAAGGAGCTGCACGAGAAGGGACTGGTGAGCGCCGACGAGTTTGAGAGCGCACGCTTGCAGTATCTGCAGGCCAAGGAGCAGGTGAACACATCAAAGGAGAGTCTGCAGCGTGCTCAGACCAACCTGGGCTACGCCACCATCACATCGCCAATCGACGGAGTAATCCTCTCAAAGTCGGTTGAAGAGGGTCAGACAGTGGCTGCATCGTTCAACACCCCAGAGTTGTTTGTTATCGCTCAGGACCTTACAAACATGCGCGTGATTGCCGACATCGACGAGGCCGACATAGGCGGTGTGAAGGAGGGACAGCGCGTTAGCTTCACCGTCGATGCATTCCCCGACGACCACTTCGAGGGTCAGGTTACTCAGGTGCGCCAGCAGGCCACTACCGAGAGCAACGTGGTTACTTACGAGGTTGTGATATCAGCACCCAACAACGACCTGAAGCTTAAACCCGGACTTACAGCCAACGTTACCATCTACACTTTGGAGAAGAACGATGTGCTGGCAGCTCCAGCCAAGGCTCTGCGATTCCAGCCTAACGAGGCATTCCTGCAGAAGGGCGAGACAATAGACGACTGCGAGGGCAATCACAAGGTATGGACCAAGGAAGGAACAGTGTTCAAGGCTCACAAGGTTGAGATTGGTACCACCAACGGCATCATGACCGAGATTGTTAGCGGCATTAAGGAGGGCACCGAGGTGCTTACCGATTTCAATATCAGCGGTGGAGCAGCCGATGCTGAACAGCAGCAGGGCGGAAACCCATTCATGCCACGTCCAAGAAACAACAATAACAACAAGAGTAACAATAACAAGAGCGGAGGCAACTCAGCTCCCCCAGCACGCTGATAACCATGGCTGAAGAAGATAAGAAAGTAGTAATCGAGCTGCAGAACGTGAAGCGATACTTTCAGGTGGGCAGCGAGACGGTGAAGGCTTTGAGGGGCGTATCGTTCAAGATCTACGAGGGCGAGTTCGTCACCATCCAAGGCACATCGGGCTCGGGAAAGAGTACACTGCTCAACCAGCTGGGATGCCTCGACACACCTACCAGCGGCGAATATCTGCTCGACGGCATCTCGGTGCGCACCATGTCGAAGACTCAGCGCGCCAAGCTGCGCAACCGCAAGATTGGTTTTGTGTTCCAGAACTACAATCTGCTGGCCAAGACCACCGCGCTTGAGAATGTTGAGCTGCCCCTGATGTACAACTCGGAGATATCGGCCAGCGAGCGCCGCCGTAAGGCTATGGAGGCACTGAAGGCCGTGGGACTGGAAGACCGTATGTACCACAAGTCGAACCAGATGTCGGGAGGACAGATGCAGCGTGTGGCCATCGCCCGTGCGCTGGTTAACGACCCTGCCGTGCTGCTGGCCGACGAGGCTACCGGTAACCTCGACACCCGAACATCGTTCGAGATGCTGGTGCTGTTTCAGGAGCTCTACAAGCAGGGCCACACCATCATCTTCGTGACCCACAACCCTGAGATTGCCGAGTATTCGAGCCGCAACATCAACCTGCGCGACGGAAAGATTCGCGAGGATACAGTTAATACTAACATAAAGTCGGCAGCCGAGGCTCTGGCACAGCTGCCTGCTCCGCAAGACGATTAAACAATGAATATACTGAATCTATTTAAGGTAAGTCTGAAGGCCGTGGGCAACAACAAGATGCGCTCGTTCCTCTCGATGCTGGGTATCATCATCGGAGTGGCAGCGGTTATCATCATGATGTCTATCGGTCAGGGCTCAAAGGAGAGTATCCGTGCCGAACTGTCGACTATGGGTACCAACCTGCTCACCATTCGCCCGGGTGCCGACATGCGTGGCGGTGTGCGTCAGGACCCATCGAGCATGCAGACACTGAAGATGGCCGACTACGAGCGTATCGTTCGTGAGAAGAAGTTCGTTACCAAGGTGTCGCCCGAGGTAACTGCCAGCGGACAGGCCATCTACGGAAATAACAACACCAACGCATCGATGTACGGAGAGTCTATCGACTATCTCGATATCCGTTTGTGGACAATCGAAGAAGGCGAGTGCTTTACCGAGGAGGATATCAAGAAGGCCGCCAAGGTGTGCGTGGTGGGTGCCACCATCGTTAAAGAACTGTTTGGTGAGGGTGCTGAGTGTATCGGCAAGACCATACGTTTCAAAAGCATACCCATGCGTATTGTAGGTGTGCTCAAGGCAAAAGGTTACAACTCGTGGGGTATGGATCAGGATAACGTGATTATCTGTCCTTACACCACTGTGATGAAGCGTATTGCCGCACAAACCTATTTTTCAAGTATTGTCTGCTCGGCAGTTACAGAGGAGCTTAGCGATGCCGCTATTGAAGAACTCACCCAGATATTGCGCGATAATCATAAGCTGAAGGACGATGCCGACGATGACTTTACTATTCGCTCACAGGCGGAGATGATGGAGACCATGTCGAGTACGATGGACACCGTTACCATAATACTTGTTGTGGCAGCAGCGTTCTCGCTGTTGGTGGCTGGTATCGGCATTATGAATATCATGCTGGTTTCGGTAACCGAGCGTACCAAGGAGATCGGTCTGCGCATGGCCGTTGGAGCAACAGGTCCGGTAATCTCGCTGCAGTTCCTGATTGAGAGTGTGCTGATATCCGTAACGGGAGGACTGATAGGAGTGATGGTAGGCGTGGGCGCCAGCACGTTTGTGGCGTCGTTCGGCTTCCCATCGAGCGTACCAGCATGGAGTATCTATGTATCGTTCCTGGTGTGCGTGTTCATCGGAGTGCTGTTCGGATATATCCCTGCACAGAAAGCAGCAAACATGGACCCGATTGAAGCTATTCGTCATGAGTGAGGTCTTTACAATAAACAAACATCTGGCCGGTGCATGCCACTTGGCACTATGGGCATTCATGTTCCTGTCGCCTCTTACATACTGGAGAGGCACTGGAATTACGTTTGAACAGTACCTGATGTACTGCATGGACCCGCTTTTCCTGATGATTGTGTTCTATCTTAACTACCTGTATCTGGCACCTAAGTTCTTCGTGGCCGGAAAGCACCGCTACGACCTGCTGATAAACCTGATACTGGTAACTGTGTTAGGAATAACACTGCACTACTGGATGGATTATGTCAACACCGTTTATCCCGTGCCAGGCAGGCATCTCGACGCAATCGACGACTTTACCCGTACGCTGCGCAACATCTTGAATCTGGCCATCTTTGCCGCTGGTTCTACTGCGCTGGCGCTGGCACGCCGATATGTCACCGCTGCACAGAAACTGCAGGAGAGTGAGGCTGCACGTGCCCAAAGCGAATACCTGAACCTGCGCTCGCAGATAAACCCGCACTTCCTGCTTAACACGCTGAACAATATCTACGCACTTACCGCCATCGACCAGGAGCGTGCGCAGGATGCCATTCAGCAGTTGTCGAAGATGCTGCGACACATGCTTTACGACAATCAGGAGAACGAGGTGATGCTGTGCGACGAGGTGCAGTTTATCGAGAATTACATTAACCTTATGAAGATAAGGCTGTCGGGTAATGTCGACGTGACATTCGTGCCACAGATAGGCAACCCATCTATGAAAATAGCACCGCTGATCTTCATTTCGCTTATCGAGAATGCATTCAAACACGGCATCAGCCCCACTAAACATAGTTTTGTACACATTAACATCGTAGCCATCTGCGATGAGATAACTTTTAGTATTGAGAATTCGAACTATCCGAAGACAAACCAGGACCGCAGTGGTCATGGTATCGGACTGAGTCAGGTGCAGCGCCGACTGGATCTGGCTTATCCTGGACGTTACACCTGGAAGAAAGGTGTATCTGACGACGGAAGTATTTATACATCAACAATCCACATACAATTATGATTATTACTTGTGCTATTATCGATGATGAGCCTCTGGCAGCAGGTCTGCTTGAGAGCTATGCAAAAAAAACACCTTATTTGAGTCTTGCTGGTACCTATAGCAGTGCCGTTGAGGCAATGAAACACCTGCGTGAAAACCCAGTACAACTGTTGTTCCTTGACATTCAGATGCCAGAGTTGAGCGGCATCGAGTTTGCTAAGATTCTTCCAAAAGAAACCCGGATAATCTTTACTACCGCATTCCCACAGTATGCTATCGAAGGTTTCAGAGTAAGTGCACTCGACTATTTGCTTAAACCTATTTCGTACAACGATTTCCTGAAGGCTACCGACAAGGCACTTGAGTGGTTCTCGGTGGCACAGCGCCAGGATGCACATCGTCGTGACCGCTTTATGTTTGTGAAGAGTGATTACAAGCTGCAGCGAGTATGTCTGGATGATATTCTGTATGTTGAGGGATTGAAGGATTATGTGCGTTTCTATCTTAAGAATGGCGATCAGGTAATGTCGCTGATGTCGATGAAGAAACTTGAGGAATATCTGCCTCGACCAGAGTTCCTGCGCACACACCGCTCGTTTATCGTTCACATGACCGAGACACCGCTGGTAGAGCGATTCCGCATTGTGTTCAACGGCGTGCAGATTCCTATCTCCGACAACTACAAAGAAGACGTACAGAGGTACTTCGACGAGCATACACTTGTCTAGGTAAGAAAATATTATTGGTGAAAAGTGAAAAGTGAATTTTGCAAAAAATGCACTTAACTATCCTGTTAATGTAAATAAATACAAAAAATAGGTTTTGGTTCTGCATTTTTTTACCATTCACTATCCACTTTTCACTACTTTTTAGTAACTTTGCAGGCGTTAAGTTGGATTTTTCACATTTTTAAATTATAAACAATATGGTTAATTACAAGGATTTAGGTCTCGTAAATACTCGCGAGATGTTTAAGAGAGCAGTAGCCGGTGGCTATGCTATTCCAGCTTTCAACTTCAACACTATGGAGCAGATGCAGGCTATCGTACAGGCTGCCGTTGAGACAAAGTCTCCAGTTATCATGCAGGTTTCTAAGGGCGCTCGCAACTATGCTAACGCTACTATCCTGCGCTACATGGCTGAGGGTGCTGTAGCTTACGCTAAGGAGCTCGGCTGTGAGCATCCTGAGATTGTTCTGCACCTTGACCACGGTGACACCTTCGAGCTCTGTAAGGATTGTATCGACATGGGCTTCTCTTCAGTGATGATCGACGGTTCTTCACTGCCTTACGAGGACAATATCGCTCTGACAAAGCAGGTTGTTGAGTACGCTCACCAGTTCGATGTAACTGTTGAGGCTGAGCTCGGCGTTCTGGCTGGTGTTGAGGATGAGGTAGTAGCTGAGGAGAGCCACTACACAAAGCCTGAGGAGGTTATCGACTTCGCTACACGCACAGGTTGCGACTCACTGGCTATCTCTATCGGTACTTCTCACGGTGCTTACAAGTTCAAGCCCGAGCAGTGCACACGTGACCCCAAGACTGGTAAGCTCGTTCCTCCTCCACTCGCATTCGACGTTCTGCACGAGATCGAGGCTAAGCTTCCTGGATTCCCCATCGTTCTTCACGGTTCTTCTTCAGTTCCTCAGGACGAGGTTGACACTATCAACAAGTTCGGTGGTAACCTGCCCGACGCAGTAGGTATCCCCGAGGAGCAGCTCCGCGAGGCTTCTAAGAGCGCTGTTTGCAAGATCAACATCGACTCTGACTCTCGTCTGGCTATGACTGCTGCTATCCGTAAGTACCTGGCTGAGCACCCCGATCACTTCGATCCTCGCCAGTACCTGAAGCCAGCTCGTGAGAACATGAAGAAGATGTACATCCACAAGATTGTGAACGTACTCGGTTCTGACGGTAAGCTCGCTCAGTGCTAATCGTTAATCGATTAAAATAAATAATTAATCCTCGCCAAATGGCGGGGATTTTTTTCATGCTTTAATGTTTTAAAATGGCGTAACGATGTTGCCATTATTAATTTTTTGGGGTATAATGTGTACACTTTCACACTTTTTTTGTATATTTGCAAGCAAGAAATCAAAACCTAACAATTACATAGCAAATGAAGAAGAAAGTGCTGAGTGCGACTATCGCTGCTGTATGCTGCCTAACAATGGCAACATCGTGCACCCATCAACCAGAAACGGCAAGCAATAAGCTTACCACCGTAGGTAACCCATATCTGCCCCTGTGGGAGCATATACCCGACGGCGAACCGTATGTGTTCGATGATCCTGACCACCCTGGCAAGCAGCGCGTATATATTTATGGTTCGCACGACGACCTGAAGACTGCCTATTGCGGTCGCGACCAGGTAGTTTGGTCGGCTCCTGTCGAGGATCTGAGCAACTGGCGCTACGATGGAGTAATCCTTGTGGTAAACAAGAATGCCAAGGGCGAGCCATTCGACTCGGCTAAGACTGCCGATGTGCTGTATGCTCCTGATGTAACTCTGGTAAACGACAGTAATGGCAAGAAGACATATTACCTTTTCCCCAACGACCAGACTGGCTATCGCAATGGTCTGATAGCAAAGAGCGATCGTCCTGATGGTCCATTTAGGGTGTGCAACTGGAAAGACGATGACGCTAATCAGGTTACTGGTATTTATGGTTTCGACCCCGCCGTGTTTGTTGACGACGATGGAAGGGTTTACGGCTATTGGGGCTTTGAGCATTCATACGCCGCCGAGATTGATCCTGCCACGATGTGCACCGTAAAGCCTGGCACACAGGTTGTCGACGGAATGATTTCTGGTCGTAACGAGCCGGGAATATTCAGCTTCTTCGAGGCATCAAGTATCCGTAAGATAAAAGATAAATATGTATTTATTTACAGCCGCTTCACCAAGGATGGTGAGTTTGGTCTGCCTACATCCAACTACACTCTGGCTTATTGTTATAGCGACAATCCTCTTGGCCCTTGGACTTACGGCGGAACAATCATCGATGCACGTGGTCGCGAGATAAATGAGAAGGGCGACACCATCGCATCGGGCGTAGTGGATGGTAACACCCACGGATCTATCTGCGAGATTAACGGAAAGTGGTATGTGTTCTATCATCGCCAGACCGGCACCGACGAGTATGCTCGTCAGGCCATGGTTGCACCAATCGAGGTAAAGGTGCAGGAAGGCAAAGGCGGCAAGGTTGAGATCAGCGAGGGTGAGTATAACTCCGAGGGTTTTGCCACCGACGGACTTAACCCACTTGAGCGCCACTCTGCAGGTATCGCTTGCTGGCTTACCGGTCCGAAGGTTGCCGTACACGATTGGCCAAACAACATATTCTCTGGCTCGTACGTTGAGGTATCGTATGGCACCGACAGCAATTTTGACGAGCCTTACGACCTGAAGAACAATACCAACCGCGTTATCAACAATACCGATGGTTCTATCGTAGGTTACAAGTACTTCAACTTTACCGAGACCAGCGGCAAGGAGAATCTGCACATGAAGATTAGAGTTACTCCACAGGGTGTTGAGGGTAAGGTTGACGTTATGATCGACCGTCCTTGGGAGAGTCAGGGTGGAAAGCTTATCGGTTCGTTCCCAATAACATCTCACATGGTGCAGAACTCTACCGACCTCACCGTCGACCTGCCCGAGTTGGCACAGTATACTGGCAAGCATGCCATCTTCTTCAAGTTCTCGTCCGACACCAAGGATAAGTCGATATGCATACTCGAGGATTTTGAATTCAAATATTAATAGTTGCGGATGGAGATACAGCCGATAGCGCATTTCGAATCGCCATTCAGCACAAAGTTTGGTATTCCCCGTCAGAGCGGTCTCGTTCCCGACCTGACGGGGCGTATCGTCTTCGAACCCGAATACCGCCAGATGGATGCCGTACGTGGTATCGACGGTTTCGATTTTCTGTGGCTGGTCTGGGAGTTTTCGGCCAACCGCGATGCAGAAAAGAGTCTCACCGTGCGTCCGCCTCGATTGGGCGGTAATCAGCGCATGGGCGTGTTTGCAACACGTTCGCCATTCCGTCCCAATAATCTCGGTTTGTCGTGCGTAAAATTCGATAGAGTAGAGAACGATTCCAAACTTGGTCCGGTTATCTACGTTCGTGGAGCCGACCTGATGGACGGCACACCTATCTACGACATCAAGCCCTACGTGGCCTATGCCGATGCTCATCCAGAGGCACGCAGTGGCTTTGTGGATCGCACAGAATGGCAGCCCCTACAAGTGGTACTGCCAGACGATTTGGCCGTCAAAATACCTGCCGACCAGATTGAATCCCTGAAGGCCACACTAGCCCAAGACCCCCGTCCGCGCTATCACGACGACCCCAACCGCATCTACGGTATGCCATTCCTGAATTTCGACGTAAGATTCAAAGTCGCTGGCGATGTCGTGACGGTAGTAGATATTCTCATATATTCCTAAAACAATATTTTAAATCATCAAAGCATCATGAAAAAAGCACTTATAGTAGTATGTTTACTTGCAGTCGGTATGGCACTGCACGCCCAGACTAAGACAGACCAGATAAAACACATCCGCCAAGTTTATGCACAGGCCAAACAAAAGGTGGCCAAGATGGTGCAGGACGGTAAGGCTGCTCATACTGTGCATATACGCCAGATAGAAATGGGGGCGCCTGGTGACGAATACACTCCTGAGGAGGATACCGATACGCAATTCTACTTCGACCGTATCGGCGGCGATAGCGAACAGGGCATCACGGGTAAGGCTGTGTGCTATTTCATGTCGGTAAACTGGATGGCCGATGGTCATACCAACTATCGCGAGTATCTGTTCGACCCAGTGAAGGGCCATCTGCTCTTCGCGTTTATGAAGGCTGAAACGCATGCCGGATTCAAGGTCGAGACGCGCTATTACTACGATGCCAAGGGTAACTGCATAGAACAGAAGCATAAGGTACAGGATCAGGAGGCCACACCCGAGAGCCACTCGTGGAACGATTGGAAAAGTGAACTGGCGCAAGGTAACAAGCACAAGGGCCTGTTTGATCTTCTGCTGAACACAGAGCTGCCATATCCTGAACTTGGCAGCGCGCACTATCCATCGAGCACGCCAAAGGCTAAACTTCTTAAGGATATTCGTGCCGCCTATGCAAAGGCTAAACAGAAGATAGCCGAGAACGACAAGGACGGTGGACTGAAGAACGATATAGAGATAACCATCCACGACCAGAAGAGCGAGGATTTCCCACCTGTAACAACCCTTCTGAAGTGCTATTACGAGCATATTCAGAAGCCCAGCCCATATCAGAGATACTACTTCATCAGCGAGAAGACCGAGTCGATGTATGGTGAGACCTACGAGGAGTATCTCTTAGACCCCAAACCAGATACTCAGAGCGTTGTATTTATCTACAATCAAGGATATGCAGAGGGCGAGGAGATGGAGATGCGCTACTATTACGACGAAAACGGACACTGCTTCGAGTCGAAGGTGTCCGATATCGTAGAGTCCGAACCCGTGCCTGCACGCAACAAGGCCGGATACATATTCTCAATATTTGATGAGTTTATGCAGTAAAATCGCTGCCCTTACAAAGATTTTTCTTATTAAACTTCATTTGGTTTCTCTTCGCGGTGTACGGAGAGGCCGAATCCGTAAAGACCTACTACGATGTAGCAGAGTAGGGGGATGATGAATGGCACAACCATGTCGGTGGCATCAGCAATGACGCCTACCAGCAGGAATCCGCATCCTCCAACAGGTGTCATCATAAGAATGCTTGAAGCACTCTTAGTGAGCGATCCCATGCCACGAACAGCGAGCGAGAATATTGTTGGGAACATTACTGCCTCGAAAAGGTAGTTGCCCAGCAGACCGATCATGGAGATTTTACCGAAGTTCATTAGTACAAGCATGATGCAGGCCACACATCCGCATCCACAGATGAGCAGCATGTTCTCGGCAGGAATCCAGCGCATGATGAAACTGCCGCCAAAACGGCCCACCATGAAGAATGCCAACGCCCCGGTGAGAACCATAGAAGCTGTACGGTCGTCCATCCATCCCATACCAGTTACATAATTGATAAAATAGCTGTTGATGGAGATTTCTGCAATCTCGTACGATAGCAGAGCGATGAGTCCGTAGACAAAGAATTTGCGGCGCCAGATGCGTTTTAGTGGGTCGCGACCGTATTTTGCCTTCTCGGCTAGTCCGTCGTTATGTTTTATCTCAGGCAGCTTGACTCTGGTAAAGACGATGGCGATAAGAAATACTACGAAACCAAGAATTACGTAGGGAATCTCAACATTTCCACCATCACTGCTAAACAGAAACTGTCCAACAGCAAATGTAGCAAACAGACATCCCAGACCGTTGAACGACTGTGAGAGGTTCAAACGGCTTGAAGCTGTCTCCTTGCCTCCAAGTTCTGTTACGTATGGATTGGCTGCTGTTTCAAGGAATACCAGACCTACACTGATTATGAACAGTGCAAATAGGTATGCATCGAGTGTGCCTGCCTCTGTACATGGCACAAAGAGCCACGAGCCGAGCGCAAAGAGAATAAGTCCGAATACTATGCCACGGCGATAGCCGAAGCGGTTGATAAATAGTCCTGCGGGAATTGCCATCAAGAAGTATCCCATATAGGTGGTTACCTGTATGAGCGACGACTGGGTGATAGAGATATGCATCTCGTTCTGGAAATGTTTGTTCAGAACGTCGAGAATAGCTCTGGCAAATCCCCAAAGGAAGAAGAGAGTGGTAATCAATATGAACGGCACCATATAGTTGGCGCCGTTCACTCTAAAAAGTCCGTTGTTTGTTTTGTTCACTATTTTGATTTATATAAATTTTACTTCTCGGTATCGATGAGTTTCCAGATGCCGGCAGCACAAGCACCACCAACAAATGGGCCAACGATGAATATCCAAAGATTAGCCAGTGCTGTGCCTCCCTCGAAGATGGCAGGAGCGATAGAGCGGGCTGGGTTAACTGATGTGCCTGTATAGCGGATGCACACAAGGTGTACAAGAATGAGCGACAGACCGATGGCTAGACCAGCAAAGTTGTTGGTAGCGCCGTTTGTCTTGGCTGTAGCTCCAAGAACAACAAGTACGAATACACAGGTGAATATAATCTCGGCAAGCAGTCCGCCCAGAACACTTACATTTACCTGCAGGTCGTTAGCACCTGTGCCCTCAAGACCTGGAACATTCTCGGTAAGTATATACAGCAGCAATGAACCGATGAAAGCACCGATAACCTGGAAGAGCATGTACATTCCACAATCCTTACCACTCATTCTGCCGCTGAGGAAGCAACCTAATGTGATGGCTGGATTAATGTGGCAACCGCTGATACCACCGATGGTGTAAGCCATAGCTACCACTGAAAGTCCGAAGGCGAAAGCAGTACCTACAACAGCGGGAATGTTGTTTACAGGATCACAACCCAGACTAACGGCAACGCCGCAGCCCATCAGTACAAGCACCATAGTGCCTACCATTTCTGCTAAATACTTTTTCATAATTCCTTAGTTTTAATAAAGTTTGTTATTATGGTTTCTGCATGCAAAGATACAAATTATTTCGTTTCGAGCAAATAAATTCGCATTATTTTTGTAATTTTGCACCATGATGGATTTATTTAAAGGTAAAAAGGTATTGTATGTGCACGGCTTCGCTTCGTCAGGGCAGTCAGGCACGGTTACACGTATACGTGAGGTCCTGACTCAGGCCACAGTAATAGCTCCAGATATTCCAATTCATCCGGAGGAGGCAATCACATTATTAAATAATGTATGCGAAACCGAAAGGCCCGACCTTATCATCGGAACCTCGATGGGTGGCATGTATGCTGAGATGTTGCGAGGATACGACCGTATTCTTGTGAACCCTGCGCTGCGTATGGGCGACACAATGAAAGAGCATGGTATGATAGGTGCCCAGCACTTTCAGAACCCTCGTCAGGATGGTGTGCAGGATTTTATTGTAACCAAGGCTTTGGTTAAGGAGTATAAGGATATTACCGACCGTTGTTTCGATGGTATCGACGACGAAGAACAGCATCGCGTGTGGGGACTCTTTGGCGATGAGGATACCACTGTAAATACCTATGATCTGTTCCGCGAACACTATCCCCAGGCAGTACGATTCCATGGCGAACATCGTATGAACGACAACTCGTTCATGCACTCGGTAGTGCCGGTTATACGCTGGATTAGCGATAAGCAGGAGGGAAGAGAACGCCCGATAGTATACATCAGCACCCGTGCTCTCATCGATCAGTATGGCAAGCCTCTCAGCTCGTCGCAAAAAGCCATCCGCCAGCTGCTTGAAACATACCAGTTGTACTTCGTGGCTCCGGCACCTGTTGATGCCCAGCACTATGCCGATGTTAATGCATGGCTTTACGAGTACATAAACGTACCTGCTTATGCTCATACCATTTTTACCAATCAGTTGAACCTGCTTTATGGCGACTATCTGATTGATACTCAGAAGGTTGATGGTATGGCTACGTTGATACAATTCGGCTCTGATACCTTCAAGACGTGGGACGACATAATCCCATACTTCGAACGCCTGGGCGGACAATGAAAGATTTTAGTAAAATTTAGAGGAAATAGTTTGGCGGTTACATAAAATCTTCATATTTTTGCAGAGGTTTTAACTTCTGTACTTTACATATGAAATATATCGCCTTGCCTACCAACGAAAATCGCCAGCTGTCGTTTTATCTGGCGATGGAGGAGTATGTAGCGCGGCATCTGCAAGAGCCCGATTGCTTTTTTATGTGGCAAGTTGCCCCAACCGTAATCTTTGGGCGAAATCAGGTAGTAGAAAACGAAGTTAATCTGGAGTATTGTCGCGAGCATGATATACGTGTAGTTCGAAGGAAAAGTGGCGGTGGATGCGTATATGCTGATATGGACAACCTGATGTTGTCGATGGTTACCGATGGCGACAACGTTGGCTTTACCTTCAATCGCTTTGTTACTATGATACAGTTGGCCTTGCACAAGATAGGTGTTAGTGCCACCAGTACCGCCCATAACGACATCATGATTGGCGACCGAAAGGTTTGCGGAACGGCATTCTATCAGTTGCCTGGACGTAGCATTGTTCATAGCACCATGCTCTACGACACAAATATGCAACACATGCTGAACGCTATCACTCCAAGTGCCGAGAAACTTGAAAAGAAAGGAATACAAAGTGTTAGGCAACGCATAACCCTGCTTAAAGATCACACCTCGCTCTCGCTCGATGAAATAAAACAGAAGATACGCGACACACTATGCGACGGTGATCTGGTGCTTACTGAGGAACAGGTGGCTGGGATAGAGGAAATTGAGCAGACTTATCTTAAACAAGACTTTATTCACTTAATACAATAACAATAAAACAACAATAATCTATGGCAATAAAACAAGAAATATTTGTGAAAACCAAGCGTACTTGTCTTTACGACAAGCATATTTCGCTTGGCGCTATGATGGTGGAGTTTGGCGGCTTTGATATGCCCTTACTGTACCAGAGTGCAGGTATAGCACCCGAGCATACTGCTGTTCGCGAGCATGTAGGACTGTTCGATGTATCGCACATGGGCGAGGTTACAGTTAAGGGCAAGGATGCTGAGCGCTACGTGCAGCATATTTTCACCAACGATATCGCTGGCGCACCCGTAGGTAAGATATACTATGGTATGATGTGCTACGAGAATGGTGGTACTGTCGACGACCTGCTGGTATACAAGATGGGCGAGAACGACTTTTTCCTTGTCATCAACGCTGCCAATATCGATAAGGATTGGGCGTGGATGCAGGAGAAGGCCGAAGGATTCGATATTGACCTGCAGAACCGTAGTGACTACTATGGTCAGATAGCCGTTCAAGGCCCTGAGGCAGAACATACAGTTGAGACAGTTCTTGGTATCCCATGCGCAGAGATGACATTCTACACCTGCAAGACGATTGGCGATGTCATCATCTCTCGTACAGGATATACAGGCGAGGATGGATTTGAGATATACGGCTCGCATGAGTACATCAACGAGTGCTGGGATAAACTGATTGCTGCAGGTGTTCAGGCTTGCGGACTAGGTTGTCGTGATACACTGCGCTTTGAGGTCGGTCTGCCTCTTTATGGCGATGAGCTCTCTGCTGACATCACTCCGATTATGGCAGGCCTTGGTATGTTCGTTAAACTCGATAAGGCTGAGTTTATCGGTAAGGAGGCTCTTGCCAAGCAGAAGGCTGAGGGACCAGCAAAGAAACTTGTTGGTATTGAACTCTTCGACAAGGCTATCCCACGTCATGGTTACACCGTACTTAACATGGAAGGTGAGCCTATCGGTGAGGTTACTACTGGCTACCACACCCTGTCGTCAGATAAGAGCGTGTGCATGGCACTTGTAGATACTGCTTATTCTAAACTCGATACCGAGGTGCAGATACAGATCCGCAAAAAAGTGTTCCCAGGCAAGGTGGTTAAGAAGCAGTTCTATAACAAGAGCTACAAAAAATAGAAAATGTAATAATTAAAAAGTATAAAACTATATGGCAAAAGTAATTGAAGGACTCTACTACTCAGAGTCACACGAATTTGTAAGAGTAGAAGGTGATTTTGGTTTTATCGGTATCACAGACTATGCCCAGAACGCTCTGGGAAATGTGGTGTATGTTGATATGCCCGATGTTGATGACGATGTTGAGGCCGGCGAGGAGTTTGGAGCCGTTGAGAGTGTAAAGGCTGCCAGCGATTTGTTCTCACCAGTCAGTGGTAAAGTAGTTGAGGTAAACGAGGCTCTTGAGGATCAGCCAGAGCTAATCAACCAGGATGCTTTTGAGAACTGGATCATCAAGGTAGAACTCAGCGATAAGTCAGAGCTCGATGCCCTCATGGACGCCAAGGCTTACGCCGCTTTCTGTGAGAAGTAATTTCAGCAACGGACTACAGGACTTAAGGACTTTTTTATTGAGAATCTTATAAATAGTCGTGTTAGTCCTGTAGTCCGTTGCAAAAATTAATTAGATTATGGATTATAAGTATTTTCCGCATACAAGCGACGACTTGCAGGCGATGATGGAGAAGGCCGGGGTTAAAGACCTCGACGGACTCTACGCCCAGATTCCTGATAGCATCCGCTTTAAGGGCGATTACAAGTTGCCTTCGGAGATGAGCGAGATGGAAGTGCGCCAATTGTTTGAGAAACTGGGTTCGCAGAACCAGCAGCTCACCTGCTTTGCCGGCTTTGGCGTTTACGATCATTATATGCCATCGGCGGTGCCCAGCCTGTTGCAGCGTTCAGAGTTTCTAACCTCTTACACTCCGTATCAGGCTGAGATATCTCAAGGCACGTTGCACTATATCTTCGAATATCAGAGCATGATGGCTGAGCTTACAGGTATGGACATCAGTAATGCATCAATGTACGATGGCACAACTGCTTGTGCCGAGGCTATGATGATGGCTGTGGCTGCTGGTAAGAAAGTTAATAAGGTGTTGGTCTCTGAGGGCTTGAATCCCAAGACACGCAAGGTTCTTGACACCTATGCCCTTCATCAGGGCATCGAACTGGTAACGATACCTCTCAAAGATGGTGTTACCGACCTCACAACAGCCAACTTCGACAGTGTTGCTGGTGTCATAGTTCAGCAGCCCAATGTTTATGGTATAGTTGAAGACTTCACAGGCTTTGCCGATACTTGTCATGAGCATAAGGCACTATTCATTATGGATAGTGTGGCAGCCGACCTGGCTGTGCTCAAGACTCCTGGCGAGTGGGGCGCTGATATTGCTGTTGGCGATGGTCAGTCGTTAGGTATTCCTATGTTGTTTGGTGGTCCTTATGTGGGCTATATGTGTTGCACAGAGAAGTTGATTCGTAAGATGCCTGGTCGTATCGTGGGTATGACCAAGGACAATCGCGACCAGCGTGCTTTCGTGCTTACCCTTCAGGCTCGCGAGCAACATATCCGTCGCCAGAAGGCAACATCAAATATCTGCTCGAATCAGAGTCTGATGGCGCTCTTTGTTACCATCTATCTCTCGTTGATGGGAAAACAGGGCGTGAAAGAGGCTGCTGAGCTATCGTATGCAGGAGCTCACTATCTCTGTGATAAACTTGTTGAAACAGGTAAGTTCCATCTGGTTTACAATCAGCCTTTCTTCAATGAGTTCTATGTGAAGTACGACGGCGATGTTGATGCATTGCAGAAGCGTTTCGTCGATGCCGGATTCCTTGGTGGCGTTAAGTTTGCCGATGGTATCCTCTTCGCTGTTACTGAGAAGCGTACTAAGGAAGAAATTGATAACCTCGTAAAGATTGCTGCCGTATGAACAACCGACTATATGGAAATCTGATCTTTGAACTCTCAAAGGAGGGCCGCAAAGGATACAGTCTGCCAAAGAATAACTATGGCAGTTACGAGATACCTGCTTCGATGAAGCGTGCTGAGGATGCTGAACTTCCTGAGTGCGACGAGCTTACCGTGGTGCGCCACTATACCAATCTGTCGAATAATAACTTTGGTGTAGATACCGGCTTCTATCCGTTGGGCTCTTGTACCATGAAGTACAATCCTAAAATCAACGAGGAGATGGCCGCTCTGCCTCAGTTCCAGAATCTGCATCCAGAGCAGCCTCAGAAGACGGTGATGGGTGCTTTGGCTTTGGTATCACTATTGGAGAAATCGCTCTGCGAGCTTACTGGTTTGGCTCACTTCACCTTTAAGCCATATGCTGGTGCCCATGGTGAGTTGACAGGACTGATGACTATCGATAACTATCATCGCCAGCGTGGTGACATGCAGCGTAAAAAGGTGATTGTACCTGATAGCGCACATGGTACTAATCCTGCCTCGGCAGCAGTATGCGGATTGGAGATTGTTGAGGTAAAATCACTGGCCAACGGTCAGGTTGACTTCGAGGATCTGCAGCGTATCGTGTCTGAACAAGGTAAGGAGATTGCTGCTATGATGATGACCAATCCTAATACCCTCGGCCTTTTCGAGACCCGTATCCCAGAGATTGCAAAACTCATACATGACTGCGGTGGATTGATGTATTACGATGGTGCTAACTTGAATCCTATGCTTGGCGCTTGTCGTCCTGGCGATATGGGCTTCGATGTAATGCACATCAATCTGCATAAGACCTTCTCAACGCCTCATGGTGGCGGCGGTCCTGGTTCTGGTCCTGTAGGTGTTCGCGAGGGATTGCAGGATTGCTTCCCCTTCGTGTCGCCCTATCACGGCAACTATGGCGTGATGATGCGTGCATATGCCTACATTCTTTCACTCGGTCGCGAGCATGTAAAGGAGGTTGGACCGCTTGCTGTGCTCAACGCCAACTATATCAAAGAGTGCCTGAAGGATGTTTACGAGTTGCCTATCGACACTATCTGTTGTCATGAGTTCGTGTTCGATGGCTTGAAGGATAAGTCAACAGGTGTTACCACAATGGATGTGGCCAAACGCTTGCTCGATTATGGCTATCATGCACCTACCATCTACTTCCCATTGCTCTTCCACGAGTCTCTGATGATTGAGCCTACGGAGAATGAAAGTAAGGAGACGCTCGATAGCTTTATCGAAGTGATGCGCCAGATAGCTGAGGAGGCTAAGACTAACCCCGATGAGGTTAAGTCGGCTCCTCACACTACACCTATCGGACGTGTTGACGATGTACTCGCAGCCAAGCATCCTGTTACGACTTATAAACAGTTGAAGAATGAACAAAACTGATCTGATTATCATCGGCGCGGGCCCAGGCGGTTACCGCGCCGCTGAATATGCAGCCAAGAAAGGCCTGAAGGTTGTTATCTTCGAGGGCTCTGAGGTTGGTGGTACATGTCTTAATGTGGGTTGTATTCCAACTAAGACTTACGTGCATAGCTCCACTTTTGATGAAGCCCGTGAGCGTATGGCAGCAGTTGTAGCCCAACTTCGTCAGGGCGTTGAGGGCATTCTTTCGCATCCTAATATCACACTAGTTCGTGAGAAGGGCGTGTTTGCAGATGCTCATACCGTTGGCGACTATACAGCTGATAACATTATTATTGCCACTGGTTCTGAAACAAAATGGCTTCCCATCAAGGGTTGTGATGATCCTCGTGTGGTTGATTCTACAGGTTTGCTTCAGTTGGAAACCCTTCCCAAGCGTCTCACCATTATCGGTGCAGGAGTTATTGGAATGGAATTCGCCTCTGTGTTCAATCGCTTTGGTTCTGAGGTAACGGTAATCGAGTATCTTAAAGAATGCTTACCAGCTCTTGATAGCGATATCGCCAAACGCTTGCGCAAGTATCTGGAAAAGCAAGGCATCACCTTCAAGATGAAGACAGCTGTAGAGAACATTGCAGATATTGATGCCGATGTGATTCTGATGGCTACAGGCAGAAAGTCTCGTGTGCAAGCCGACTTTGCCAATGCCGGTATTGAATACGACGAGCGCAAAGGTGTTACTGTTGATGAGAATTTTAAGACAACCGTGAATGGCATCTATGCCATCGGCGATGTCAATGGTCGTCAGATGCTGGCTCATGCCGCAGAGATGCAAGCCATCCGTGCTGTGAACCATATTATAGGTAAGAAGGATGCAATCGATTTCAGCATCATGCCTGCTGCGATATTCACCCAACCCGAGGCAGCCTGTGTTGGTCCTACAGAGAATCAGCTTAAGGAGCAAGGCCTCGCCTACGAGTGCAAAAAGTCATTCTGGCGTGCCAATGGAAAAGCCATGGCTATGAATGAAACCGAAGGTATGTTGAAACTATTTGTTTCGCCTGATGGTCTCATACTTGGTTGTCACGCTTATGGCGCTCATTCAGCCGACATTGTCCAAGAAGTAAGTGTGCTGATGTGTAAACACACCACTATCGCCGAACTCGCCGATATGGTCCACATCCATCCTACACTCTCCGAGATTCTGAAAAGCGCTGTAGATTGATTTCTACAGCGCTTTTTTTTCTCTCATCTCTCACATAATCTCTCAAAACCCTCATAAACACAGGCCTTCAGCGATAGTGGAGATTAGGGAGGGATTTCAAACATCTCTCACACCCCGCAAGCCCTTTGTACATAGGCGTTTCAGAAGATTATGTGAGAGATGAGAGTTTTTTTCGTAAAACTTTAAAAAAACTCATTCATAACATCACAGAATCTGCCAAAGAAATGACCAAAACCATTCCCAATAACGGAATTCTTTATTCCCAACTAGGGAACAATTCATTCCCAACTAGGGAACATTTCATTCCCAACGTGGGAATAAATTCCAATGCAAATCAAAGTTTCTTTAATACTTCCTCAACAACTTTGGGGAAGTATTTCATTTCCAGTTGGTGCTCTTTCTCGGCGATGTCATCGGCAGTGTCATTGGGAGAAATAGCTACCTTGTATTGGGCGATAATCTCGCCTGAATCGCATACGGGTGTTACCCAATGAACAGTCATGCCGGTCTCGGTTTCACCAGCTTCTTTCACGGCCTCGTGTACATGGTGGCCCCACATGCCTTTGCCGCCGTACTTGGGCAATAGGGCAGGGTGGATGTTGATGATGCGGTGTGGATAGGCATCGATAAGAAAGCTTGGTACCAAAGGCAAGAAGCCTGCCAATACGATAAAGTCGATGCCGTATTTCTTGAGTAATGGCATCATTACATCAGGATTGTTAAGCTCGGCTTTTGGGGTGACTGCTGTAGGAACGCCAAGGTTCTCAGCACGAACTAATGCGTAGGCATCAAACTTATTGCTGACTACGAGAGCGCAATTTACGTTCTCGGAGCCAGCAAAATATTTTATCAGGTTCTCGCAGTTTGTACCACTGCCAGAAACGAAAATCGCTATGTTCACAATATATTAAACAAGGTGTTCAATTAAATCGGCACGGTCACCAGGAAGCATATCGATTACAGGAATCTCAATCATAGTGTAGCATCCTGGCTCAAGGCGCATTGAAGCACGAGCCACGTTAACAAGTACCTGACCAGTGAGTGCTGGGTTGTTGATGCTCATATTGAACTCAAGACGCTGGTTCTGAGTCTTACCGCTCACACCCTTGCGTACCAGATTTACACCGTGACCCATATCACGAACATCGTCAACGCTCTCAACCTGGAAAACGTGAGTCTCGTCGCTTGCGAAGTATGGATCGGCCTTGATAGCCTTTGTTACCTCTTCGAGTTTAGCACCATCCTCAAGCTCAACGTAAACCATACGACGATGGATACCCTCGCCAAGAGGAATAGTCATAGAAAGTGCGTTCTTAACGCCCTCCTTTGAGCGTACGCAAACGCTGTGGCCCATTGACATACCAGGACCGAAGTTGCTATAGCTCAGACCCTTTGGAGCCAAGCTCTGCATAAGTGTACGTACGATAGAGTCGGAACCTGGATCCCATCCTGCTGCGATAACGCTAACAGTGTTTGTCTCCTTGTTCAGCTTCATCAGGCGCTCGCGATAGCCACGAATCTGTGTGTGGATATCGAAAGAGTCGACTGTGTTGATGCCCAGAGGCAGAATCTGATTAGCATACTCCTCGCAGCTACGTGTTGGGGTGGCAAGGATTGCTACGTCAACATCCTTAAGCTCGCGGATGTCTTTTACTACGTCATACTGTGCTAGTTCAGCTGGCTTATTCTCAGCACCGTTACGACGAACGATACCTGCTACTTCAAAGTCGGGAGCTGTCTCGAGAGCCTCGAGAGCGTACTTACCGATGTTGCCGTAACCTACTACGGCTGCTCTGATTTTCTTCATGTTTTATTATTTGTTTGTTTGAATTTTCTTTGTTTGCGCTTGCAAAAGTAATGCTTTTATATTAATTACATAACATTTTGACGGCTAAAATTATCTAAAAACTTTCATTTTGTGATAAATTGCAACTTATTGGCATCTAAATACAATAAATTATAACCATTCGGCGTTTAAAATAATGTATATATACAAAATTGAAAGTTATGATAGAATACATCAAGGGTGAACTGACCGAGTTAACCCCTGCTTTAGCAACCATTGAGGCAGCAGGAATCGGTTATGGCTTGAACATATCGTTAAACACGTTCAGCGCCATTCAAGGAAAGAAAGAAGTGAAACTCTACGTCTACGAGGCCATTCGCGAAGATGCACATCTGCTATATGGGTTTGTTAATAAGAAGGAACGCGAGATGTTTCTCTTGCTGATAACTGTTAGCGGAGTTGGTGCTAATACGGCCCGAATGATGCTGTCGGGTATGAGTGTAGCAGAGCTTTGTAATGCTATATCTACAGGCAATGCAAAGCTTATACAGGGTATAAAGGGCATAGGTAAGATGACTGCCCAACGCATTATTGTTGACCTTCGCGACAAGATTGTCACGCTTGGAATCTCTGACGAGATACCTGCGGGTGGACAGATGCAGACACCTGTTAACAATCAGGTTAAGGATGAGGCTATTGCCGCCCTTACTATGCTTGGTTTCGCCCCGGCTCCTACCCAGAAGGTTGTGCTGCAAATCCTGCAGGAACAGCCTAATGCCCCTGTTGAACAAGTGGTAAAACTCGCCTTGAAACAAATTAAATAATTTAATTTGAGGCGGATTGTAGGGATTATTGTGGCTTTTTTGTTCGCGTGCGTGGGCGCGTGGGCACAGAAGCAGGACTCTCTGAAGGCGCGTTATCGCATTCAGAAAACTGCCCCTGTGCTTGTTCACGACCTCGATAGTTCGGCTATCGACCTCAAAATGCCTCCAAACATCCGCCAGACAGTTGAGTACGACGACTCGCTGAACGTATATTACATCGGCTCAAAGCTGGGCGACTCTTATCTCAATGCCCCCATACTGATGACTCCCGAGGAGTATCGCCAATGGGTTGAGAAGCGTGCGCTTAACGACTTCTTCCACAAGAAGAATGCTGAGAACACAAAGAACGCAGGCAAGGATAAGTTCGATTTTATGGATATGCACTTCGACTTGGGTCCAGCCGAAAAGATTTTCGGCCCAGGTGGTGTGCGCATAAAGACTCAGGGAACTGCCGAGCTGAAGATAGGCGGAAACATAAAGAAAACCGACAATCCATCGCTGCCTATCCGTAACCGCAAGACTACAGCCTTTGACTTTGACGAGAAGATTAATCTGAATCTGAACGGAAAGGTGGGCGACAAGGTTAACATGAACCTGAACTACAATACTGATGCAACATTTGATTTCGACTCACAGAACCTGAAACTTAAGTACGAAGGTAAGGAAGACGAGATTATAAAACTTGTTGAGGCAGGGAACGTTAGCTTCCCGTCAAACAACTCGCTGGTTAAGGGCGCAAGCAGCCTGTTTGGAGTGCGTACAGATATGCAGTTCGGAAAATTGAAACTGCAGACGGTTCTATCGCAGAAGAAGTCAACAACCAAGAGTGTTTCGTCGAAGGGAGGAACACAGACTACGGCTTTTGAGATGGATGTGGCCGATTATGAAGAAAACCGCCACTTCTTCCTCTCACATTACTTCCGTAATCACTATGATCAGGCTATGTCAACCCTGCCCAATATTACCACAAGCATCGAGATAAACCGCATAGAAATCTGGGTTACAAATAAAACCGGAACTACATCGAATACCCGTAATATTATTGCCGTTGCCAACCTTGGCGAGAGTGGTCAGAGTGTGCCAAGTAACAATACCGATGGACTGTATAATATGCTGTCTACCCAGTATGCCGATGCACGCGATATTGATCAGACAAACACGGTTCTTTCTAATATCCCCGACTTTGAGAGCGGACGCGATTACGAGAAGCTTGCAAGTGCCCGATTGCTTACATCATCAGAGTACACCATCAATAAGGGGCTCGGATATATTTCACTGAAGTCTGGCCTGCAAACTGACCAGGTTCTGGCCGTTGCATTCGAGTTTACATCGGGTGGCGTTACCTATAAGGTAGGTGAGTTTGCTGCCGACATCACTGAAACATCAAAGGCTCTCTACGTAAAGGCTCTGAAGAATACTTCAAATAATCCTCAGCAGGCCAACTGGCATCTGATGATGAAGAACGTGTATTATCTGGCTTCAAGAGTAGAGAAGACCAAGTTCCGTCTGGATATCAAATACCAGAGCGATACAGCTGGCGTTTATCTTACTTACATCCCTGATCAGCGCGTAAAGAGCACCACACTGCTGAAGATGTTGGGTTGCGACCGCTTGGATAATAACAATAAACTGCACCCCAACGGATATTTCGACTTTGTTGAGGGGTATACTGTTAGCGATGGTCGTGTGTTCCTTCCTTCAGCCGAGCCTTTTGGAGCTTATCTGCGCAAGCAGCTGGTTAACGGTGGCCTTCCCGTATCTGAGGCAGAGAAGTACGTTTTCAGCGAATTGTACGATAGTACAAAGACCGTTGCTAAGCTCATGGCCGAGAAGGATAAGTATATGCTGATAGGTCAGTACAAAGGCTCGTCGGCCAATGTCATTTCTCTTGGCGCATATAATGTTCCTCGTGGTTCGGTGGTAGTAACGGCTGGTGGAGTTGTGCTTAACGAGGGTTCTGATTACTCTGTGGATTACTCGGCAGGTGAGGTTACAATCCTGAATCAGAGCATCATAGATGCTGGTACCAACGTAAGTGTATCGCTCGAGTCGGATACCGAATATGGCATGCAGCGCAAAACGATGTTGGGACTCAACTGGGAGTATGAGTTGTCGAAGAGTCTGCAGATTGGTGGTACAATCATGCATCTTCACGAGCAGGCACTTACATCGAAGGTTAACATGGGCGAAGAACCGCTGAGCAACACCATCTGGGGACTGAATGTCAACTGGAAACAGGAGTCGCAATGGCTCACATCGATGCTTAACAAGATACCATTCCTGCACGTAAAGCAGCCTTCTCACATATCGTTTACTGGTGAGTTCGCACAGCTGATAGCTGGTACTGCCCGTGGCACTCAGGATAATGCATCGTATGTGGATGATTTCGAGAATACCAAGAGCTATCTCGATATGAGTAATCCTAAGGAGTGGACGCTGTCGAGTGTGCCATCGATGTTTACAGAGAGTGGCGATAAGACAGGTGTCACCAGCGGCTATAATCGAGCCCTGTTGGCATGGTATAATGTAGACCCAATCTTCACCCGTCGCAGTTCAACGCTGACGCCTGCCCATATCAAGAGCGATCTTGATCAGCTGTCGAACCACTATGTGCGCGAGGTGTATGTAAAAGAGCTCTATCCTAATCGTGACCAGAGTACTTATAACGGCGCTACCTCTACGCTTCCAATACTTAATCTTGCATACTATCCACAGGAGCGTGGACCTTATAACCTCTCGCTCTCTCTAAACAGCGATGGTCGTTTGCTTAACCCAGAAACCAAGTGGGGAGGAATGATGCGCAAAATAGATACCAACGATTTCGAACAAGCCAATATTGAATATATTGAGTTCTGGCTGCTCGATCCGTTTATTTACACACGTCAGGAAGGAACTGCTACTGATTATGCTGGTGACCTCTATTTTAACCTTGGTGAGGTGAGCGAGGATATACTTCGTGATGGCAAGAAATTCTATGAGAGTGGTATGCCCGTCGACGGTAGTCAAAATTATACCACTACCCAATGGGGAAAAATCCCCGTGCAGGCAACACAGACCTACGCCTTTGCTACTACAACCGGCTCGCGCAAGAAGCAGGATACAGGTTTCAATGGTCTTACTGACGAAGAGGAACAGCAGTATGGAGCATATAATGAGTGGCTAAACTCTGTTGGTGCGATTGTTAGTAACGACAGTATTATGCAGGCATGGCGCAAAGACCCTGCTGGCGATGATTATCACTACTTCCGCGGTTCTGATTTCGATAGCGAACGCAAGAGCATTCTCGAACGTTATAAGCGCATCAACAACCCACAAGGCAACTCGCCCGAGACCGAGGATCAGACAGAATCGTATGATACCAGCTACAAGAGCGGACCAGATGTAGAGGATATAAACCAGGATTACACTCTGAACGAATACGAGCGCTACTATCAGTACAAGGTGCGCATTTCGCCCGAGATTCTTGACGCCTATCGTAAAGGTGCAGCGCCAGCCGATTGCTTCATAACTGATATGCGTACCAGCAGTGTTAAGCTTCGTAATGGCGATACCACCAGCGTTAACTGGTATCAGTTCCGCATACCGCTTACAGAGTATGAGCGCAAGGTTGGCTCAATCAGCGATTTCACCAGCGTGCGCTTTATGCGTATGTTCCTGTCAGGATTCCAAAAGCCGATAGTACTGCGTTTTGGTTCGCTCGATCTTGTACGCGGAGAGTGGCGTATTTATAAACAGAGTCTGGGAACAGGTGCCGAGAGTGGTGTGCTTGAGGTTAGCGCTGTAAACATCGAGGAGAACAACGATAAGACACCTGTTAACTATGTCCTGCCTCCAGGCATCAGTCGTGTCACCGATCCCTCACAGCCACAGTTGGTTGAGAACAATGAGCAGGCACTGAACATGGTTGTTAAGGATCTGCAGCATGGTGAGTCGAAGGCCGTTTATCGTAACATAAACCTCGATTTGCGCCAGTATAAACACATGCAGATGTTTGTACATGCCAACCATCTGGTGCCTGATGCTACAAGACTTCAGGACAACCAGTTGGCCGTGTTCGTGCGTATGGGTAGCGACTATAAAAACAACTACTACGAGTACGAGATTCCGCTTGAGCTTACTCCCGATCGTAGTGACTATAGTAAGTATTCAATGGCCGACAGACGCATGGTATGGCCTCAGGAAAATATGCTTGACGTTAACCTTGACGTGTTTACCCATCTCAAGAAAGCCCGTAATATGGCTAAGGCTCAAGGTATAGGTGGTTATAATCAGGTCTACAGCGATTATGATCCCGATCGTCCTGGTAATAAGATCAGTATCTTGGGTAATCCAACGTTAGGCGAGGTAAAGGTTATGATGATTGGTGTGCGTAACATATCGGGTGATGTTAAGTCGGGTGAAGTTTGGGTTAACGAACTGAGATTGATGGATAGTAATAACGATGGTGGATGGGCTGCATCGGGAACTATGAATGTGCAGTTGTCTGATTTCGGCTCAGTAAACCTTTCTGGTCGATACATCAGTGATGGTTTTGGTGGGCTCGAGGAGAGTGTTACTCAGCGTTCAACCGATACGCAGAAAGAGTATTCGGTTACAGCCCAGTTTGAGCTTGGTAAATTCTTCCCCGACAAAGCCAAGGTGTCTGCACCTGTTTACTACTCGGTTAGTCATCAGGAAATACGTCCGCGCTATAATCCATTGGATTCTGATATGCGACTCAGCGATGCGTTGGAGAGTGCTGCCAATCAGCATGAACGCGATAGTATAGAGAGCATTGCTGTAACTAAGACGCGCAACACAAACTTCTCACTGTCGAATCTGCGTTGGGGACTAAAGACCAAGCGTCACCCCATGCCTTACGATCCTGCTAACTTCTCGTTCTCATATAGTCATTCTCATCGCAATACATCAGGCAAGACTACCGTTTACGAGAAAGAAGACCAATGGCGTGGAGCACTTAACTACAGTTACTCGCCAGTATATAAGTCATGGGAGCCGTTCAAGAAACTGAAAGGTAAGTCGAAGTGGCTTAATTTCCCAAAATCGCTTAGCTTTAACTACCTGCCCCAGAGCGTGGCATTCAACACAGAGATGACCCGTAACTACTATGAGTTGCAGGAGCGCGATCTTGAAAGCATAGAGAACCAGAACCTGCCGCTAACCTTCTCAGAACAGTTCCTGTGGAATCGTGATTTCTCTTTGCGTTGGGACTTTACCAAGAATCTCCACTTCAGCTTCCAGTCGGCTACCCGAGCTGAGATTGAAGAGCCTTATACACCTATCAACAAGGACCTCTATCCCGACCAGTATGTTGCTTGGAAGGATTCGGTTAAGCAGAGTATACTCAACTGGGGTACACCACTTGACTATCAGCAGCAGGTTTCGGCATCTTATCAGTTGCCGCTCAACAAACTGCCTATCTTTGATTGGCTAAATGCCGATGCTTCGTACACCGCGAAATATACATGGGTTCGCGGTACAGAACTTGAGGATGGAACAAGTCTTGGTAACACCATCACCAGTAATCGTAATGTCAACATCAACAGTGCGCTGAACCTTGAAACACTATACAATCATATCCCGTTCCTTAAGAAGGTAAACGATCGGTTCAAGAAATCGGCATCAACTAAGAAGAATGCTAATAACAAGCAGAATACAAAGAAATCAGCATCGCCATCAAAAGTTGCGGCCAATCAGAAGTCTGGTGCCAAGGATTCGGTAAAGGTGAAGCGCGATATCGAAACCGAATGGTGGTACAAACCTGCTCAGAGTGTGGCCAGACTACTCATGATGGTTCGCAGCGTAAACATCAGCTATCGCACACAGTACTCTATGCTGTTGCCTGGATTTATGCCAAATGTAGGCGATATGCTTGGACAGAATAAATCGGGTGGCGCATTGGCACCTGGTCTCGACTTTGCATTCGGTCTGATGGGCGATGGATATATCGACAAGGCAATGGATCGTGGTTGGATGCTTAATAATGATAACGTGTCTACTCCTGCCAATATCAATATGAGTAAGGACCTGCAGATAAAGGCTGTGCTCGAACCTATACGCGACTTGAAGATTGATCTCACAGCTTCTCGTACTGATAACCGTGCCAAGAGCGTTCAGTATATGTACGATGGCATGCCGACAACACTTAGCGGTTCATTTAGCATGACGACCATCTCGCTGCGTGGAGCTTTAGCTGGCATGGGTAATGCTGACAATGGTTACCATTCTGCAGCATTCGATCATTTCCGCGAGATTATCCCAGAGTTCCAGCAGAGGGTAGGGGGAGAGTATTCGGCTGAAGTACTGATACCGGCATTCCTCTCTGCTTACACATCGGGTGCAGGTAATTCGCTAGATATATTCCCTGCTTTAACGCGATTGCTGCCCAACTGGAGTATCAGATATGGTGGCTTGTCAAAACTGCCTTGGGTGCAGAATCATCTTAAGAGTCTTAATCTTAACCATGCCTATAAGAGTGTATATAGCGTGGGTAGTTATGTTAATACCAGCTACTCTACTGTAAGTATTAATGAGGCGTTCTCACCACTATTGGGTATTGATGCTACATTCCAGAATGACCTTACTGCCAAGATTGAATATCGCACTACCCGTACACTAAACCTATCTATGACCAGTGTCCAGCTAAACGAATCGCTCAGCAAGGACTGGGTTGTGGGTTTGGCATATAAGATTCATGATTTCAACCTCTTCGGAGCCAAGGGTAATCGTCGTGTTAGCAAGGCGCAGAATCCTAAATCCAAGTCGGGTAATTCTAATAATAACAGCTCAGTAAGGAAATCAAGCAAAACTGGTGTAAACCACGACCTTAATCTCCGTCTTGATATGTCTTTGCGCAAACAGGCTGCCATCACTCGCGATATCGCTACTGGTGTGTCGTCAGCATCAAGCGGTAACTCGGCATTTAAGTTCTCGTTTATGGCCGATTATACTCTGTCACGTCTGCTAACCCTGACTGCCTACTTTGATAGCCAGACAAACACACCGCTGCTATCTAGTAACAGCTATCCAACTACCACTCACGACTTTGGTATTTCCATGAAGTTCTCGCTTACCAGATAAAATAAATCCCCGCTGTATGGCGGGGATTGTTATTATTTATCGTAAGCATGTACGGGATAGTCGGTGGTGTAGTGGAGACCTCGGCATTCCTTACGCTCCAGAGCCCAACGGGTGATGAGGTAACCTACGTTGATCATGTTACGAAGCTCACAGATATCGCGTGTGGCGCGTACGCGCTTGAATAATCGCTCAGTTTCCTCGTAGAGCATATCCAGTCGATCCCAGGCGCGATGCAATCGTAAGTCTGAACGAACGATACCTACATAGTTCGACATGATGAGGTTTACCTCCTTCACGCTCTGTGTGATAAGCACCTTCTCCTCGTTGGTCATAGTGCCTTCGTCATTCCACTCTGGCACCTTCTCGTTGAACTCGTAATAGTCTACATGCTCAAGCGAGTTCTTGGCTGCTGTTTCTGCATATACCACAGCCTCGATAAGTGAGTTCGAAGCCAGACGGTTACCACCATGCAGACCTGTGCAAGAGCATTCGCCAAGAGCATACAAACGTTCGATAGAGGTTTGTCCGTTCAGGTCAACCTTGATACCGCCGCACATGTAATGGGCCGCAGGACGAACAGGGATATAATCGGTGGTGATGTCTATACCCATCGACAGGCACTTCTGATAGATATTGGGGAAGTGCTTCTTTGTCTCAGTGGGATCTTTATGAGTCACATCCAGACAGACGTGATCCAGTCCGTGTATCTTCATTTCCTTATCTATGGCACGTGCTACGATATCACGTGGAGCCAACGACAGTCGCTCGTCGTACTTCTGCATAAACTCTTCACCATTTGGCAATTTCAGTATGCCGCCATAGCCACGCATAGCCTCAGTGATGAGGTAGGCTGGATGAGTCTCCTTGGGGTTATGGAGTACAGTTGGGTGGAACTGTACAAACTCCATGTCTGCCACTGTTCCCTTGGCGCGATAAACCATCGCAATGCCATCGCCAGTAGCGATGACAGGGTTTGAAGTCGTTACGTATACGGCACCACAACCACCTGTACACATTACGGTCATCTTGGCCAGATATGTATCTACTTTCTGAGTCTCAGGGTTCAGCACGTAGGCACCATAGCACTGGATGTTGGGCGAGCGACGTGTTACACGTACGCCCAGGTGGTGCTGGGTGATAATCTCTACAGCAAAGTGGTCTTCCTTGATGTCGATATTGGGATTGTTGCGCACAGCTTCCATCAGTCCGCGCTGTATCTCTGCACCAGTATCGTCCTTGTGGTGCAGTATGCGGAACTCAGAGTGTCCGCCCTCGCGATGCAGGTCGAACTTACCCTCGTTGGTCTTGTCAAAGTTCACACCCCAGTTCACCAATTCACGTATCTGTTCTGGAGCCATTTTTACTACTTGTTCTACGGCCTTTGGATCGCTGATGTAATCGCCGGCAATCATTGTATCTTCAATATGTTTCTCGAAGTTATCCAGTTCGAGATTGGTGACTGATGCCACACCGCCCTGAGCAAACGAGGTGTTTGCCTCGTCGAGCGATGTCTTACAGATCATACATACTCTGCCTTTGTTGGCGCGAGCCACTTTTAATGCGTAGCTCATACCCGCTACGCCTGCTCCTATCACTAGGAAATCATACTTGTATACCATACTACTGATAATGTAATTGTCACAAATCTGCTGCAAAATTACTTAAAATTTCGAATAATCTTTGCATCTTGGCGTTTTTTTTGTATCTTTGCACAAAACAATACCAAACTATTACAACAATGAAACGACTATGGCTTATATTAATGTTATTGGTTCCGATGGTGGCGCTGGCACAGCAGATAACCATTGGCGGAACCGTTATTGATGAGAAGACGGGGCGCCCGTTGCCTCAAGTTAGTGTCTCTGTGGGCCGTGTATCGGTGGTTACAAACGATGACGGGGCCTTCGTACTGAAACTAAGTGAAACTCCCAAAAACGTAACAGTGTCGCATCTGGGCTACAAGACAAAGCGAGTAGCCCTTGAAGCAGGAAAGACAGAGCAACTGAAAATTAAACTTCAGCCCACTGTGATACAGTTGCGAGAGGTTGTTGTAAGAACTGGTGATCCACGTGAGATCGTTGAGATTGCAATACAGAAGATCCCCGATAACTACAGTCGCAAACCAGAATTGCTTAAGGCTTTCTATCGCGAAACAGCAATGAAACGTAAGCACTTTATATATGTGGCCGAAGGTGTTGAGGATATGTATAAAACACCATACACGCGTGGTATTGGTCGTGACAGAGTGGCCATAGTTAAAGGTCGTCGTCTGTTAAGTCAGAAGCAAGGTGATACCCTTGGACTTAAGGTGATGGGTGGACCTGTGCTACCTGTGCAACTGGATGTGGTTAAGAACTATGATATGCTTCTGAATAAAGAGGATTTGGATGCTTATAGCTTTAGCTGGGGCACCCCTGAGTTCATCAACGACCGAATGCAGATGGTGGTTCTTATCGAGCCCCTTTACCAAAGAGAATGGGCTTTATATCATGGAAAGCTTTATATAGATAACGAGCGCTTGGCATTTACCCGCATAGAACTTAGTCTGGATATGAGCGACAAGGATAAGGCAACCCGTACTATGTTGGTGCGCAAGCCTATGGGGGTGAGATTCAAACCAAAAGAATTGTCGTGTGTAGTTGACTATCGCTATACTGACGGTATAACACGTATTAGCTATCTTCGTAATACTTTTAAGTTTAACTGCGACTGGAAGAAACGATTGTTCAGTACTTCGTTTACTGCTACTTGCGAGATGGCTGTTACTGATAGTGAATCGGAAAATGTAAAGCCGATAGTGAGTCGGAACTCGTTCGATTCGCATGATGCATATTATGATAAGGTGGAATACTTTATGGATCCAGAATACTGGAGCAACTATAATATTATAGAACCCTCAGAGTCGCTCGACAAGGCGATACGCAAGCTGGTATCAACATATCAGCGAAACTAAGAGATTTGTGAATTAAAAATGAATATATTAAAGAGTTACAGAAATAGTATATTAGCACTTATATGGATTGGCTCAATCGGCAGTATGCAGGCGCAGACTGTCGATGTGCTGAAGGTTGACACAATCCAGGTAGACACGGCTAAGGTAGAATTACCTTGGCCGCAAAACTTACAAGCCCGACTTGATACGTTGGTTAGTAGTCCCATGCTGCAATACACGCAATTAGGAATGATGGTATATGACCTTACTGCTGATTCAACGCTTTATACCTTTAATCCTAAACAGACGATGAGGCCTGCTTCTACCATGAAGCTGCTTACATCAATTTCTGCGTTGGATCAGTTGGGTGGTAAATACGAGTTCAAAACATCGCTTTACTACACAGGCAGCGTAAAGGATAGTGTGCTTATTGGCGACCTGTATTGTGTAGGCGGTATGGATCCTTTGTTTGATAAAACCGATATGGCTGCATTTTCCGAAAGTGTAAAGGCACTCGGCATACACACGTTCCAAGGAAAGATTGTTGCTGTTACAGGTTTCAAGGATCAGGACCTGCTTGGCGAAGGATGGTGTTGGGATGATGATAACCCAATGCTTACCCCGCTGTTGATAGAAAAGAAGGATGAATTTATCAGCCGTTTCACTAAACAGTTGGATAAGGATAGTATTTACGTTGACGGCCCTGCGACAAACGGAACGCTGCCTATGAATGCGTTGCTGCTATGCACCCGCAGTCATCAGTTGGTAGATGTATTGGAGCCAATGATGAAGAACAGCGATAATCTTTATGCAGAGTCGATGTTCTATCAGTTAGGTGCAGCTGCTGGGGCTCATCCAGCAAAGGCATCTCACGCCCGTCAGCAGGTTAAGAAAACACTATCGAGAGCAGGTGTAACAGGTCATTATAAGATTGCTGATGGTAGTGGACTGTCACTTTACAATTATGTAACCCCCGAACTGCTTGCCAAGCTGCTAATTTATGCATATAGAAAATCAAGTATTATACGCGATTTGTATGTGTCGCTGCCAATCGCAGGTGAGGACGGTACTCTAAAGAAACGTATGAAGGATGGTCCTGCACATATTAATGTACGAGCAAAGACAGGTACTGTCACAGGTGTATCGTCATTGGCAGGATATGCTGTAGCCGCAAATAACCACATGCTGGTATTCAGCATTATTAATCAGGGTATTATGAAAGCCGATGATGGCCGAAATTTTCAGGATAAAGTATGTAATGCACTATGTAAGTGATATAAATGGATTTTGAATTAAGAGATATGGAAACAAAGCAAGAACAGATATTAGTTAGAATTACAGGTCAGGATCGCCCGGGACTTACAGCATCAATCATGGCGATTCTTGCAAAATACGATGCACAGATATTAGATATTGGTCAGGCTGATATTCACTCAACCCTATCGTTGGGTATATTGATACGTATGGACGAAATCCATTCTGGTCAGGTGATGAAGGAACTGTTGTTTAAGGCCACAGAACTTGGCGTTAACATTGGTTTCTCACCCATCGGAGATGATGAGTATGAAGACTGGGTGGGCCATCAGGGAAAGAACCGATATATTCTGATGGTACTTGGTCGTCAGTTGGAGGCCCGTCAGATTGAGGCTGCCACGCGTATCATTGCCGATCAGGGTTTGAACATCGACTCTATCCTGCGTCTTACAGGTCGTAAGAGTATCAAGAATCCAGCTACTCACACTCGTGCTTGTATCGAGTTCTCGTTGCGAGGCGAACCTGCCAACCGTCAGGAGATGCAGTCGAAGTTGATGAAACTGTCGAGTGAGATGGAGATGGACTTCTCGTTCCAAAAGGATGATATGTTCCGTCGTATGCGCCGTCTTATTTGTTTCGATATGGATTCTACACTCATACAGACAGAGTGTATCGATGAACTTGCAGAACGCAATGGAGTGGGTGATCAGGTACGCGCCATAACAGAGAGTGCTATGCGCGGTGAAATTGACTTTAAGGAGAGTTTCACTCGAAGGGTGAAGCTGCTTAAGGGCCTCGATGTTAGTGTTATGCAGGAGATAGCCGAGAACCTGCCTATTACGGAGGGCGTGGATCGACTAATGACAATCCTGAAGACTTGTGGTTATAAAATTGCAATCCTTTCTGGAGGATTCACATACTTCGGTGAGTATCTGCAGCGCCGTTATGGCATAGACTATGTGTATGCCAACGAACTGGAGATTGGCGAGGATGGTAAGCTTACTGGTAACTATGTCGGCGAGATTGTGGATGGACATCGTAAGGCAGAGCTGCTTAAACTGATAGCTCAGGTAGAGAAAGTAAACTTGGCTCAGACTATAGCTGTGGGCGATGGTGCTAACGACCTGCCGATGATTAGTGAGGCCGGACTTGGTATCGCCTTCCATGCCAAGCCTCGTGTGGTAGCTAATGCCAAACAGAGCATTAACACCATCGGACTTGATGGTGTGCTCTATTTCTTAGGCTTCAAGGATTCTTACCTTGGAGACCAGGGAATCATGTAGTTTTATTTTTGAGATACTCAGCAACTATCCTTGCGGCGCTTTCTACTTTAGCGGCGCAAGGTCTTGTTTTATAGTACTCTGCTGTACGGGCAGAAGCAACATAGCTTGAGCTTGCTTTCTCGTACCCCTTAATACCAAGTATCTCTGCGCAAATCAAACTGCCGTTCTCCTCTTTCGATTTGGCCAGCAGATCCTGTACTACCTTATAACATGCCGATTTCCCTTCACGGTCGGAACCTTCTGTCTGACCACAATCCAATCCTACAAGCATAACGATGCCTGATACTGCTCCACACATCATCCTTAGCCTGCCAACGCCGCCGCCAAAGCCTGCGGCTATCTTCTTAGCCAAGGTGTCATCCAACCCATACAGGTCTGCAAACGCTGCCACCACACTCTGACAGCAGCCGTAACCCTGCATGAAGTTGTCCACTGCACGGGCTACACGTTCATCTAATTCTTTATCTGTCATATCTAGGGCACAAAGATACGAAAAAATCCGATGAATCAGAAGATTCATCGGACTTTTTTATATAGATGAGATTAATTAAGCCTCAACCTCTTCGTTGTTTGCCTTAAAGCTTTCGAGATCCTCTACCTGGAAGGCCTTGATGTATGCGCTCTTACCGAGTACGTCTTCCTCGGCCATGCGAACGTATACGTTAGCACTCTTCTCGAAGAGCTCAGGAGCCTTGGTGGCGTCGCGCAGGATGAGCAGGCTCATTACCAACTCGGCGGTCATGTCGTAGAGACGGCGAGCAAGGAAATCCTGAGCGTCCTGATTCTCCAGAGCCTTAACATTGTTAAGAGCCTCCTCGTAAACAGGGATGAGCTTCTCAACGCGAGCTTTCAGGTTCTTCAAGCTGTCGCTAACCTCGAGACCTGCCAACATATCCTTGATATTGTTGAGCATGGTGCCGTTGGTGATGTAGCGGATAGCAGCAACAACCTGCAACTGAGTGGTACCCTCGTAGATAGAGAAGATACGAGCGTCGCGGAACAGACGCTGGCTCTTGTACTCCATGATGAAACCTGAACCACCATGGATGCTGATAGCATCGTAAGCGTTCTGGTTGGCGTACTCTGAGTTCATACCCTTGGCCAGTGGTGTGAATGCATCGGCCAGGCGCTGGTACTTCTTGAGCTCCTGCTTCTCCTCAGGGGTGAGCTTGCGGTCGCGCTCGATATCCTCGAGGCACTTGTAGATGTCAACATAAGCGGCTGTCTCGTACAGCAGTGAACGACCAGCGTCGAGCTTAGCCTTCATGCGAGAGAGCATATCGTAAACAGCGGGGAAGTTGATGATCTTGTCACCGAACTGCTGACGCTCCTTAGCGTAAGCCAGACCCTCGTTGTAAGCCTCCTGCTCAACACCTACACTCTGTGCAGCGATACCCAGACGGGCACCGTTCATCAGAGCCATCACGTACTTGATCAGACCCAGGCGTGTGCTACCGCAGAGCTCTGCCTTAGCGTTCTTATAGGTGAGCTCACAGGTTGGTGAGCCGTGGATACCCAGCTTGTGCTCGATGTGACGAACATCAACACCGCCTTGGCGCTTGTCGTAGATGAACATTGACAGACCACGTCCGTCCTTAGTGCCCTCCTCAGAACGAGCCAGCACGAGGTGGATGTCGCTATCACCATTGGTGATGAAGCGCTTAACACCATTCAGGCGCCAGCAGTTCTCCTT
>DEHD01000009.1:47259-65304 GCA_002351725.1 Prevotella sp. UBA2809
TCGTCGAAGGTAGCCTTCAGCATTACGCGCTGCAGGTCAGAACCAGCATCAGGCTCGGTCAGGTCCATACTCATACCCTCACCAGCGCAAACGCGTGGGATGTACTTCTGTCGCTGCTCCTCTGAACCGAACTCATACAGAGTGTCGATACAGCTCTGCAGGCTCCAGATGTTCTGGAAACCGGCATCAGCAGCCGAAATCATCTCAGAGAGCATAGAGAATACTGCGTTAGGCAGGTTCAGACCGCCGTATCGGCGAGGCATACTTACACCCCACAGACCAGCCTTGCGGGTGGCGTCGAGGTTCTCGTAAGTCTTAGAGGCATAGATCATTCGACCGTTCTCGAGGTGTGGACCTTCGAGGTCAACGCTCTCAGAGTTTGGCTCGATGATATTGGCAGCCACGTCGCCAGTGATGTCGAGAATCTGCTTGTAGTTCTCGATGGCATCGCCCAGGTCAACGGGAGCGTAGTCATATTCTTTCGCATCAGCGAAACCCTTTTCTTTCAGCTCAACGATACGAGCCATCAGGGGGTGGTTCAAGTAGAACCCGATCTCAGGATGATCGCTATAATAGTTTGCCATAATTTCTTATTTGTTTTCTTGATTCTTCTTATATATTCTTCCTCCTATTCTTGCACTTAAAACAACGCTACCAACATAAGCACAGAGGTTTATTATGCCAGCGGTTTTAAAATGGTCTATTGTAACCAAATAATAGGCTACACAGAGTAGCGCAATCATGCAGACAATGAGGAAGTAATCTAAAGCTTTCATCTTACTTTGAGTTCTGCTTATAATATTTGATCAGCTTTGGAACAACCTCCTCAACGGTGCCAACAATCACGTAGTCGGCAATCTTGTTGATAGGAGCATCGGGATCGCTGTTAACAGAGATGATGATACCAGAATCCTGCATACCAGCGATGTGCTGAATCTGTCCAGAGATACCACAGGCGATGTACACCTTGGGGTGAACGGTAACACCAGTCTGACCAATCTGACGGTCGTGATCCAACCAGCCAGCATCAACAGCGGCACGAGAACCACCAACCTCACCATGCAGAACCTTTGCCAACTCGAACAGCTGGTCGAAGTTCTCCTTGCAGCCCATACCGTAACCACCGGCTACTACGATAGGTGCACCCTTCAGGTTGTGCTTAGCAGCCTCTACGTGGTGATCCAGAACCTTTACTACGAAAGCCTCGGGGCTTACATACTTGCTTACCTCAGGATAAACAACCTCCTTGCGGCACTCACCATCGTACAGAGCCTTCTGCATAACGCCAGAGCGTACAGTAGCCATCTGTGGACGGTGATCGGGGTTAACGATAGTAGCTACGATGTTACCACCGAAAGCAGGACGAATCTGATAAAGCAGATTCTCGTATGTCTTATTGTTCTTCTTATCCTCGAAAGGACCAATCTCCAGCTCTGTGCAGTCAGCAGTCAGACCAGAGGTCAGAGATGACGATACACGTGGACCGAGGTCGCGACCGATGACAGTAGCACCCATCAGACAGATCTGAGGCTGCTCCTCCTTGAAGAGGTTTACGAGAATGTCAGTGTGGGGAGCTGAGGTGTAAGGGAACAGGTCCTTACCGTCGAAGACAAACAGCTTGTCAACGCCGTAAGGCAGAATCTGATCCTCGACCTTACCCTTGATGCCAGTACCGGCAACAATGGCATGGAGCTCAACCTTGAGTTCATTGGCGAGCTTGCGACCCTTGGTCAGCAGCTCCTGAGATACTTCCTGTACCTGAGTACCTTCAATTTCGCAATATACAAATACGTTATTCATATCTCTTATCCAATGATTTTCTCTTCCAACAATTCTTTGATCATACCTTCAATATCAGCATCTGAAGCCGTCAAAGTTTTCGACTCCTTAGCCTGGAACACGATGTTCTTGATAGCCTTAACCTTTGTGGGCGAGCCATTCAGACCGCACTGGTTTACGTCGCCATCAACATCGGCAACACTCCACTGGTTCAGTGTAAGCTCTGGTCGCTGCATCGTACAGATAGTCGTAAGCAGTACCCTCAGCAGGACGCTCCATAGGACATGTAGCGCGCTTGTACTTCATAACCAACTTAGCGTTCTGTGGACGACATGGAGCTGCACTTCCGTTAACGGTGATAACTACTGGCAGAGGAGCCTCAACGGTCTCAACACCACCATCAATCACACGCTTGATAGTTGCCTTGCCATCCTTTACTGAGAGAACCTCCTCAGCATAAGTAACCTGGTTGAGGCCAAGCTTCTGAGCCACCTGAGGACCTACCTGAGCGGTATCACCGTCGATAGCCTGACGACCACCGATAACGATGTCTACATCGCCAATCTTCTTGATGGCAGTAGCCAGAGCATAAGAAGTAGCGAGGGTATCAGCACCAGCGAAGAGACGGTCGGTAAGCAACCAACCTGTATCAGCGCCACGATAAAGTCCCTGACGGATGATTTCACCTGCACGTGGAGGACCCATCGTGAGGATTCCTACTGTTGAGCCTGGGTTCTGCTCCTTCAAGCGAAGGGCTTGCTCCAGGGCATTCAAATCTTCTGGATTGAAGATGGCGGGAAGGGCTGCACGGTTTACGGTGCCTTCGGCAGTCATTGCATCCTTACCCACGTTACGGGTGTCTGGCACTTGCTTGGCCAGCACAACAATTTTCAAAGCCATATTATTTATAATGTTCAATAATGAATATTCAAAATTTTGCAAAAAGCGGTGCAAAGGTAGTACTTTTCTCCTAATTGGCAAAGTAAAAAGTGTAAAAATTGCACAAACTTGGCTTAAACGTGCACAATTCGGCTATTTTGTGCAATTGAAAATTTGGTTTTCTCGCAGGTTATTAGTAACTTTGCACCCTGAAAAGCAAACTTTATGAAAAGACTACTATCTACGATAGCGGCGGCAGGATTGGCACTCGGTGTGGGCGCACAGGGGTTTGATAACCTGCCTGACCCTATAGAAGACGTGAACAAGGTGGTGGACAACACCCCTGACTCCATAGCAAAGGCGCTGATGTCGCGCCCTGCACCAGGCAGCACTCGCAAGGGAGAGCAGCCTGCTTTGTTCCTTGTTGGCAATTCCACCATGCGCAATGGCACGCTGGGTAATGGAAACAACGGCCAATGGGGCTGGGGATACTACTTTCCCAAGTATTTTAACGCACAGAAAATAGCTGTCGAGAACCAGGCACTGGGAGGCATGAGTACCCGTACGTTCTATACGGACCTGTGGCCTGCTATCCGTCAGGCTTTGAAGCCAGGCGACTGGGTTATCGTGTCGATCGGACATAACGATAATGGCGAGTTCTTCGACCAGAAGCGGGCACGTGCCGTGATTCCTGGCGTGGACCCAGATACATGTTATGTGGGTTTTAACCAGCGCACACAGAAGCAAGACACCGTCTATTCGTATGGCACCTACCTGCGCAAGTATATCAGCGAGATTCGTGCGAAGGGGGCTAACCCCATCCTGATGTCGCTGACACCACGTGATGCCTTTGACGACAAGGGTAAGATTGTGCGCAAGGCTCAGACGGAGTGGGCGGCCTACGTTGCTGCCGTGGAGGGTGTGCCCTTTGTTGACTTGAATGAGATCAGTGGGGCGAAGTTGGATAGCTATAGTCGCTGGAAACAGCAGTACCACTTCCTGGGCGACAAGATTCATACGTCGAAGTTTGGCGCCGAGATGAATGCACGCTCTGCAGCTGAGGGACTGTGGGAGAGCAATAACCCACAGCTGCTGCCTTTGAAGGCCATGATGCAGGGCGTCGTGGGAGATAACTATAACGACCGTCGCGAGAAGGGTAAGCCTGTTGTCTTCTTCACAGGTGACTCGACAGTAAAGAACGCCGATAAGGAGGAAGACGGCATGTGGGGCTGGGCCTCGCAGGCGCAGACAGTGTTCGATGAGTCGAAAATTACGTTAGTGAATGCAGCTCGTGCTGGTCGTTCTACGCGTAGCTTTATCCGTGAGGGCTTGTGGGAGAAGGTATATAACTCGCTGCAGCCTGGTGACTTCGTGACGATTCAGTTTGGACATAACGATATCTGTCCGATTACGGATGCGAAGGCACGTGGTGTGATTGCTGAGTCGAAGGATACGCTGCACGTGTATCGTTTGGACAACGGTACCTATGAGGTGGTCTATAGTTTTGGCTGGTATCTGAAGAAGATGATTGACGACTGTCGCGAGAAGGGTGCTACGCCCATCCTTGTGAGTCTGACACCTCGTAACGAATGGCCTGGCGGCAAGATTGAGCGTCGCGACGACTCGTATGGCAAATGGTATCGTGAGGTGGTGAAGGAAACAGGTGTGGAGTTCGTCGATTTGCACAACATCAGTGCCGACTTCCTCGATAAGAAGTATGCAAAGAAACGTCTCTCTGATGACAAAGAGAAGGCAAAGGCAGAGATGGCCCAGATTAAAGAAAAAGCAGGTCTTTATTTCAAGAAGGACCACACCCACGCTTCGAAAATGGGTGCACAAATGAATGCAAAGTCGTTTGCTAAGGGTCTGAAGGCCAACGGCAGCACACTGGCTAAGTATCTTAAGAAGTAATGTATATCAAGAAGGTAATAGATATGATTCGATACATCGGACAATGTCGCTTGGCGATGAGCGCGCTGCTATTGGTAGTAGCGCTAAGCGCGTTTGGGTCTGATGACAGATTTTCACAGATTGACTCTCCATCGAGAAACAACGCATTGGAAAAGGATGCCGATGCGCGTATTGACCACATGCTGGAGTTCTTTAACGAGGCTGTTTACGATTCGGTATTTCCGCTGGCGCAGGAGATGATGGACTTGTGCGAGAAGCATCACATGGTGCGCCGTAAGATGCAGGCGTGGCACATGCTTATTGGTGCCTATCACTATACAGGACAGTATAACCAGGCTCTGCGCGAAACGAAGCTGATGTATCAGGAGGCTCGTAAGCGCGGCTCTGACTATGGCAAGTCGATGGCCTATTTCAATATGGGTAATGTGTACTTCAGCATGAGTCACTATGAGGAGTCGGCCGATGCCTACGAGAAGAGTATCCCCCTGATGCTGAAGATTGACGAGTCAGTGCTGTTGGATATTTATCCTTACTACTGCGACGCGCTGGAGGCTCTAAAGCGATTTGATAAGTTGGACCAGACCATCCTTCAGTGGTATCAGGTGATGCAGAAGCAGATGAAGAGTCTTTCTCCTAGCGACAAGAACGTGGCACTGGCTAACTATTTCATTGCATGCGTGCAGGGCTCACTGGGCAGGAATAACCTGAATGATGCGGAACGATATCTGAATGATGCAGAGCGCTATATTAAGGACAAGAACAGATATGAATATATGTATCTGCTGTTCTATCGTGCCCAGTTGCGTATGCTACAGGGAAGATATGACGAGGCGCTGCAGTTGAATGCTGAACGGTTGAGAATGTGTAACTTCATTGACGACAAGCCGACGCTGGTGCCTGTACATAAACAGAGAGCAGACATTCTGATGCAGGCAGGGCGCTTTAAAGAAGCTGCACAGATGTATGCACGTACTTACCTGTTGAGCGACTCGTTGAATCGCGCCAACACGCGTACGCAACTCAATGAGCTTCGCACCATGTTTAAGGTTGATGAACTGGAGACTGTGAACACTGAACGTGAGTCGCGACTGGAGGCTATGGAGGCTCACTCGGCCTGGCAGCGCAGCCGCTTTATAACGATTATCACGACGGTGGCATCTGTGTGTCTGCTTGCTATCATGCTCCTTGTCTGGTATTCAGCGCGTAAACTGAGATTCAAGAATAGGGAACTGGCGCTGCGCAATAAGGAACTGCGTATTGCCAGTGAAAAGGCGGAGGCTTCGCTGAGGATGAAGACTGACTTTATCCATCAGATATCGCACGAGATCCGCACTCCATTGAATGTGTTGTCGGGCTTCTCCCAGATTCTGACAACGAGTGGCGCCTCGCTCGATGAGGCTACGCGTCAGAGTATTAACCACCGTATCGTGGAGAGTACGGACCGTATCACCAATCTGGTGAACAAGATGCTGGAACTCAGCGAGGCCAGCAGCGAGACGATTATTGAACGTACTGACGATGTGTCGCCTGTACGTATTGCCGAAGAGGCCATCACGTTGGCATCTGTCAACAGACAGCAGCACATTACTTTCGACTATGCTGCCGATCCTGCAGTCCAGATGGTGACGTTGAAGACGAATATTAAGCAGGCTACTCGCGTTATCCAGTTCCTGTTGGATAATGCTGTGAAGTTTATGCATCCACAGGGTGCGGACCTGAAGCAGGGATTCATCCGCTTCTTGGTGAAACCTTCTGACGATAACTTGTTTGTGAAGTTCATCGTTGAGGATACTGGTAAGGGTGTGCCTGCCGAGGAGGCTGAGCATATCTTCGAGGAGTTTGTGCAGTTGGACGAATATTACGAAGGTACAGGTGTGGGCCTTACTGTGGCTCGCAGCATAGCGCGCCGTTTGGGTGGCGATGTGATGCTCGATACAACTTATAATGAGGGTGCACGCTTTGTATTCACCTTACCTAAGAACTAAATTGGAATGATAGACAGAGCGACGGTTGACAAGATTATCGATGCTGCCCGTATCGTTGACGTGGTGGGGGAGTTCGTGACACTCAAGAAGAGTGGCGTGAACTACAAAGGTCTGTGTCCGTTCCACGACGATCGTAACCCGTCGTTTATGGTGTCGCCGTCGAAGAATATCTGCCACTGCTTTGTTTGTGGCAAGGGTGGCACGCCTGCCAACTTCCTGATGGAACATGAGCAGATAACCTATCCTGAGGCGCTGCGTTGGCTGGCTAAGAAATACAACATCGAGATCGTCGAGAAGGAGATGACTGACGAGGAGCGTGAGGCACAGAGCGAGCGCGAGTCGATGTTCATCGTCAATGAGTGGGCGAAGGACTGGTTCCACGACATCCTGAAGAATGATCCTGATGGCATTGCGATAGGAAAGCAGTATTTTCGCAGTCGCGGCGTGCGTGATGATATTATTGAGAAGTTCCAATTGGGCTATGCGCCTCAGAAACGTGATGCATTGGCGCAGGCCTCTAAGACTAAGGGCTATAAGCCTGAGTTCCTAGTGAAGACGGGACTTTGTATCGAGGGCGAGAAAGGGGTGTATGACCGATATGCTGGTCGTGCCATCTTCCCTTGGTTCAATGTGAGCGGCAAGGTGGTGGCTTTTGGGGGCCGTGTGCTGGACAGTCGTACAAAAGGTGTGGCACAAAAGTATGTCAACTCGCCCGACTCGGATATCTACCACAAGGAACGCGAACTCTATGGCATCTACCAGGCTAAGAAGGCCATCGTGAAGGAAGACCGCGTGTTCATGGTGGAGGGGTATACCGACGTGATTGCCATGCATCAGGCTGGCATCGAAAACGTGGTGGCTAACAGTGGTACGGCGCTGTCTACCTACCAGATACATATGCTGCACCGCTTTACGAATAATATCACCCTGCTTTATGATGGCGATGAGGCAGGTATCCATGCGGCCATGCGAGGCACGGACATGTTGCTGGAGGAGGGGATGAACATCAAAGTGCTGTTGCTACCTGATGGCGATGATCCTGACTCGTTTGCACGCAAGCACTCAACTGAGGAACTGAAGCAGTATATCGAGGAGAACCAAACGGACTTCATCACCTTTAAGAGTCGTCTCACCGTAGAGAACGTCACTGACCCAGTGAAACGCTCTGAGGCTATTGGTGGTATTGTGAAGAGTATTTCTGTGATTCCTGATCAGATTCTGCGCTCAACCTATCTCAGCGACTTTGCTCATCGTATCAATATGAAGGAGCAGACGCTGATTGTTGAGATGAATAAGTTCATCCAGAAGAACCTGGAGGATAAAGAGAAGGATAGCGCACGACAGCAAGGACGCGAGCCCCAACAAGAGCAGGAGTTGCCACGGCCTGAGGTGAACGAGGACGACTTGCTGTCACTCCACTCACCCACGGAGCAGGCTTCGCAGGTGGAGCAGATGTTGGTGCGCGAGATTGTTCGCCATGGCGAGGAGATAATCTTCGAGAATATCGAGACTGAGGATGGTGGAACCGTCTCGCTCAACGTGGCTCAGTATGTGAACTTCGACCTGACGCAGGATGGACTCTCATTTGCTCTTCCCATCCACAACCAGATACTGGCTGAGGCTGTAGAACAGAGCGAGAAGCCTGACTTCAAGGCCGAGTCGTATTTTTGTAATCATGCCGATGTGCAGGTCAGTCAACTGGCCACCCGCCTGGCCATCGACCGTCATCAGTTGGGTGGACGCTTCGTATTGGAACCTCGTGAGGGGTCGTTGCGGCAGCGCGTGCTTCATCTTGTGATGGACTTCCGCCTCAACATTGTAGAGAATAGATTGAAAGAGATTCAGCGTCAGTTGCAACAGGTGGGCTCTGATGTTGAGAAAATGATGAAATTATTAAAAGAACATAAGGAAACCAAAGAGATTCGCGATGAACTGGCTAAACGCCTGGGCTCCGATCTCGTTGTCTAAAACGAATTATGTATTACATTCAGAAAAAATTAGAAGTATCAGCCAGCCATCACTTGGTGCTGGACTATGAGAGTAAGTGTTCAAACTTGCACGGTCACAATTGGATTATCACCCTTTATTGCCGTGCTAAGGAGTTAAACCAAAATGGTATGGTGGTCGACTTTACAGAGATTAAACGTAATATCAAGGGTAAGTTAGATCATCAGAATTTGAACGATGTACTGCCCTTCAATCCAACGGCAGAGAATATTGCCCGTTGGTGTGTAGAGCAGATTCCTACCTGCTACCGTGCTGAGGTGCAGGAGAGTGAGGGCAACTTGGCAGCCTATGAAGAGGATTAATAACATATTCTATTCATTGCAGGGTGAGGGACGCAACACAGGTCGTGCTGCTGTCTTCATCCGCTTTGCCGGTTGTAACCTGCGTTGCTCGTTTTGCGATACGGAATTTGAGACCTATCGCGAGATGAGTAGTGAGGAGATAATGGCAGAGGTTGAGGCACTCTTACCTCATACCTCATGCCTCAAACCTCTTGTTGTCCTGACGGGTGGTGAGCCCACCTTGCAGGTTGATGAGACTTTCGTGGACTTCCTGCATGAGCATGGCTATGAGGTGGCCATGGAGAGTAATGGCACACGTCCTGCTCCCAAGAATCTAGACTGGCTCACGGTATCGCCTAAGCAAAAGCCTGTTCACCAGCGTTGCAGCGAGGTGAAGGTGGTCTTTACGGATGCCGACCATGTGTCGGACTTTGGGCTCGAGGCCGACTACTATTACCTGCAGCCTTGCGACACAGGCGACGCTCAGCGCAACAAGGTTATCACGCAGACCTGTGTAGAGTATATCAAACAGCATCCGCAATGGCGGCTTTCACTACAGACCCACAAACTCATTGATATAGAGTGATGAACCTCGATTTACGATTTTCGATCCTCTAACCCCTAACTTCTAACCCCAAAAAACAATGACCTGGCAAGCTATCTTAATCCTCATTTATCAGATAATAGTCATCGCGACTATTATTCACGTGGTGATGGATAATCGTCAACCTTCCAAGACGATGGCATGGGCTATGGTCATCTATTTTGTACCCGTTGCTGGCGTGGTGGCCTATCTGTTCTTTGGCATCAATACACGCAGGGAACGTATGGTGAGCAGCAGGTCGATGGACCAGTTGACCAAACGCTCGATGTTGGAGTTTGTGGAACAGCGTAACTTGCAACTGCCCGAGGCGCATCGCTCAGTGATGGATCTCTTTGTGAACCAAAGCTTTTCTTTGCCCTTTAATAATAATAAGGTGGAAATCCTGACTAGTGGTTATGATTTTGTTCCGTCGTTGTTGCACGATATTGCTCAGGCCACCAATCATATACATATCGATATGTATATCTTCGAGGACGATGCTTTGGGACGACTTATCTCAGATGCTTTGATTGATAAGGTTCATGAGGGTGTAGAGGTGCGTGTCATCTATGATGATGTGGGCTGCTGGGGCGTGAAGAAGGAATTCTTTGAGCGTATGCGTATTGAGGGAATTGAGGTGGAGCCCTTCCTGCCTGTTCGTTTCCCTACCTTTGCACGTAAGGTGAACTATCGCAACCACCGTAAACTCATTGTGATTGATGGTAAGGTGGGCTATGTAGGAGGCATGAACCTGGCACTCCGCTATGTGAAAGGTCGCAACAACCGTGGGTGGCGCGACACGATGTTGCGTATTGAGGGTGGTGGCGTCTGCTCTATCCAGAGGGCTTTCCTTGTTGACTGGTATTTTGTTGACCGTACGTTACTCAGTGATCGTAAGTACTATCCCATCAATGAGCATGCCATGATGAATAATAATGCTCAGTGCGTGGTTCAGACCATTACCTCGGCTCCCTTGGCTCCTTATCCTGAGATTATGCAGGGCTTTGTGCGTATCATCTTGGGAGCCAAGAAGTATGTCTATATCCAGACACCTTATTTCCTGCCTACCGATGCCGTGTTCTTTGCTCTGAAGACAGCCGTTACTTCTGGCGTTGATGTGAGGGTGATGGTGCCTAAGAATACGGATGGCTGGTTTGTTGAGTGGGGTAGCAGGAGCTATCTGCGTGAGGCTCATGAGGCAGGCATCCGCGTGATGCTCTACGAGGAAAAGTTCCTACATGCCAAGATGATGGTGTGTGACGACTCGCTCTGTACCTGTGGTTCTACGAACATTGACTTCCGAAGCTTCGAGAATAACTTTGAATCGAATACCTTTGTCTATGACGAGGACGTGGCCCAGCAGATGAAGCAGGTGTTCCTGCAAGATGCAGAACATACCATTCCTTTGACAAGTTTGCCAAAGCTCATCCGTCCACGTTTCTTTGCTCGCCTGGGTGAGTCGTTTATGCGTTTACTTTCGCCTTTGATGTAAACAAACTGAAATTGACACTGCCATAGCTTCTGTGCTCCACAAAGTGCGGATGCGCTGAGAAGTCATGATCTTTGCCGTGCTCAAATACGAAAATGCCGTCTTCCTTCAAGATTCCTTTCTCAAACACAAGATCAGGAATCTTTGGTAGGTCCTTCAATGCATAGGGAGGGTCGGCAAAGATAAAGTCGAACTGCTGGTGACAGCTTTTTATGAATCGGAAAACATCGGCACGCAGAGGGATACAACTATCGTCGCCCAACTTCTTGATGCACTCGCAGATGAAGCGGTGATGATCGCGGTCCATCTCGACGCTGATTACCTGTTGGCAACCACGTGACATGAGCTCCAAGGAGATGCTGCCTGTGCCAGAGAATAAGTCTAACGCTGTAGCTTCCTCGAAGTCGATATACTGCGTCAGTACATTAAAAATGTTTTCTTTGGCAAAATCTGTTGTAGGCCGCGCCTTAAACGAGCGCGGAACCTCGAAATGTCGTCCTTTATATTTTCCTGTAATGATTCTCATATCTATTCTTCAACCACTAACCTCTAACCACTAACTCATCACCTTCCCTTGATATACAGTGTCAGCAAATCGTAAGGCATGCCTTTAATCTCAGTGATAGCATGACGGTTGAAGTCGGCCGAGGGATTGATGATATAGGCGTTCTGCAAGAATTTCTTCAGTTCTGCCTGCAGCCATTCCTTTTCTGGTATTTCGCCTACGATATGCAACTCGTCGTACTCGGGCTGCAGACGCAATTGTTTCCATACATAGAGCAGGAAATAGAGTGAATCGTTGGCACGACTTGCCTCGAAGGTGTTGCAGAACTTAAACCTGTTTTGCTGGAAACTGAAGATGTCGAGGCGCTTCTCGTGGAAATAGCCATACAATTTGTGGCGCGTGCCGGTATAGCTGCGCTGATGCAGATGACGCCATACTGGTGAGATGGCCGTGATAACCTTCACATCCTTGAAATGGTCGTCGATAACCAGTCGCAAGTCCTTGTTCATCGCAAATACCGCCACTGCATTGAGGTCGGGCAACACATTATAGCACACGATGTCCTGCTCTTTCTTGGGGAAGGTGTGACTATACATCTTGTCGATGTCCTTCTCGTCAAACAGTTCCACTGGCACCATCAGCACGTCAGAGTCGAGCACCACCCTTACTCTGGCGGGTGGGTCCAACAGCAGGTCAGCTGTCTTAAACGCCTCACGAAGATTGGCCGCCATCGACACACCGCTTTTGATGACATACGGTTCGTAGATGACGTCTTTCTCATTCTCGGCCACCTGCGAGAACGACATAGAGTTGCGCCCTATGCGGATGGTGAGTCGTTGCTTGTTGCTTGTTATTTCTGGCATCCTCGTTGTTATTTTTTGCAAAGGTACGAAATAATAATGAATTATGAATTAATATTATGAATTATTTTATACCTTTGCACAGATGATTCAGGACGAACTCATAAATAGGCTACGGACAAGTCTGGGACATATACCCACGGTTGAGCAGGAGAGTGCCATACAACTCTTTGTTCAGTTTCTTACCGATCGCGATGAGCGTACGGTGTTTGTGCTCCGTGGCTCGGCAGGTACGGGTAAGACCACGTTGGCTGCGGCAGTGGTGCGTACTCTCAAGGCTCTGCAGCAGAAACTCGTGCTGATGGCCCCTACGGGACGAGCCGCCAAGGTGTTCTCTGGCTATGCTGGTCATGCGGCCTACACCATCCATCGTCGCATTTATCGCCAGAAGACGGCTGGCGACCTCTCAGCTTTCAGTCTGAGCATCAACCAAAACACAGAGACCCTCTTCATGGTCGACGAGGCCTCAATGATTAGTAACCAAGGCTTTTCTGATACCTTTGGCACAGGCCGTTTGCTCGACGATCTCATCCAGTTTGTCTATAGCGGCCGCAACTGCAGGTTGGTGCTGGTGGGCGATGTGGCCCAGCTCCCTCCTGTGGGCGAGGACGAGAGTCCTGCCCTGATGACTGACATGCTGCGCAGTTATGGACTCACTGTCTATGAATGCGACCTCAACGAGGTGCTGCGACAGGCAGAAGACTCGGGCATTCTGTGGAATGCAACGGAGGTGAGAGGGATGATGGATGATGGAAGCTGGATGACGGAGGAAGGAGATTGCCAATTGCCTAAGATTCGATTTGATGGCTTTGACGATATCCAAGTGATGCCTGGCGACGAACTTATCGAGAGTCTGGCTACCAGTTACAGTAGGGTGGGTGTGGACGACACGATGGTGGTGACGCGAAGCAACAAACGGGCGAATATCTATAATCAAGGCATTCGCAATACAGTGCTCGACAGAGAGGACGAACTCTGCACAGGCGACCGCATCATGATTGTGAAGAACAATTATTACTGGACAGAGCAGTCGAAGGAGATACCTTTTATAGCCAACGGTGACATTGCTATCGTTCGACGTGTACGTCATGTTCACGAACTCTATGGCTTCCGTTTTGCCGAGGTGACGATGACTTTGCCCGACTATGACGATTTCGAACTTACTGCTACCGTCCTGCTCGATACATTGACTAGTGAGGCGCCTGCTCTGACGCGCGAACAACAACAGCAATTGTTTGATAAGGTGATGGAGGATTATATGGATGTGCCCTATAAGTCGGACCGCCTTAAGAAAATCAAGCAAGACAAATATTATAACGCCCTGCAGATTAAGTTTGCCTATGCGGCTACCTGTCATAAGACGCAGGGCGGACAGTGGGCGCACGTCTATATCGATCAAGGCTATGTCACTGACGATATGTTGGGACCCGACTATTTCCATTGGCTCTACACGGCACTCACACGTGCCACTGAAAAGGTCTTTTTGGTCAACTGGCCAAAGAATCAGATAACCAACAACAAAGAGGAATAAAGCCCTGTTAAGATTATTATGAGTTACGACATTGCAATCATTGATCATCACAAACGATTTGAAGCGTGCAAGGAATTCCTATTGTGGTATAACGATGCCGTTCAATATTTGCAAGAAGATTATCAGCAGACCTCTCCAGTGTTACAACAATGGTTCCTGAAAATAAAGAATCATATTCGTCCACTGAATGGTGAGTTTGCACCTGCAGCTGAAGAACTGGATACAGGAGAATTTCTTGAGGCCGATTATTCTTTTGGAAAAGAGATGATATATGTCTCACTCGCTTCGACCGATGCTCATAAGACAAGCGCATTGGCTCGCGACCTAGCTAAAGAATTCGACCTGGCCTATTTCGATATCAGCGGAATGAGTGAGTTGTATAATGCTGATGGGAGCCATTTCCTGGTGTCAAGTCAGCAAGAAACAATCGATGCCTCTCAGGAAGGATATAATAGCAAATCTAAAAACAGGAAGATATTTATTTTTTTTGTTCTACTGTTATATCTCATAGCCTTATATATATGTTTCCTTAATGCTGATTCATGGGGTGGAAAGGTATTAATTCCGCTAACACTATCCATCTTGATTCCCTTTTATGGATTTATGCAGGGAAAGGAAAAGAACACTGAAACGTAGTATTATAAGCTTCTGAATACGATTATGCCGCCAACAATGAAGATAATTAAGTTTTTGAAAGACTGGACGCTGCCCGTGTCGATGGGTACGGGAGCGCTGCTATATCTGGTGTTTGCCTACGTACCACAGTTGGACGAGGCTGCCCTGTTCTTTGACCCCGTGATGGAGGCCATCCTACCCATGTTTATGTTCCTGGTACTCTTTGTCACTTTCTGCAAAGTCGATTTTCATAAGATGCGTCCAGTATGGTGGCATCTGTGGGTGAGTATCTTTAACCTGCTGTTCGTTGGCATTGTGATGGCGTTGATACTAGGATTGAACCTGAAAGACGAGAAGTTGGTGTTGATGGAAGCCCTGCTGATGTGTATCATTGCACCTTGTGCCACGGCCGCTGCAGTTGTGACCCAGAAGTTGGGCGGTTCGTTGGAACAGACCACCACCTTTACTTTTCTTTCTAATTTTATCACGGTGCTATTGGTCCCGGTGTGCTTTCCAATGATAGAGAAAGGTGCCGATATCTTGTTTATGAGTGCCTTCTGGAAGATCCTCTATCAGGTTGTTGTGCTATTGGTGGTGCCCATGTTGCTGGCCTATGTGGTGAAACATACCATGCACCGCCTTCACAAAAAGATTGTGAGTATCAAAGACCTGTCGTTCTATCTTTGGGGCTGCTCGCTGATGATTGTGACGGGTACCACTGTGAAGAATATTCTACATGCAGAAGCCTCCGTGTTGTTGCTCGTGGTGATAGCCCTTTTAGGTTTGCTGCTGTGCGTAATCCAGTTTGCCGTTGGTCGCTTCATTGGCCATTTCTTTGGTCGTACACAAGAAGCAGGTCAGGCCCTTGGACAGAAGAATACCGCTTTCGCTATCTGGCTGGGTATCACCTATCTGAATCCATTGTCGTCAGTGGGGCCAGGTTGCTATATTCTCTGGCAGAACATCATTAACTCTGTTGAGATATGGCAAGAGCGGAAGAAAAACATTATGTAAAATACTTTTTGGTGTTATGAAGTAAAAAGGCGTTATGATAGTTGGAAAAAATGATGAAATTATTTTGATGTTCTGAGTTTTTTCTATATCTTTGCAACAGAATACTAAATCATTGCATATGGGAAAACATACGAGATTTTTGCCTTTTACTCTTCTTGCCGCTGTCTTTGCACTGACTTTTTCGTGCAAAGAGGACAAGTTAGCGCAAGATTTTACGAGTGGACAGGCAGATAGTCTCATCTTTGAAGCAGGTGTTCAGAAGGACTACGAGCACATGGTGTCACTGGTTGACAGTCTTGAGCGTGTGGGAAGTATTTCTGTGATGAATGCAGACCGCTGGCGTGGTACAGCCTACTATAGACAAGGACAGTATCGTTCGGCAGAATTCTACTATAAAAAGGTTATGGACGGCGCTATCGAGACCACGCAGGATTCGTTGGCCTATGTCAAGTCGGCACGCCGTTTGTCTGAATTGCTGTTGATAAAAGGCGACTATGAGGGCTCACTGCGTGTAGCCATGCCTGCCGTTCAGAAATTACAGGAGTCGGGCTATGGCTCAGATATCGACTATGCCATCCTGCTCAATAATATTGGATGCTGTCAACTCTATCTGGGATATGATGAAGAGGCCAAGGAGAGTTTTGCCACAGCTCGCGGTCACTATAAGAACCGCTGGCAGACAGACAGTACCAGTCGTGGTTATCAGGAAGCCGTGCTTGGCACCGTTTACACCAGTCAGGCCTATATCAACACACGACACTTTGCTGAGGCTGCCCAATGGATTGACCGTACAGACTCGTTGCTGACCCTTTATCACGAAATGCCCGATGCCCGTCTCGAATACTCTGACGAATATCGCGGACGTGTTTATATCATGAAAGCTGTGGCCCTGCAAGGCTTGGGTAACCTTGCTGATGCTGCCAAGGCCTATCAGTCGTTCCAAGCTACTGATTTCTCAAAGACGAGTTCTGCCCTGATTTATGCCAACGACTATCTGATGGCAGCCGGACGCTATAAAGAAGCGGCCGACAACTATCAAAACCTGGACAAGATGCTGGCTGAGCACGGCATGCGTGAGTCGCTGGACATCATCCAACTCTTTCTGTTGCCTAAGTTCCGTGCCAATGCATGGGCGCTGCGTCGCGACTCTGCAGTGGCAGTGGGCATGCACCTCTGTGATGCCTTGGACAGTGCCATCGTCAAGAATAAATCGAACGATGCTGCTGAGTTGGCCACCATCTATGAAACACAGCAGAAAGAGGCTCAGATAGCCATGCAGCAAGCCAATATGGCACGTCAGCGTATGTTCAGTTCGTTGGTGGCTCTGGCACTGGTAATCATCTCCTTCTCTATCATTATCTTCTTCCGCATTCGTGCTGCCAAGCGCCTGAAGAATGCTCACCGTCAGTTGGAAGAGGCGCACGAGAAGTTGCAGGTGGCCTACGACCAGTTGGAAGAGACGACAGCGGCCAAGGAAAGAATAGAAAGTGAGCTCCGCATTGCCCGCGACATCCAAATGTCGATGGTGCCGCAGCATGCCCCTGAGCGTCAGGGATTGGATCTGCATGCCTCGATGATCACGGCCAAGGAGGTGGGTGGCGATTTGTATGGCTATCTCCTGGAGGGCGACTCGCTATACTTCTGCATAGGCGACGTGAGTGGTAAGGGCGTTCCTGCATCGCTCTTTATGGCTCAGGCCACTCGACTGTTCCGCACTATGGCATCGCAGCACATGATGCCAGCCGAGATTGCCACTCGTATGAATGCAGCGCTGACTGAAAACAATGAGCAGGGCATGTTTGTTACCATGTTTATGGGTCTGCTTAATCTGAAGACAGGTAAGTTGAACTTCTGTAATGCAGGACATAATCCTCCATTGGTGATGGATAGCCCCTTGTCAGCTGTTACTGCTAGAAACTATCCTTTCCGTTATTTGGAGATGGAACCCAATGCGCCTATTGGCTTGTGGCCAGAGTTGGAGTTCGTTGGCGAAGAGATTGAGGACCTGAAAGGACGTCCAATGGTGTTCTATACCGATGGACTGACAGAGGCTGAGAACAAACAGCAAGAACAGTTCGGCGAGGAGCGTCTGCAGGATTTGTTGTGTCATAACGTACTTACCAGTGCCAGGGATGTGGATGCTTTCTTGAAGAAAGAAGTGGAGAAGTTCCGTGATGGTGCTGAGATCAACGACGATATGACACTGCTTTGCATGCTGATAGAATAATGAATCAAAATAAAAGTGACTTGGTTTGCATTCAAAACCAAGTCACTTTTTTTATGTATCTATATTACTTTGTCTTGTTATCTATGTTGTTCTCTTAGTCAAACTATATTGTTTTTCTGAGCAGTTCAATCATGATTTTTGCAGCGTTCTTAGGCGCATTCTCTTTGCCAAGGCGAGCCCACACCTCCTGATAGCCTGCCAGCATGCGCTCACGCTCAGAACCACTGAGGATAGCCTCGAGATTCGTCTCGATGTTCTGCTGTGAGAAGGTGTCGGCAACCAGTTCTGGCACCACCTCGCTGTCGGCAATGAGGTTCACAAGTGATACGTATTTCACCTTCAGAATCTTCTTTCTGAGCCAGCCAATGAGTTGGGGTAG
>DEHD01000009.1:65333-72876 GCA_002351725.1 Prevotella sp. UBA2809
GTGCCACTGGTAACCAAGGCTGCATGCGACTTGCTGAGCAGGTCGAAGGTCTGGTTCTTCACTAGTTGCACACCAGTACCACCGATAAACTGGTTGTAATATTCCTCGTCTATACCAGGCGCACCTGCCAATACCAGTTCGTAGTCTTTCTCGAATTTCCGTGCAGCCTTAATCATCGTGGGCAGATTGTCCTTGATTTCCTGGCGACGCGAGCCGGCCAGCAAGGCAATAATAGGCTTTTCACCTCTTGGCTCTTCCTTCTTGTCTTTTTCCTTGAGGAACTCCTTTATCTCGTCGGCAGTGGGATTGCCCACATAGTGAATGGGGTAGTGATGTTTTCCTTCGAAGAAGTCCACCTCGAAAGGCAGAATGGAGAAGAGTTCGTCAACATCGCGTTTGATGTTCTTGATGCGATACTCCTTCCATGCCCATATCTTTGGCGAGATATAATAATAAACTGGAATCTGTGTGTTGGCTTTAACGAACTTCGCAATGTCGAGGTTAAAGCCTGGATAGTCTATGAGAATCACCACGTTGGGCTGCCATGTCACAATGTCGTGCTTGGCTTGGCGCATGTTGCGCAGGATGGTGGGCAGATGAAGTAACACAGGTACAAAGCCCATGTACGCCAGCTCGCGGTAGTGCTTCACCATGGTGCCGCCAGCCGCCAGCATCTGGTCGCCGCCGTAGAAACGGAACTCAGCCTCAGGGTCTTGTTCCTTGAGGGCTCTCATCAGTCGTGAGGCGTGTAGGTCGCCTGAGGCCTCGCCAGCTATCAGGTAGTATTTCATTGTTCCCAATCTTCTTTCTGTTTCAGAAACTCATAGGCTGTCACGTCAATCTGTGTGGGCGTGATGGCCACATATCCATTGTCCAAGGCCCAGCGATCGGTGTCCTGCTGTTCAGGTTCTTCGTTGCGATAGTGGCCCACCATCCACCAATAGTCGTAACCACGTGGATGATGACATTGTGTGGTCTCGTTATTCCATGAGCCAATGGCCATACGACACATCTTTACTCCTTTATACGATGTGCCTTTAGGGAAGTTGATGTTCAGACAGATGCCCTTTGGTAGCCCTTCGTTCAGTACTTTCTCTGTAAACTTGCGGATATAGGGGCGTAAAGGCTCGAAGTCGGCATCGTCGTGGTTGTCGCACAGCGAATAAGCCACCGAGGGAATAAACTTTAGGCATCCTTCCAATGTGACGCCCATGGTGCCGCTGTAGTGCGTGTTCACCGATGCGTTGTCGCCGTGGTTGATGCCGCCAATTACCATCTGGGGCATGCGCTGACAGATATTGGCCAGAGCCATCTTGACACAGTCAACGGGCGTGCCGTTACACGACCATATCTCAATGCCTTCGCTCTTCTTTTGAAGAGTGAGTCTAAGGGGTGTGGTGGCACTGAAGGCACACGAGAATCCTGAGCGGGCTGAGTCGGGCGCACATACGATAATGTCGGCTATGTCACGTAGCATGTCAACAAGGCAACGTATGCCTTTGGCCTGAAAGCCATCGTCGTTGGAAATCAATATCAGGGGTCTTTCTGTCATTCTTTTTGTAATTTTGTGTGCAAAGTTACTTATTTTCTTTGAAATACCCAAAAATATAAAATAATTAAAATAAATGCAGTGAAACAACCGTTGTTTCACGGAAAATTAGTATCTTTGCAGCCTATTATCAAATTAGGAGAAGGATAGAAATGGGAAAAATAATTGCATTAGCAAATCAGAAAGGTGGCGTTGGAAAAACAACGACAACCATTAATCTGGCTGCTTCGCTGGCCACGCTGGAGAAGACTGTGCTGGTGGTGGATGCTGATCCACAGGCCAATGCGTCGAGTGGACTGGGTGTCGACCTCAAGGAGGTGGATTGCTCGCTCTACGAGTGCATCATTAACCACACAGACGTTCGTGAGGCCATCTATACCACCGATATTGAGGGACTGGACATCATTCCCAGTCATATAGACCTGGTGGGTGCCGAGATCGAGATGCTGAACCTGGATAATCGTGAGAAGGTAATTAAGCAACTGCTGGAGCCCATTCGAAATGAGTACGACTATATCCTCATCGACTGCTCGCCCTCATTGGGACTTATCACAGTAAACTCACTCACAGCTGCCGACTCGGTGATTATCCCTGTGCAGTGTGAGTACTTCGCACTGGAGGGTATCTCAAAACTCCTTAATACGATTAAGATTATCAAGACGAAACTGAATCCGAAACTTGAGATAGAGGGCTTCCTGCTCACGATGTACGATTCGCGTTTGCGCCTGGCCAACCAGATTTATGACGAGGTGAAACGTCACTTCCAAGAGCTGGTGTTCAAGACAGTTATCCAGCGTAACGTGAAACTCTCTGAGAGTCCCTCTCATGGTCTGCCAGTCATCCTTTACGATGCAGACTCAACAGGTAGTAAGAACCATTTAGCATTGGCAAAAGAAATAATCAGCAAGACAAAATAACTATGGCCGTTAGAAAGAAATTTGATAAGAGCGTGCTGGGCCGCGGACTGGATGATATTGGAAATGGTCGCGGACTGGATGCACTGATAGATACGAGTGACGTGTTGACACAGGGATCTTCTAACCTGAATGAGATTCCCATTGACCAGATTGAACCCAATCCTGACCAACCCCGTCGTGAGTTTGATGAGGCTGCCATGCAGGAGTTGGCCACAAGTATCCAGAATATGGGTATCATCGCACCTATCACTCTGCGACAGGTGGCCCCTGACCACTATCAGATTATCGCTGGTGAGCGTCGCTGGAGAGCGTCGCAGATGGCTGGTCTTCAGGCCATCCCTGCCTATATCCGTACTGCCAACGACGAAAGCGTGATGGAGTTGGCGCTGGTAGAGAATATCCAGCGTGAGGACTTGAACGCCATTGAAATTGCATTGGCCTACGAACACTTGGCAGAGACCAGTGGTATGACCCAGGAAAAGATCTCTGAACGTGTAGGTAAGAGTCGCACAGCAGTGACCAACTATATGCGTCTGCTGAAGTTGCCCGCCCAGATTCAGATGGCTTTGAAGAACCGCGAGATCGATATGGGACATGCACGCGCCTTGCTGTCGCTCGACTCGCCCTCAATGCAGTTGAAACTCTTCCGCGATGTGCTGAAGAACCAGTACTCTGTACGTAAGGTCGAGGAGATGGTTCAGGCCCTGAAGAGTGGCGAGGATGTGCAGTCGGCACGTAAGCGCATCTCAACAAACACACCGCTGGCAGCTCACCTCACAGAGAAGAGAGACTCGCTGACGAAGTATCTGCGCACGAAGGTTCATATGACATGCACAGCAAAGGGCAGTGGTAAGATTAGTATCGCCTTCGCTAATGAGGAAGATCTGAATCGTATCCTGGCTCTGCTCGAGAAATAAAGACATAAGATAGGATAGATTAATGATAATGAGGTTAAATCAGAGTATAAGGAAGAATAGAAAGATGAGAAGGCTCATGGCCTTTTTGCCTTTTTACCTTTTTACCCTTTTGCCTTTATCAGCCTCTGCACAAAATGAGGTGTCCGACTCTATCGTACAGGCTATCGATTCGATGTATAACGCCATGACGGTAGACACTGTGGCTATCAGCGACAGCATCGAGAATATCAAGTCGGTGGTTGTGGTCGAAACACCTAAAGCACTGAAGGCCGAGCGCGACTGGAGCACGTGGCGTCCTAATCCGCAAAGGGCCCTGTGGCTGGCCTTGGTGATTCCTGGCGGTGGCCAGATCTACAATAGGAAATACTGGAAACTGCCTATCGTTTATGGTGGCTTTGTGGGCTGTGTCTATGCGATGATGTGGAACAATATGATGTACCACGATTACTCGCAGGCCTATCTGGATATCATGGACAACGATCCGACTACGGCCAGCTATAATAAGTTTCTGCATCTTGGTAAGCAGATTACAGACGATAACAAAGACCGCTATAAGCAGGTGTTTAAGAGCAGAAAGGATAAGTATCGCCGTTGGCGCGACTTGAGCTTCTTCTGCTTGATTGGTGTCTATGCCGTATCGGTGATTGATGCCTATGTCGATGCTGAGTTGTCGGCGTTCGACATTTCCAAGGACCTGAGTCTGAAGGTACGACCCACGGTCATGGGAAACAATTCTTCAATGAATCCGCTGTATGCTACGTCGTTGGGCGTGAATTGCAGCATAAACTTCTAAATAAGGGAAATGAGAATGAAAATAGAGACCATAGCAAAACAGGCAACTAAGAGTCTTGTGCTCTTGGGTGCCTTGCTGTGCTGGCCTTCTGCTATGCAGGCCCAGATTACCGTTGTAGACGAGGATGACGATGAAATTGAGGTCGTCGACGAACAGGGACTTGAGGAGATTGAGTTCCCTGAGTCTATGACAGACAACCTGGATAGTCTGATGAATCAGTATATGTCGAAAACATATCTGACGCCAGACAACGACTGTCAGATGAAGAACGAGAATCCCACATTCTCTAAAGAGGTATTCATGGATCGCTTGCATCGCATGCCTACCATCATGGAGATGCCTTATAATGATGTGGTGCAGTCGTGCATCGATCGCTATACTGGCCGCCTGCGCAGGTCAGTAAGCTTCTTCCTGGGCGCAGCCAACTTCTATCTGCCTATCTTCGAAGAGGCCTTGGAGGCTTATCAGATGCCTTTGGAACTGAAGTATCTGCCTGTCATCGAGTCGGCACTGAACCCCACGGCTGTATCGCGTGTGGGTGCCACGGGCTTGTGGCAGTTTATGATAACCACAGGAAAGGCCTACGGACTGGAGGTTAACTCGCTGGTTGACGAACGTCGCGACCCTGTGAAGGCATCGTATGCGGCAGCACGTTATCTGCGCGACCTCTATCGCATCTTTGGTGATTGGAACCTGGTTATCGCAGCCTATAACTGTGGTCCTGAGAATATCAACAAGGCCATTCGTCGTTCTGGTGGCGAGACGGACTATTGGAAGATTTATCCCTATCTGCCCAGAGAGACTCGCGGCTATGTGCCTGCGTTCATCGCTGCCAATTATGTGATGAACTATTATTGCGAGCATAACATCTGTCCCATGAACAGTCAGTTGCCCACGAAGACAGATACGGTGGTGGTTAATCAGAATGTGAACTTCAGTCAGTTGGTGAGTGCCTGTGGTTTCGACCTCCAGATGCTGCGCTCGCTGAATCCCCAATATCGTCGTGATATTGTGCCTGGTGCCACCAAGCCTTCTGCCATCCGTTTGCCAGTGGCCGATGTGGCTCGCTTTATTGATATGCAGGATTCGATCTTCTCTGTCAATAGCGCCACAGACAAACGCCTTGTCGTAGAGGTTGAGGAGGATGTGGTGAAGCCAGCAAAGGCCGACAGACGATCGAACAAGGGTGCCCAGTGGCATACGATTAAACGTGGCGACACGATTGGCGGACTGGCCAGGAAGTACAGGACAACAGCTTCGAAGATCAGGAAACTGAATGGATTGCGTAATAACAATATTCGTGCAGGACAGAAACTGAGAGTACGCTAGTTATATATAATATGGTATAAGGAGGAATGGCTATGGATGATGAGCAGATGAAACTTGACGCAGTAGATGATAAGTTGATTAATGATGCGTTTGAAAGACTGATAAACGACTACCTGAACTCACGCCATCGTAAAAAGGTGGACCTGATTACAAAGGCATTCAACTTTGCCCGTCAGGCTCATAAGGGTGTGCGCCGTCTGTCTGGCGAACCTTATATCATGCACCCCATTGCTGTGGCTCAGATTGTTTGCTCTGAGATAGGACTGGGTTCTACGAGTATCTGTGCGGCCTTGCTCCATGATGTGGTGGAGGATACGGACTATACTGTTGAGGATATCGAGAATATGTTTGGTCCGAAGATCGCGCAGATTGTTGATGGTCTGACGAAGATCAGTGGTGGCATCTTTGGTGAACAGGCTTCTGCTCAGGCAGAGAACTTCAAGAAGTTGCTGCTCACCATGAGTGAGGACATCCGCGTTATCTTGATTAAGATAGCCGACCGTCTGCACAACATGCGCACGCTGGATTCACAGCCTGCCAATAAGCAATACAAGATAGCAGGCGAGACACTCTATCTGTATGCACCCGTGGCCCACCGACTGGGTCTTTATAAAATCAAGTCGGAACTCGAGAACTTAAGTTTTAAGTTCGAACATCCTGAGGAATATGCCTTTATTGAGAAGAAGCTGGAGGAGACACGTGTTTCCAGACATGAGTCGTTCGACCAGTTTATCGCACCTATCAAGGATGTGCTGCATAAGATGGGTATTGAATACGAGATTCGCGAACGCGTGAAAACGCCTTATTCTATTTGGAATAAGATGCAGAAGAAGCATGTGACGTTCGATGAGATCTATGATATCCTGGCTGTGCGTATCATCTTTACGCCTAAGGTGCGTGAGGAGGAAATCAACGAATGCTTTAACATCTATGTGGCACTGACGAAAATCTATAAGAGTCATCCTGATCGAACACGCGACTGGCTCAGTCATCCTAAGGCCAATGGCTATCAGGCACTTCATGTGACACTGATGTCGAAACAGGGTCATTGGATTGAGGTGCAGATTCGCTCGGATCGTATGAACGAGATTGCCGAGCAGGGATTGGCAGCCCACTGGAAATACAAGGATGGCGCTGAGGGCGAGATTACTGAGGATGAGAATGAGTTGAACGAATGGCTGCGCACCATCAAGGAGATTCTTGATGATCCCCAGCCTGATGCCATGGACTTCCTCGATGCTATTAAGCTGAACCTCTTTGCCAGCGAAATCTTTGTCTTTACGCCTAAGGGCGAGATCAAGACGATGCCTGCCGATTGTACAGTGCTCGATTTCGCCTTCTCTATCCACACCTTCCTGGGCTCGCATTGTATTGGTGCCAAGGTGAACCATAAGCTGGTGCCCATGAGTCATCGATTGAAGAGTGGCGACCAGGTGGAGATCCTCACCTCCAAATCGCATCATGTGCAACCATCGTGGATCAATTTCGTATCGACGGCTAAGGCCAAGGCTAAGATTCAGGCTATCTTGCGCCGTTCTAGTCGTGAAATCCAGAAGAAGGGCGAGGATAGACTACATGCCTGGCTCAAGAAGAACGGCTTTGAACCCACGTTGTCAGTCATTGACCGTCTTTGTAAGTTCCATGATGTGTCGCGCCGTGAGCTGCTGTTCCAGGCCATTGGCGACAATATCATTCTCTTGGGAGAAAAGGATGTCGACGAACTGAAGGGAAGACACGCCAAGAAACCTGAGAATGGTGGCGGATGGCGTAAGTTCGTACCTTTTGTCAAGGCAAAGAAGCCTGAGGAAGAGGTGGTGAAACCAGAATTGTTTGTCGTCTCAAAGGACTTTAACCGCAAGAAACCAATCTATATCAATGAGGATAACATCCGTCAGTATATCTTTGCCGACTGCTGTCATCCTATTCCTGGCGACGATACGCTGGGCTATATAGATAATAACAACTGCATTGAACTTCATAAGCGTACGTGCCTGGTTGCCAATAAGTTGAAGGCAAGCTATGGCAACCGTATCCTCGA
>DEHD01000009.1:73063-74461 GCA_002351725.1 Prevotella sp. UBA2809
ATTGATAGTCTCAAGGAGGTCGATGATTTAAAGGAGATTTCACAAATCATGTGATAAATTAATTAACAACTTTTTTAACACACAATCACTATGGACTACAAAAAAGTTTTTGAAACGATGGTTGCTGAGACATCAAAGTATCTCGCCGATCATCGTCTAAAGACTATGGTATTAGGTCTTTCAGGAGGTATTGATTCAACTGTAACAGCAGCCGTTTGTCATGAGGTGGTTAAGCGTCATCCTGACTTGAAGTTCATTGGCGTGAGCATGCCTTGCACCACGAATTCTGTCGAGGAGAACGACTCGGCCAGCAAGGCTATGAAGGCTTTCTGTACAGAGTATTGGGTAGAAAATCTGCAGGCACAGTATCTGCTGATGAAGGCTACCTGCGAGCAACATTATGCGTCGACGGCTCTCTCTCAGGGTAACATCAAGGCTCGTCTGCGCATGATCTATCTGTATAATATCGCTTCAGTGACTGGCGGTATGGTGATGGATACCGACAACCTCACAGAGCACTATCTGGGTTTCTGGACCATCCATGGTGATGTGGCCGATTATAATCCTATTGGCGGTCTGTGGAAGCACGAGGTGTATGCTTTGTGTAAGTATCTGTTCACTGAGGTGTTCACAGATACAAACGATGCACGCTATCAGGCTTTGAAGTCGGCCTACGACATCATGCCAACCGATGGTAATGGCGTGTCGGCAGGTGGCGACATGGCTCAGATTGCTCCTGGTCATACCTATGAGGAGGTGGACGACATCCTGAAAAGCTATATCAGTAAGAAGGATGAGCCCGAGGCTCAGGCTGCCGAGGTGGAGCGCCTTAATAAGGTCTATGGTGCCGACACGGTGGAGCGTGTGCTGAACCGTCATCGCAACTCAGAGTTTAAGAGAAAGAGATTGCCCATTGCCATTGCGCGTGAGCTCTATGAAGATTAAATAGTAAAAGTGAAGGTCCCTAAGTCTTGAGTGAACTTAGGGACCTTTTTTTTATGACTCTTGATGGATTATTGCAGTCCATCTAACTGTTTCTTAAGGGCTTGCAGATCGTCGCGTACAGCCATCAGACGGCTCAGCACATCGGCCTTCTTGTCGGCACCGTCGCGGTTGGCTGTGATAATCTTCTTGGCTGCGGCCAACTTGAAACCACGCACTTTCACAAGGTTGTGAATCAGCTTGATTTGCTCTATGTCCTTCTGGGTATATTGGCGCACCTTGTTGGGACCTGAAGTCTTCGGCTTCAGATAAGGAAACTCCGTTTCCCAAAAACGAAGCGTGCTCTCGTTGAGGTCGAACATCTCGGCCACCTCCTTGATGGAGTAATAGAGTTTCAAATTCTTATTCAGGTTCAGTGCCATAAATCCTTGTGATTTGTGTGCAAAGATACGAAAT
>DEHD01000011.1:0-26128 GCA_002351725.1 Prevotella sp. UBA2809
GTAGGAAGCCGCCGTCTTTTTAACGAAGTAGGAATCACTTTCGAGTGGTTCCTATTTTTTTTGTATCAATAATTCTTGGATTATTATTCGCTTTTCAAGAATATTTTGTATCTTTGCAGTGATGAATCAGGTGAAGCGAGGTTTGGTATGGCTTAGTCGTATTCATCGGTGTCGTGGCTTTGGTATACAGTCGCCCACCGATTATTCGTTTGTACGTTATGTAATAAACGAACACTGGCCGTATTATGCCTACGATCAGTTTGGTGATGACGACTGGCTGAGGAATAAACTTGGCAGACTGTATTTAAGACTGGCAAACTTTGTACAGCCGGCTGAGATGCTTGCTGATGAATACAGACAGTATTGGCAGGCGGGGTGTAAGCGTACTAAGTTTCAGTCTAAAATAAATAAGGTGGAACTTGCGAGGGTAGATATAGATGATGCTGATGCCCTGGAAACTTTGATAGAGAAATGTGATAAGCACTCTGTTGTGATTGTTGAGGGAATATGGCGGAACTGGGACTATTGGCATCGGATAGAACAAGATGCAAGAACTTCAGTGACATTTGATCTCTATTATTGCGGCATAATATTCTTTGATAAATCCAGATATAAGCATAACTATAAAATTAACTTCTAACCTATTATGAAAATAACTAAAGTCTATACTCGAGGAGGTGATATGGGTAAAACATCACTTGTTGGAGGTCAACGTGTATCAAAGGCCAGTGTACGTCTTGAAGCATATGGCACCGTTGATGAGCTGAGCAGTAATCTAGGCTTGTTGGCAGCAATGATTACTGATGATGTTGAGAAAGATATGATTATCCGTGTTCAGAACTGTTTGTTCAACGTATGTACGAATCTGGCCACCGACCAAGAGCAAACCGACCTTCCTCAATCGGCTTATCTTCCTGAGGGCGAGATAGAAATGCTTGAGGGCAGGATTGACGAGATAATGCAACTGTTGCCGGAACGACAGGGGTTTGTTCTGCCTGGAGGTACAAAAGAAGCAGCACAGGCACATATTTGTCGCACTGTTTGCCGTAGGGCTGAACGCAGAATTGTTGCCCTCTCGGAAGTGGCACAGATAACCCCTCAAGTTTTGCAATATGTGAACAGATTAAGCGATTATCTATTTGTTTTAGCAAAAAAAATAAATTTTAACGCAAATCAGAGTGAAATTATATGGCAAAATGTTGGTAGATAGGAAATAAATGATTACTTTTGCGGCCGAATTAAAATAATGAATCAGTTAAACTAACAACTTTTATTATGTATTGGACACTTGAATTAGCTTCAAAACTTGAAGATGCACCTTGGCCAGCAACCAAGGATGAACTTATAGACTATGCAATCCGCTCAGGAGCTCCACTCGAGGTACTGGAGAATCTGCAGGAGATTGAGGACGAAGGTGAGGTATACGAAAGCATTGAGGATATCTGGCCTGACTATCCTACAAAGGAAGATTTTCTGTTCAATGAAGACGAGTATTAACCTGCAGATATAATTCTGCTTAATATAAAAACATCAGCGAGGTGATCATTTGATTGCCTCGCTGTTTTTGATGCCTGACTACAATATAAACACCAATAATCCGTTAATAATAATGTGAAACGTTTCGGTTTTGTAATTGTGTGGCTACTGTTTGTCGCAACACGTATGTATGCGCAATACGATGCTTCCTTCGCACATTATTGGGCGATGGAACCTTCGTTTAATCCTGCTACAGTGGGCAAAGAAGCTAAACTGAATGTAGTTGGTGCTTATGCCATTCAACTTGCAGGCTTCGAGCATAATCCTAATACAATGTATGCTGCTGCTGACATGCCTTTTTATGCTTTGGAATCGTATCATGGAGTAGGAGTACAATTGATGAATGATGCCATTGGATTGTTCTCGCATAAGCGATTGAGTTTGCAGTATGCCTATCAGCAGCGTTTGTTGGGAGGTAAGCTTAGTCTGGGTGTGCAGGCCGGAATGCTTGGCGAAACATTTGATGGAACAAAAGTAGATGTTGATGACACTACTGACCCTGCGTTGGCGACAACATCCGTTAATGGTACAGGTCTTGATTTTTCAGCTGGAATCTATTACCAAGCCCGGAACTGGTACGTAGGTTTATCGGCTCTTCACCTTAATTCGCCTGTGGTAGCCTTAGGCGAAACAAATGAGTTGAGTATTGATGCAACGTATTATTTTACTGCAGGATACAATATTAAGCTAAATAATCCGTTTTTAAAAATACAGACCTCGGTGTTGGGGCGTACTGACGGCGTGGTATGGCGAGCTGACGCTACCGGCCGCTTGAAGTACGAACATGACAAGAAAGTGATGTACGCAGGACTCTCGTATAGTCCTACAAACTCGGTGACGGTGCTGATAGGTGGCAACTTCCATGGAGTACATCTGGGATACAGCTACGAGATTTACACCTCGGCCATCAGTGCGAAGAACGGTAGTCATGAACTATTCGTGGGATACCAGACAGAGTTGAATCTGTATAAGAAAGGCAGGAATCTGCATAAGACAGTGAGATTATTATAAATAGGTATATATGAAGAAATTGATAGGATTCTGCACCGTTGCGGTACTCTTGCTTACCAGCTGTTTTGGAAGCAAGATGATGACTGCTAATGGCGGTGAGGTAACAGGTACGGGAGGAAAGGCTTTTGTAGAACCTACTCCATACGGAATGGTGCTCGTTAAGAGAGGCCATCTGAAGATGGGTATCGAGAATCAAGATTCTCTGTGGGGAAAGAAGACTCCTCTCAGAGATATTTCTGTTGATGGATTCTGGATGGACGAGACTGAGGTTACTAACTCGAAGTATCGCCAGTTTGTTAATTATGTACGCGATTCCATTCTCCGTGAACGTCTATCGGAGATTGACGAGACTTATAAGACAGTAAAGACTGATAAGGAGGGAAATGAGATTTCTACAGTGCTGAATTGGAAGAAATCGCTGCCTCGTCGACCTAACGAGGAAGAGCAGGAGATTATCGACGCAATGTACGTAACCAATCCTGTAACAGGCGATAAGATGTTGGACTTCAGACAGTTGAACTACCGCTATGAGGTGTACGACTATACTGCAGCAGCCTTGCGTCGTAATCGTCTTAATCCACAAGAACGTAATCTCAATACAGATATAACTGTTGATCCAGAAGAGCAGGTATGGATATCAAAAGATACTGCCTACATCGATGATGAGGGCAGAATAATCCGCGAGAGTATCAACCGCCCTCTGTCAGGACCTTGGGATTTTCTTAACACCTATATTGTTAATGTATTCCCAGACACCACTTGCTGGGTAAACGATTTCCCAAATGCCGATAACGAGATGTACCTGCGTTACTATTTCTCAAACCCAGCCTATAATGATTATCCGGTAGTAGGTGTTACTTGGGAGCAAGCCAATGCTTATTGCGCATGGCGAACAGAATATCTGTTGAAGGGCCTTGGTCCTGCAGCTCGTTATGTTCAGCGCTATCGCCTGCCGACTGAGGCTGAGTGGGAGTTTGCTGCCCGTGGTAAGGATCAGAATGAGTTCCCTTGGGACAACGAGGCTGTGGCAAGTGGCAAAGGATGTTTCTATGCTAACTTTAAACCGGATAATGGTAATTATACCAAAGACGGAAACCTGATAACAAGTCGTGTTGGAATATACTCTGCTAATTCTAATGGCCTCTACGATATGGCAGGAAACGTGGCAGAGTGGACCAGTACCATCTATACCGAGGCAGGTGTAGAGGCAATGAACGATATCAATCCGCAGCTGAAATATAATGCTGCTCAAGAGGATCCATATCGATTGAAGCGCAAGAGTGTAAGAGGTGGCTCGTGGAAGGATCCTGAGTCGTATATCCGTTCGGCTTGGCGTACTGCCGAATACCAGAATCAGCCCCGCTCTTATATAGGATTCCGCTGTGTTCGCAGTCTGGCTAATAGTACCAGCGAGCGTGCCAAGACTACTAAGGCTAAAGGAAAGAAGAAGTAAACTAAAAACGAGATAATTATGACTACATACAGTAAACTAAATGTCATTTACCGCTTGCAGAAGTGGATGGACAGTGTTCCAGGACAGACGTTCCTGAACTACGCCTATAGTTGGGGTGCTTCGATTGTTATTCTTGGTACACTCTTTAAGCTTACCCACATGGATGGTGCTGACTTCTTCCTCTTCTTGGGAATGGGAACTGAGGTGTTGGTATTCTTCCTTTCTGCCTTCGATCGTCCGTTTGATAAAACCACCGATGGCATGGAGCTGGATACCCATGTCCGTACAGGTGAGGATATTCTTGTGACCAGCAAGGGCGGAAGTGCAACAGTCGTTGGCGGCGTTGTTGGTGGCGGTTCCGCAGGAGCTAGTGGTCCAGTTGTTATTGGTGGTGGTGCTACTGGCGGTGGTGGTACTGTTATCATAGGCGGTGGCAATGTTCCTGCTGGTGATGGCGAAAATTCTGTTGCAGTTGCTGAAGGTGGAGCCTCGATTAGTGGCCCGATAGTTATTGGTGGTGGCGGTTCCGCTGTTGGTGGTGGTCCTGCCGTTGTTTCTGGTAATGGTCCTGCTGTTGTTACCCCAAGCGCTCCTCATCCTGAACTCGATGCTGCTACTGCTGGATACGTTGAGGAGTTGAAGCATCTTACAGAGACGCTGGCAAAAGTTTCTGCCCAGAATGAGAAACTGGCTCATGACTCGGAGGAGATGGAGAACCTGAATCGCACCCTTACCGGCATCTGCAAGGTCTACGAGATGCAGCTGAAGAGTGCCAGCTCGCAGATTGGTACTATCGATGATATCAACGAGCAGACCAAGAAGATGGCTGAACAGATTCAGGAACTGAACCGAATATATACTCGTATGATTGAAGCTCTGCAGGTTCGTGCTTCAGTGACCCAATAAATAGTCCAATAGTATAATTGTCCAATAGTAAAATACAATAATGGCAATAAAGAAAAGACCCGTTTCTCCACGCCAGAAGATGATCAATCTGATGTATGTCGTCTTGATGGCAATGTTGGCACTTAACGTTTCGAACGAGGTGCTAAACGGATTCTCTATTGTGGAGGAAAGTCTCAATCGTACAACCAGCAACTCTTCGAAGGAGAACCTTGCTATCTACGAGACCTTTGAACAGCAGATGAAGGCCAATCCACAGAAGACTAAGGAGTGGTACGACAAAGCTCAGCAGGTACGCAAGATGAGCGACTCACTTTACAACTTTGCGGCCAGTCTTAAGCAGGCTATTGTTATTGAGGCTGATGGAGAGGATGGCGATGTTACTAATATCCGTAATAAGGAAGATCAGGAACCAGCCAACTATGTTATGCTTTCGCCTACAAATGGCCAAGGACAGAAGCTATATGATGCCATCAACTCGTTCCGCAATCGTATGCTTACGATGGTTACCGACGAGAAGCAGCGCAAGATTATTGCCAGCAACCTTACTACCGATGTACCCAAGCGTGCTATGGGTAAGAACTGGCAGGAGTATATGTTCGAATCTATGCCAGCTGCTGCAGCAGTTACCTTGCTTTCAAAGCTTCAGAGCGACGTACGTTATGCAGAGGGTGAAGTGCTGCATAAGCTGGTGCAGAATATCGATGTTAAGGATATCCGTGTGAATCTGCTCGATGCCTTTGTTATCCCGAATTCAAAGACTATCGTAAGGGGTGATAGATTCTCTGCCCGAATCGTAATGGCTGCTGTAGATACTACTCAGGTGCCCGACATCTTTATCGGCGGACAGAAACTTAACCTGCAGAATGGCCTATATGAAACCGTTTGTGGTAAGACTGGTGATTTCACTTTGAAGGGATATATGGAGATGGTGAATGGTAATGGCGAAAGAATCCGCAGAGAGTTCTCGCAGGATTATACCGTTGTTGAGCCAAGTGCCACAGTATCTGCCGACCTGATGAACATGCTTTATGCAGGCTATGCTAACCCTATCAGCATCAGTGTACCAGGAGTTCCACTTAACAAGGTCCAGGCATCTATGACTAATGGAACACTTCAGGCTGTTGGCCCTGGAAAATATATCGCCAAACCTTCTAAGATTGGTCAGAATGCAGTTATCACTGTTACTTCTACCAATACAGGACGGCCACAGCAGATGGGACAATACACCTTTAGAGTTCGTAAACTGCCCGATCCAACACCTTTCATCTCTATGAAGGACGAACATGGCAATCCTACTCGTTATAGGGGAGGCGGTTTGGCAAAGAGTCAGTTAGTGGCTGTTGAACATCTTGGTGCTGCTATCGACGATGGTATTCTTGATATTGCATTCCGTGTACAGAGCTTTGAGACTGTGTTCTTCGATAATATGGGTAATGCCGTTCCTATGGCATCAGATGGTGCTCAGTTCTCTGGTCGCCAGAAGGACACCTTCCGCAAACTGCAACGAAATCGCAGATTCTACATCTCGAGAGTAACGGTAGTTGGTCCTGACGGTCTTACACGTACACTTAAGAACCCAATGGAAGTTATAGTTAAATAAATAAGGTATAAGATATATGAAACGAGTATTTTTCTTATTCACCCTCGTTCTTTTTGCATCAGTTGCCGTTGCCCAGCCGCCTCAACGTAAGGCTCAGCAGCAGGAACAGCAGAAAGCAAAGCAGAATTCTGCATCTTCAGCTATGTCGATGCGTGCGCAGATATCATTTCCCACAGCAGTCGAGATGCCTGAAGAGGTTGTTTGGCGTCGTGACATCTATCGTGAGATATCGCTCGATGAGGATGCAAATGGTGGACTCTATTATCCAGTTGAGCCACAGGGCAAGCAGCTGAACCTGTTTACCTATATCTTCAAGCTCGCACTTAATGGCTATATCCCTATCTACGAGTATCCTACTGATGGTAGCGATGTGTTTACTGAGGAGGCAAAGGTTGACATGAAGAACCTGTTACACGATTATCATATCCACTTTGAAGAGCAGAACGGACGCCTTAAAGTTGACAACAGCGATATCCCTTCGGCAGATGTAAAGAAGTACTATCTCAAAGAGAGTGCTTATTACGATCAGGCAAACTCATCGTTCCATATCAAAGTACAGGCACTTTGCCCTGTAATGGTAGAGGAAGATGACTTCTCGCTTAGCGATGATAATGGTGAAAAACAGGTTACTCAGTATCCCCTTTTCTGGGTTAAGTATAGCGAACTGGAGCCATTCCTGAATCGACAGACTATTATGGCAAGCGGTATGAACAATGCTGCTCAGGTATCGATGGATGATTTCTTTACCCTAAACATGTATCGTGGTAAGATTTATAAAACCAACAATGCCCAGGGAAAGACTCTTTCTCAGCTTTGCAATGGTGATAAGGAAAAGATGACTGCTGAGCAGAAACGCATTGAGGCAGAACTTGAAGCCTTTAAGAAAACTATCTTTGGCGATCCTGCCAAGCGCGATTCGCTTGATAGTATTGCTGCTGTTAATGAAACAAAGGCTGGTAAGAAAGTTAAGGCTGCCAAGAATAAACCAGCATCAACCAAGGGCGTAAAAGTAGCTAAACAGAAGTCGTCTAAATCTGAAAAAGCATCAAGCAGTAGCAATAGTTCTGCCAGAGTATCTGTGCGCCGTCAAAGACACTAAATAGTGAAAAAAGGAGGTGATAATCCAAAAAAATAGGATATTTCCTTCTCTATTCCAACTTTTTTCGTATCTTTGCAGCCGTAGAAAGATTCATTAACATTAAAAACAAATAGGTTATGAAGAAAATTTTAACTTTGGTAGTGCTGCTTGCAACTATGACTGTTGCTGCTCAGGCACAGGTAAAGTTTGGTGTTAAGGGTGGTCTTAACCTGACAAGTATGAAGCTTAGCAAAGATGTTGTTGATAAATCTAATCAGGCAGGCTTCTTTATTGGTCCTACTGTAAAGTTTACTCTTCCAGTTGTAGGTCTTGGTATTGATGCCTCAGCTCTTTATGATCAGCGTTCGGCAGAGGTGGGTGATGAGAAAATTAAGCAGCAGTCTATTCAGATCCCTGTAAACCTTCGTTATGGTATTGGTCTTGGTTCTACAGCTAGCATTTACATATTTGCTGGTCCTCAGTTTGGATTTAATGTCGGCGATAAGGACTTTACATCTATTGATGCGGCTACTAATACTGCCTCAAGCTGGACTCTGAAGAGTTCTAACCTAAGTGCCAATGTTGGTCTTGGTTTGATGCTTCTGAACCATCTTCAGGTTTCTGCCAACTATAATGTCGCAATTGGTAAGACTGGTGATTTTAACGTTTGGAAAGCAACAAGCTCTTCAATTGCCGATGCTATAAGTGGAGATACAAAGGCTAATTCTTGGCAGCTGTCAGTAGCTTATTTCTTTTAAGAAACTACAAAAGAGAAATTAAAATAGGCCGAATGTTTGGAGCATTCGGCTTTTTTGTGTACTTTTGTGGACTGATGACTTATGCAGATGTGATATTGCCTGTGCCCCTTGCGGGTTTGTTTACCTACAGTGTGCCTGAGGGTATGGCTGTTAGGGTTGGCATGCGTGTGCTTGTAACCTTTGGTCGCAGCAAGAAGTACATGGGTATAGTGGCAAGTCTGCATAACAACAAACCAGAAGGCTACGAGGTAAAACCCATTGCTCAGGTGATGGATGCTGAGGCGATAGTCACTGATAATCAGTTGAAACTATGGAACTGGATTGCCGATTACTATATGTCGCCCATTGGCGAAGTGTATAAGGCTGCCCTGCCGTCTGGTCTGAAAGCTGAGGATGGATACAAACCTAAGACGGAGCTGTATATCCAACTTACACCTAAGTTCCGCAGTGAACAGGCTCTGCATGTGGCCATTGACATGCTTCAGCGTGCCCCCAAGCAGATGAAGGCATTCCTTGATTTCCTTGAACTGTCAGGGTGGGATAGGTTTGACGAGCCTGATGCTCAGACGGAACTAACCCGCGACGAACTGCTGAACGAAGGACATAGCCTGCAGACTATCAACGCTCTGGTTCAGCGTGGTTTGCTGGAGACTTATGATAAAGAGGTTGGTCGTCTTAACTATGGTGGCGATCCGCATCCTGAGAACATCAAACCTTTGAGTCCACCTCAGCAGGAAGCTTTCAATCAGATACAGTTCTCGTTCCTGCAGAAGAACGTAACCCTACTGCATGGTGTTACTTCGAGTGGAAAGACTGAGATCTATATTCATCTTATACAGCAGGCTCTCGATAAGCATCAGCAGGTGCTTTATTTGTTGCCTGAGATTGCCCTTACTGTGCAGATGATGCAGAGATTGCAACGTGTGTTTGGCAATCGTCTGGGAATCTATCATAGCAAATACTCTGATGCAGAGCGTGTGGAGATATGGCAGAAGCAACTATCGGGTCACCCATACGATGTGATACTTGGTGCGCGAAGTGCTGTGCTGTTGCCTTTCCAAAACTTAGGTTTGATTATTATCGACGAGGAGCACGTTACATCCTATAAGCAGCAAGACCCTGCTCCACGCTATCATGCCCGTTCGGCGGCTATAATGCTGGCTCAGATGTATGGAGCCAAGACGCTTCTTGGTACGGCTACCCCTTCGCTCGAAACGTATCATAATGCCAAAACAGGTAAGTATGGACTTGTAGAACTTACCCAGAGATACAAAGGAATAGAGCTGCCTGAGATACAAGTGGTTGACATAAAGGACCTGCAGCATCGCAAGATGATGAATGGTTTGTTCTCTCCTTTATTATTAAATAAGGTGCGCGAGGCATTGGAGCGAGGCGAGCAAGCCATCATCTTCCAGAATCGCAGAGGTTATGCTCCTATGATTGAGTGCAAGCAATGTGGTTGGGTGCCTCATTGCCAGCATTGCGATGTGTCGCTAACCTTGCATCGAAACATGAATCAACTTACCTGTCACTATTGCGGATATACCTATCAGGTGCCAACAGAATGCCCGGCTTGCGGTTGTCGAGAGCTTCAGACAAAGGGTTATGGTACGGAAAAGATTGAGGATCAGATTCGTGACTTCTTCCCTGAGGCTCATATCGCCCGTATGGATCTTGACACCACTCGCACTCGTAATGCATATGAACGTATCATAAGCGACTTCTCGTCAGGTCGAACCAATCTGCTTATTGGTACGCAGATGATATCAAAGGGCCTTGACTTCGATAAGGTTTCTGTGGTGGGAATACTGAATGCTGATAATCTTCTGAACTATCCTGACTTCCGTGCTTTTGAGCATGCTTACATGATGATGGCTCAGGTTAGCGGTCGTGCCGGGCGTAAAGGTAAACAAGGTTTGGTAATACTTCAGACGAAATCGCCAAACGTCCCGATTATCCAGCAGGTGGTTCATAATGACTATGCAGGATTCTATCGTTCATTAATCGCTGAACGACAGCAATTCAACTATCCTCCATATCGTCGTTTGATATATGTATACCTTAAGCATCGTTCTGATGCTGTGGTTGAGACGGCAGGCATCGAGATGGCCAGCAGACTGCGCCAATGGTTCTCATCAAGAGTTATTGGCCCTGATAAGCCTTCTATTGCCAAAGTGAAATCGCTGTCTATTCGCAAGCTTATCATAAAGTTGGAGCTTGGCATTAATATGGCTGAGGTGCGTAAATATTTAGCGCTTGCCCAGCAGCAGATGCTACAAGACAAGCGCTATTCGTCGCTTCAGATCTACTACGATGTAGATCCGCTATAAAGTACTTTTCTTAGAGATTAAGCTCGCAGCCGATACCCAGTACACGGTTGGTACGAGTAAATGTATCGCTCATGCCAGAGAGAGGAGGGTAGTCGTTACGGTTGTAATCGTCGTAGTTGGTCTGGAAGTAGGCTGCCTTTAGTGTAATATTATCGCTGGCCTTGTAGTTGAAGCCAAGTCCGAAGCTGTAGCTGTTGGTAACAAACGACATGTCGTTCATGTAATCATCTGTGAGACCATAGCGCGTGATCTGACCACCGGCCGAGATGGTGAGCTTGTCGCTCAAATCCCATTCTACACCAGCAAGATACTCGTTTGAGTCGTGGGCGAGCAGATTCTGAGTGTTGTTGTACCATGAGGCATCCTTATCGAAATAGTGGTGATAGCCTAAGTTCAGGCGCACATCTTCTACAGGGCTCCACATAGCACCAATAGTCAGCAGGGCAGGAACATCTTCATTCACTTCTTCGCTATCACGGAACTTGTTGACTGCGGCAATCTCGCTAGCCTCATTCACCGTTGACTCGTTCTTCATACGAATCTGAGTCTTAAACTCGTACTTAGCAGCGAAATTGAAGTTGCCGAACTTGTAGTCGACGCTGACGATTGGAGCAATGCCTACGCTCGACTGGTTGCAAAGCAGGTTTACACCCTCGGTATATTTAGACAATGTTGCCAACTGGCCAGAACTCTGTTGGAGTTGGCTCAAACCGGCAGCTACGGCTGCTTGTGCCTGCCTCAGCTGATCGGTCATCATACCAGCCTGCTCTACCTGATTGAGCAATTCCAGATGCTGCTGGGCTACAGCGGCATTCTGTTGGGCCTGAGCAGGAACATTGGGCAGGAAGTTGCTGAAATCAACGTAACCACCCTGAGTGCCTACCATGATGTTGCTAATTTTAGCCTTGTAGGTAGCTGTGCCGTAGAGCACGCGTAAACCACCGTAAACAGCCAGATTTTTATTGATCTTATAGGCTGTACCCAACTGGAAACCGAAATAGTACTGACGGCCCTGCATGTAGCCGTTCATATCATAACCATTCACGCCATAGGTGCTGATGGTACCTGGAGCTTTCTGGCCCAGCATGGCATATAGGGGAGTGAGCTGTGAAGTGAGCCCATTGAGCTGTGCAGCCATACCGTCGAGGGTCATGAAGCTGCTGGCAATATTACCAACCACGCTCTCGAACGAGCCTAAACCATCTTTGAACTCGCAGGCACCACCACCGCCTGGAACTGAGAAGTTGAACTGCCAACTCCAGTTGCCTGTGTTGTAAGCAGCCTGAATTGAAGGCAGGAAAGGGGCATCAGCTACACCCTCGAAGGTCTTGGTGGTCTGACCGCCGTTCTTTTTACCTAATGCAAAAAAAGGACTCGTACTCTGGATGGTACGAGTCTGATGAGCGTACTGCCAGTTAAAACCCAGGTGGAATCCTTCAGGCAGGAATGCTACACCTGCGGGGTTGCTGTATACTCCATCGAGACCAATAGCTGCATCTCGAGCTGGATTACGCAGAAAGTCGATACTCTGGTTGGTGTTGGTTAAGATGCCACCTGCTGTGGCTGTTGTTGAAGCTGCTGTCAGCATCACGCCGGCTAGCAATGCATAAATCTTTTTCATCTTTTAAACAATTTTTTAAAAATCGGCTGCAAAGGTATAGGTATTGTTTTAAAATCTTATGTCTGCGCACACAAAGTTAACGAAGTTTAACGAAAATTGCACAGAAACCTGCACAAATGTGCAAAAGTGTGCAGTTTTTGCACACTTTCGGGTATGTTTGTGCAGGTTTTGATTTACTTCTTCAGTTCAGGATAGCTCAAGCGGGTGTGATAGATGGTCTTGAGCTTCTCAATAAGAACTGTTTTTGCATATGCTATATCACGGAAGGTGATAGGGCAGTCTCTAAAGAAACCATCAGCTACCTGACCGTCAATCAGACGTTCAACAAGTTCGCGGATTGACTTTTCTGTATAGTCGGGCAGTGAGCGCGAAGCAGCTTCAACTGTATCTGCCATCATCAGAATTGCCTGCTCCTTAGTAAATGGATTTGGACCAGGATAGGTGAAGAGCAGATCGTCAACATCTTCATCTGGATGTGCATTCTTGTATTGTACATAGAAGTACTTCGTTTTTCCTTGGCCGTGATGAGTTGTGATAAAATCCTTTATCTCATTAGGAAGGTTGTACTTCTCGGCCAATTTTGTACCCTCTGTTACATGGCTGATAATCATCTGGGCGCTGTCAATGTTCTCCATCTTCTCATGGGGATTCACGCCAGACTGGTTCTCAGTGAAATAAATCGGGTTGGCGATTTTACCTATGTCGTGATAAAGAGCCCCTGTACGAACCAACTGACTCTTTGCTCCAATCTTGTTTGCTATCTCTGCAGCCAGATTACCAACCTGTATCGAGTGCTGGAATGTGCCTGGTGCAACTTCACTCATCTTGCGGAGCAGTTCTTTGTTCATGTCCGACAGCTCGATAAGCGTGATGTTTGAGGTGAATCCGAATGCCTTTTCAATGACATAAAGTAGGGGATAAGAACAGAATAGCAGCACTCCGTTGATTACCAGATAGTTGTATTCGCTATAGCTTATCTTTGCCAGGTCGTTAATGCGGATCCAGTCGAGCGCAAGATTGGTTAGTATTGCTGCGAGTGTAACAGACACTGCTGTCCAGAATAGCTGCGAACGGCTTGACAATTCACGGAGTGAGAAGATTGCAACAAGTCCTGCTACAAGTTCTACTGCCACGAACTCCAACGGATACTGCAGGAAACATGCACATGTAAGTATCATTGTGGCATGAGCCATGAAGGCAGTTCTGGAATCCATAAACACACGTATAAAGATAGGAACCATGGCAAATGGCACTATATAAACGTGCAGAACGTTGTGTATTACCATCAGCGAGGCGATAATAGTAAACAGTACTATCAACGCATATATCATGGCTGTAGACCTTACCTTCTCGAAATAGTCTTTCCTGAAAAGGGTAAGGAATATTGTGAAGCATGTAAGCAGTATTGCGGTATATAGAATCTGGCCCATGATATTCAGGCGAATCTTCTCCTGATCTACATTCTGGCGTTCCATCTCTTTCTGGAACGATAGCAGTTTGTTATATGTCTTTCCGTCAACAATATCGCCACGGTCAATGATCTTCTCGCCTCGCTGTACTAATCCGCTTGCTAATGGGATGCTGTTCTGCAGATCGTTCAGGCTGGCCTCGCTTCGTTCCTTGTCGTATTTAAGGTTGGGCGTTATGTAGTCATTAAGATTACATTTCTGCAGTATCTCACGATGTGTTGCAAGAACCTCGTCCTCAAAAATCTGCTCGTAGGCCGAAACTACCGAATAAACCTTGCTTATCTGTGTGCTTGTGGCATGCTTGCCGTTTACAATACGTACAAATTTTGTAGTATCCTTGCTTATCTTTGCATAATCAGAGTTGCTCATAATACCCTGATCATATAATCTGCGTATTCTATTTGCAATAATGCTAAGATAATCGTTGTTAAGTCCAGGGATTCCATTTGAATAGTCCTTGGAGAATTGTCGCAATTGTTTGCCCACAACTTCGCTGTTCAGAATATAGTATGGCTCGTATTGCTTCATCAAACTGTCGCGTTCAGCCTTAACAGCCTCGTCACTTTTATAGATGGGGAAGTCGAATGGAGCTTTCAGGTCATTATAAATCCAGGGACGTCCTTTTTCTATCTTGAAATTGTTCTGACTGCTGCGTGGCATCATCCAAACGATGATGGCTACGGTTATGATGATTAGACCTAATCGGATGAGGAAATCGCGCCAAGTTAGGTCGTTTTTGATGTTAAAACTACTCATTTCTATGTAATTTATGCAATTATGGTGCAAAAATACAAAAAAATTCTCAACTTTTTTGTACCTTTGCACACAAATTTAATAAAAGTATGTCAGAAAGAAGAGTAAGAGTACGTTTTGCACCCAGCCCAACGGGTGCGTTGCACATCGGCGGTGTGCGTACCGCCTTGTATAATTATCTGTTCGCCAAACAGCATGGTGGCGACCTGGTTTTCCGTATTGAGGATACCGATTCTAATCGTTTTGTTCCTGGTGCAGAGGAGTATATCATTGAGTCGTTTAAGTGGCTTGGTATCAAGTTCGATGAGGGCGTAAGTTTCGGCGGTGATAAAGGTCCATATCGCCAGAGCGAACGTCGCGATATTTATAAGAAATATGTTCAGCAGTTGCTTGATGCCAATAAGGCATATATTGCTTTCGATACTCCAGAGGAGTTGGATGCAAAGCGTGCTGAAATCCAGAATTTCCAGTACGATTGTCATACCCGTAGTCAGATGCGTAACTCATTGACGATGCCTAAGGAAGAAGTTGAAAAGCTGATTGCCGAGGGTAAGCAGTATGTGGTTCGCTTCAAGGTAGAGGCTGGTCAGGAGATTTTGGTCAACGATCTTATTCGTGGTGAGGTTCGTGTGAAGAGCGATATCTGCGACGACAAGGTGCTTTATAAGAGTGCTGACGAGTTGCCCACCTATCACTTGGCAAATATTGTAGACGACCACTTGATGGAAATCTCTCACGTTATCCGTGGTGAGGAGTGGTTGCCTTCTGCTCCATTGCACGTAATGTTGTATCGTGCTTTCGGTTGGGAGGACACCATGCCACAGTTTGCTCACCTGCCATTGCTGCTTAAGCCCGATGGTAAGGGTAAACTTTCTAAGCGTGATGGAGATCGTCTGGGATTCCCAGTGTTCCCACTTCAGTGGAAGGATCCAAAGAGCGGTGAGACATCTCGTGGTTATCGCGAGGATGGCTACTTCCCTGAGGCTGTTATCAACTTCCTGGCTCTGCTGGGATGGAACCCAGGTACTGAGCAGGAGATTTTCTCGCTCGATGAGCTTGTTCCTTTGTTCGATATCAGCAAGTGTTCTAAGGCTGGTGCTAAGTTCGCATTCGAGAAGGCTGTTTGGTTCAACCACGAGTATATCCTCAAGAAGAGCAACGAGGAGATTGCTGCTCTCTTCGAGCCAATCGTAAAGGAGCATTGTCCTAACGAGACTTCTGAGCGTGTTCTCAAGGTTACTGAGATGATGAAGGATCGTGTATCGTTCGTTCACGAGCTTTGGCCACTTTGCTCATTCTTCTTCGAGGCTCCAACAGCCTACGACGAGAAGACTGCCAAGAAGCGCTGGAAGGAAGACTCGGCTCAGGTAATGACCGAACTTATCGGTGTTCTTGAGGGTATCGACGATTTCTCACTCGAGAATCAGGAGAAGATTGTTCACGCTTGGGTTGAGCAGAAGGAGTATAAACTTGGTAATGTTATGAACGCTTGGCGACTCACTCTCGTAGGCGAGGGTAAGGGTCCTGGTATGTTCGATATCTCTGCCTTCCTTGGTAAGGAGGAGACAATTGCCCGAATGAAACGCGCTATTGAAGTATTAGGCTAATGTTTTACAACCTGGTAATATATCTGTATCTTCTTGGAGTGGCTATCTATAGCCGCTTCAACGAGAAGGTGCGCAAGATGTGGCGAGGTGAGCGTGAGGCTTTCCGAATTCTGCGCGAGAAGGTGGATCCCAATGCAAAATATGTTTGGTTCCATGCTGCTTCGCTGGGTGAGTTTGAGCAAGGCCGTCCGCTTATGGAACAGTTGCGCAAGGATCATCCAGAATACAAGATCCTGCTCACGTTCTTCTCGCCTTCAGGCTATGAGGTACGCAAAAACTACGAAGGCGCAGATATCATCACATATCTGCCACTAGACACAATTACCAATGCCCGCAGATTCCTGCGCACAGTCCGCCCGGTTATGGCGTTCTTTATCAAATACGAGTTCTGGTACAACTATCTGCACATACTGAAGCATCGTAACATTCCTGTTTATAGTGTGTCTAGTATTTTCCGTCCAGACCAGGTGTTCTTTAAGTGGTATGGTCGCCAGTATGGTAGAGTACTGAACTGCTTTACCCATTTCTTTGTACAGAATGAGGTAAGTAAAGAACTTCTGGCTAAGATAGGAATTACGAATGTTGATGTTGTAGGTGATACCCGCTTCGATCGTGTGCTGCAGATTAAGGATGCTGCCAAGCAACTGCCTGTGGTAGAGGCGTTTGTGAAGGATGCTCCACAAGTGTTTGTGGCTGGTTCGTCTTGGCCTCCCGATGAGGAAATCTTCATTAAGTACTTTAATACTCATAAGAACTGGAAACTGATTATTGCTCCCCATGTTATTGGCGAAGATCATTTGAAGCAGATTGAAAAGTTGCTCGAGGGTCGCAAGGTCATCCGCTATACCGAGGCTACTGAGGAGAATGTGCAGAATGCAGAGGTGCTTATCATCAACTGTTTCGGCTTGCTTTCAAGCATCTATCACTATGGTCAGGTGGCCTATGTAGGTGGAGGCTTTGGCGTAGGTATCCATAATCTGCTTGAGGCTGCTGTGTGGGATGTACCAGTATTCTTCGGTCCTAACAATCAGAAGTTCCAGGAGGCTCAGGGCCTTAAGACCAGTGGCGGTTTTGAGATAAAGAACTACGAGGATTTTGCTTCGCAGATGGATAAGTTCGCATCTGATGCCAACTATCTTCATGAGCAAGGTTGTAAGGCAGGTCATTTTGTTAAAGGTCAGTCGGGGGCTACAGGCAAAGTGCTTTCTGCTGTTTCGCTCTAGACTTTTTTATGAAATCTATGTGGATGTTGATAATTCTTGTATTGCCAATAGTGGCCATAGCCTATATTGCTTGGCATGTTTGGGTTATGTTGCCTTTATCGGCATTGTGGAAGTCGGTTATCATCGCAGTTGGCGTACTCAGTTTCGCCATGCTGTTTCTTAACTTCCGTCGAGTTTTTGATAGTATGCCGCTTTCAGTGGCTCAGATGGCATACGAGGTTGGAACATCCTCAATCATAGTGCTGTTATATCTGGTTATGATATTTCTTCTGCTCGACTTGGGCCGATTGGTCCATCTCGTGCCTAAAAGTTTCATGTATCATAACGGCTATACTGCTTTGGGCATTCTGGCGTTACTGCTATGCATTTTTATTTATGGTAACTTGCATTATAAGAATAAGGTACGTGTGCCGTTGGAGATGACGTCGCAGAAACCATTGCCTCGCGAGTATAAGATTGTGATGGCAAGCGACTTGCATATCGGTTATCACAATACGCGTAAGGAATTGGCCCGTTGGGTGGATATGATTAATGCAGAGAATCCCGATTTTATTCTGATTGCAGGCGATATCATCGATGGTAGTATGCGTCCGGTTCTCGAAGAGCGTATGGCTGAGGAGTTTCACAGACTCAAAGCTCCTGTTTATGCCTGCTTGGGTAACCATGAGTTCTATTCGGGTGTGCCTGGAGCTAAGCAGTTCTATAAGGATGCAGGTATTCATCTGTTGATTGATGAGGCCGCCGTTATCGATTGCAGTATCGTAGTCATTGGTCGCGACGATCGCACCAACATGCGCCGCAAACCCATCAAGGAACTAGTAACCAACACCCGTCACCTATCACCCAACACCCAGCACTACTCGATAGTGCTCGACCACCAGCCTTACAACTTAGATCGTGCTGAGGCTGCAGGAGTCGACTTCCAACTAAGTGGCCACACCCATCGTGGACAGGTATGGCCAATATCATGGATTACTGATCGTGTATACGAATGTTCTTGGGGTAGTCATCAGCGTGGCAACACCCAGTTCTATGTCTCATCGGGCATAGGCATCTGGGGCGGAAAGTTCCGCATTGGCACGCAATCGGAATATGTGGTTGCTACCCTTAAGTAATACTTAGAATTTTGTTGGTTCTGTTTCGCCTTCCTCCAGATAGAATTTGGAGTAGGCTACATAGTGCTTGGCGTTATCCGTCTGGCCTGGACGTACAGGCTTGATGTATTTGGCTGGTACGCCTCCCCAAATCTCGCCAGCAGGAATCTTGGTGTTCTGCAGAACCAGGGCACCAGCTGCTACTATTGAGCCTTCGCCAACCTCGCAACCGTCAAGCAGAGTGGAACCCATGCCTATCAATGCGTTGTCGTGTATGGTGCAGGCGTGAACGGTAACGTTATGTCCGATGGTTACGTAGTTGCCGATATGCGTAGGACCTGTCTCGTGAGTTACGTGTACGCAACTGCCATCCTGAATGTTAGTGCAGTTACCTATGGTGATAGGAGCAACATCGCCACGAACCACAGCATTGAACCATACTGAGCATTCATCGCCCATTGTCACATCGCCAACGATAGTAGCGTTCTCACTAAAATAGCAGTCTCGCCCCCATTTAGGAGCGAGACCGCGATATGATTTTATTAGAGCCATAACCTCTAAATACTTAATTCAAAGATATGAATTAATTACAGGTTAGCGTTGTCCTTACCCCAATCCTCAACGGCAGGGATGATACCGAGCGAGATGATCTCGTCGCGCATCTTCTGAAGGTGCTCGTAAGAAGCCTGCAGTGCAGCCATCTCCTCAGCAGTACCCTCAGGCTGAGTGAAGTGAACACCGTCCTTGTCGATAACGGTAGGCATAGCCATCATTACGTTCTTGAAGCCGTAAGCGTTTACATAGCAACCAGCAGGCCACTTGAAAGGCTCACCACCCATAGCACCCTCGATCATCTTAACAGCCTGATAAGCTGGGCTCTGGAATGAAGAACGGCCACGGAGCTTAATGATGTTGCTACCACCCTGTGTAGTCATGTGCTTGATCTCAGCCCAGCGCTCAGCAGAGAGTGGGAGCTCTGAGAGAGGCTTGCCGTCGATGAGAGCCTTGCTGGCGAATACTGCCATCTGCTCACCGTGACCACCATAAGTGTAAGCATTTGTAACCTTGTCCTGACGAACACCGAACTCCTGAGCCAGCTGCTGCTGCAGACGGGTAGAGTCGAGAGCTGCCAGAGATGTCAGCTGGTTTGGCTTCAAACCTGAGTGGATCAGAGCGGTAAGAGCTGTTACATCAGCAGGGTTGAAGATAACTACTACGTGCTTTACGTCTGGGCAGTACTTCTTGATGTTCTCACCGAAGTCAGCTGCAATCTGGCAGTTACCCTTCAGCAGATCCTCACGTGTCATACCCTCCTTACGTGGAGCACCACCTGAAGAGATGATGTACTTAGCACCAGTGAAAGCCTCTTTAGGATCTACGGTATAAGAAATGTTTGCACCTGGGAAAGCGCAGTGACACATCTCGTCGTAAACACCATGAACACCAGGCTCATAGATATCATACAAGCAGATGTTAGGTGTAAGACCCAGCATCAGCACACTCTGTACCATGTTAGAACCGATCATACCACCGGCGCCAACAATCACCAATTTCTCGTCTGTTAGAAAAGCCATAATTGTATTTTTTAATTGTTTATCTAAAGTGCTGCAAAGTTACAAAAAAGAACTCATATAACGCGGTTTTTTATTATTAATCTGTGTTAATCGTGCCAATTTCTGCTGCTTATTTTGTACCTTTGTAATCTCGAAATTACAAAATCAGAAGAAGATGACTGTCAATCAACGAATTGAAGCCCTCCGAGAGGTTATGAAGCGCGAGCATCTTGCTGCGTTTATATTCCCAAGTACCGATCCTCATCAGGGAGAATACGTGCCCGATCATTGGAAGGGGCGTGAGTTTATTTCAGGCTTTAACGGATCGGCCGGAACTGCTGTTGTTACTCTTACTTCGGCAGCTTTGTGGACTGATTCCAGATATTTCATTGCAGCAGAAGAACAACTTCGTGGAACTGAGTTCCAACTGATGAAACTCAAGATGCCAGGCACTCCAACTATTGCCGATTGGATTGGCAAGGAGTGCGGCGCTGGTGCTGAGGTGGCTGTTGATGGCATGGTTAATTCTGCAAGTTTCGTAAAGGAGCTGATTGCCGATCTTCGTCAGCAGGGTGGTATCACGCTTCGGACAAATCTCGATCCTTTGGCTCAGATATGGAAAGACCGCCCTGCAATTCCAGAGAATACTGTTGAGATTTATCCTCTGAAATATGCCGGCGAGAGGTGTTGTGAAAAAATATCACGTATCCGTAAGGCTCTCCGCGATGCTCACGCCGATGGCATGCTGATGTCGGCTCTCGATGACATAGCCTGGACATTAAACCTGCGTGGTACAGATGTTCATTGCAATCCTGTGTTTGTGAGCTATCTGCTTATTTCGTCGCGTGATGTTACCTTATATATAAATAAGGTGAAGCTTACGCCCGAGGTTGAGGCTTATCTCAAGGCCGAGGGAGTAGGGGTTGCGGCCTACGAGGATGTTGCCAAAGGGCTGAAGGATTACTTCGAATACAACATCCTGCTCGACCCCGATGAGGTAAACTATACGCTTTACAAGCAGGTGACTCGCGAGATAGTAGAAGCAGAGTCGCCAGTAAAACGAATGAAAACCGTCAAGACTCCAACTGAAATAGCGGGTTTTAAGTCTGCGATGCTTAAAGACGGCATTGCAATGGTAAAGTTTTTGCACTGGTTAAAGCCTGCAGTTGAGGCTGGAGGTCAGACGGAGATCACAGTTTCTGATAAACTCGAATCGCTTCGTGCCGAGCAACCGCTCTATCGTGATATCTCGTTCGATACCATCGCTGGTTATCAAGTTCATGGCGCCATCGTTCACTACGAGGCTACGCCAGATACAGATGTTCCACTTAAGCCCGAAGGCTTTCTGTTGCTGGATAGTGGTGCCCAATACCTTGATGGCACCACCGATATCACCCGCACCATTGCTCTTGGTCCATTGACTGAGGAGCAAAAGCGCATTTATACCCTTGTGCTGAAAGGACATATCCAGATAGAGCTTTGTAAGTTTCCTGCTGGTGCTAGCGGTACACAAATTGATATTCTGGCTCGTCAGGCTCTATGGCGTGAAGGTCTTAACTTTATGCACGGCACAGGTCACGGCGTGGGCACTTATCTCAATGTGCACGAGGGCCCCCATCAAATCCGCATGGAGTACAAACCCGCCCCATTCGTAGCTGGCATGACCGTCACCGATGAACCAGGCATTTATCTCGAAGGCAAGTTCGGAGTCCGCATCGAGAACACCCTACTGGTTACCCCCTACAAAGAAACCCAATTCGGTCAGTTCCTTCAGTTCGAGAGCCTAACCCTATGCCCCATCGACACCGCGCCAATCATCCGCGAGTTGCTATTAGACGAAGAAATCGCTTGGCTCAACCAATATCACCAGCATGTTTTAGCCACCCTTTCACCCCATCTCAACGCCGAAGAAACCGCTTGGCTTAAGGCCGTTTGCAAGGAGATTTGAGAATTTTGACGAATCAAATTGAGAATTTTGTGAGTAACTTTTGAGAATTTTGTTTGGCAGATTTGTATTGATAAGAATGCCGCATTGGAGCTATAGCGAAATGAAAGAAGCGTTTGGTTTTGATGTCGACCAATATATTTATTTCGGCGGATATCCTGGTAGTGCTATGTATGTTGGCGACGAGCGTAGATGGAGTAAATACATTAAAGATAGTATTGTGGCTCCTGCTATAGAGAAGGATGTTTTGTGGACAAAAACTGTATATAAACCTGCACTTATTAGGCAGTTGTTTGAACTGGGATGTGCATACTCTAGCGAGGAACTGTCGTTAAATAAGATGTTGGGCCAGTTGCAGGATGCAGGCAATGTTACTACTTTATCAGGTTACCTTACTACACTTGATGAGTCAAGACTGCTATGTGGCTTGATGAAATATGCGTCAGATAAGGCTAGGAAATACAACTCCGTTCCCAAGCTAATAGTATATAATACGGCTCTTTTCTCTGTTCAGAGTGGAATGACATTCAAGGCTGCATTCACTACCCCTAAACTTTGGGGACGTTGGGTTGAAAGTGCTGTCGGTGCACACCTCCTTAATCAGGCTGATGAATATGATTACAAATTATATTATTGGCGTGAGAAAGAAGATGAAGTAGATTTTGTTATAGAATACAACAAACAGTGTATCGCTATAGAGGTGAAGAGCGGTAGAAAAACCACAAACGAAGGCCTGCCAAAGTTCGTGGAGAAATTCAATCCCGTTCATTCCTTTATCGTAGGTTCTGGTGGTATTCCTGTTGAGGAATTCCTTACATGGGATATTGGGAATCTTTTAGAATAGAATCCCGCATACTAAAAACGTGATTGTTAGGCTATTTGATATTGAAATAGAGAATATTTAAATTCACTTTTTCTTCTTAAAACTTTGAAGTCTCAAATATATTTTAAATATTTGCGGCGTATTTTCCATAGAGATGCGACGCCTAAAGGTATTTATTAACTGAGAAATAATGAAATCAAAATAATTACGCGTATGAAGAAACTATACCTATTATTGCTTTTCGTAAGCATGAGTTTTGTTAGTGCATTTGCACAGCAAGTTTCATTTACTGATGACAGATGGCGAGGCGCATGACGTCTACAACCTGCAAGGTCGTAAGGTTAAGGCCAAAGCTACTTCGCTTGAAGGCTTGCCACGAGGGGTTTACGTCGTGAAAGGCAAGAAGATAAGCATCAATTAAATAATCGGGGTTGAATCCAACCCCGAATTTTTTTTTGTCATTTTATTCTATTTTTAACGTCATAACGTCATATTGTGGATATCTTATTGATTATTAGGATATTATGAATGATGACGTTATATGATATTATAATTCTTAACGTCATATATGGTGCGTTTTGTTGTGTTTTAAACTGCGAAACACTTTGTTTCATGCGGTGAAACACTTTGTTTCTAAGTAGGAAACACTTTGTTCCTGCCAAAGAAACTATTTTTACAAGATATGTCTTCGTCATATAATGACGTTATACGTATGTGTTATGACGTTTAATGTCATGGCTTAACTACTTGTTATTAAGGTGTTTACATCTAATATGACGTTATGACGTTTGTTTTTTATTTTTTTCCCCTTATATTTTGTATAATCTTTGTTGTATTAAATTAGAAGGTGAAGGCATTTGGTGCTGTTGAAGCAAGTTTTAAGCATTGTAAGAACATGAAAATCAAGGATTTTGCGGATAAATTGATAAAAAACGTTGAAAAACTTGGTAGTTTTGTAAAAATGTCGTAACTTTGCACCCGCTTTTCGAGGCGCTGGGCCCGAAAGCATTAAGTTTAACATAAATAATTTAAAGTAAAACAAATGATTATTGTACCAGTAAAAGAAGGCGAGAACATTGAGAAGGCTCTCAAGAAGTTCAAGAGAAAGTTCGAGAAGACAGGTGTTGTAAAGGAGCTGCGTCGTCGTCAGCAGTTTGACAAGCCATCTGTACTGAAGCGCCTTAAGATGGAGCATGCCGTTTATGTACAGCAGCTTCGTACAAACGAGGAATAAAAAAAGTTCCCCGAAAATTTGGTAGTTTCGAGAAATTTCCGTAAATTCGTAGCCGAAAACCTATTGGTCACGATTTATGATGATTAACCAGTTTCTGGACTACCTGCGCTACGAGCGGAACGCATCTCCGCAGACGGTGCAGACATACGAGGAAAGCCTGAGGGCATTTGAATCGTATCTGACTTTTAGGGATAATGAACTCTCTATGGATTCGGTTGATACTGATCTGATCCGCGACTGGATGGAGAGTCTGATGGATAAAGGAAACTCTGCCTCAACAATCAATAGGAATTTGAGTGCACTGCGTTCTTTTTACCGCTTTGCCCTAAAAAGAGAACTGGTTAAGAAGGATCCCGCCCATGCAGTGACGGGACCTAAGAAATCAAAACCACTGCCGCAATTCCTTCGCGAAGGAGAAATGGATCGTCTGCTTGACGGGCTGGAGTGGGATGGTTCTTTTAATAATGTACGCGCACGTACCATATTATTACTATTCTATGAGGCTGGTTTGAGACGTTCGGAATTGATTGGTCTGGATGATAAAGACATAGATTTCGAGGCGGCACAATTAAAGGTTACGGGAAAAAGAAACAAGCAGCGTATAGTACCTTTCGGTGCTGAGTTGGCTGAAACACTAAAGGACTACAAGGCTAAACGCCAGGAAGAGTTCGGTGAAACCAGCGGTGCTTTGTTTCTGAGTGACAAGGGGGAGCGCATTTCGGGTGCTCAGGTTTACCAGATAGTACGTAAGTATCTGTCGATGGTTACCTCGCTGAAGAAGCGTTCGCCACATGTGCTGAGGCACACCTTTGCCACAGCAATGCTTAATAACGGTGCAGGGCTGGAGACGATCAAAAGCTTGTTGGGACACGAGAGTGTTAGCACAACCGAGATTTACGCCCATACCACGTTTGAGCAACTAAAGCGAATTTACAAAGAGGCTCATCCAAGAGCCTGAACCTTTTTATTAATAACTATTTAAAAATAGGAGGTAACTATGGAGATTAAGATTAAGTCGATCCACTTCGACGCTACCGAGAAGTTAGAGGCGTTCATCGAAAAGAAGGTCGCCAAGTTAGAGAAATCTTTTGAGGATATACAGAAAGTAGAGGTGCAACTAAAAGTAGTCAAGCCGGCCACTGCTCAAAATAAGGAAACAAGTCTTGAGGTTTTTGTTCCAGGAAACACTCTGTTTGTAGAGAAGACATGTGACACTTTTGAGGAAGGAATCGATCTTTGCGTAGATTCTATGAAGGCTCAACTGACGAAATTCAAGGAAAAATTGAGAAATAGATAAAAAAAACTCGAAAAAGTTTTGGTAATTCAAAAATAAGTCGTAACTTTGCAGCCGTTTTCCGACAGGTCGTAAATCTGAAACAGAGAACGGCTGCTTAATAAGCCTCTTTAGCTCAGTTGGCCAGAGCACGTGATTTGTAATCTCGGGGTCGTTGGTTCGAATCCGACAAGAGGCTCAAAAAGAAAAGAAATGTCGGGAGGATGGGCGCAAGCCAATCCGCGTTAGCTCGAAAGAGTAACGGAACATGGGTGTTTTCCAGAGTGGCCAAATGGGGCAGACTGTAAATCTGCTGTCTTTCGACTTCGGTGGTTCGAATCCATCAGCACCCACTTCAAGAGATGTTTGCGGAAATAGCTCAGTTGATAGAGCACTAGCCTTCCAAGCTGGGGGTCGCGGGTTTGAGCCCCGTTTTCCGCTCCACTTGCTGTAATAGCTCAGTGGTAGAGCACTTCCTTGGTAAGGAAGAGGTCCTGAGTTCAACTCTCAGTTACAGCTCTCTTGTATTTGTTAGGAGGAAACTGAAAATTCGTAATAATTAACAAAATTAATAACAAGTAAAATGGCAAAAGAGAATTTTGTGCGCACCAAACCGCACGTAAACATCGGTACTATCGGTCACGTTGACCACGGTAAGACAACTCTGACAGCTGCTATCACAACTGTGCTGGCAAAGGCTGGACTCTCTGAGGTTAAGTCATTCGATCAGATTGACAATGCTCCTGAGGAGAAGGAGCGTGGTATCACTATTAACACCGCTCACGTTGAGTACGAGACAAAGAATCGTCACTACGCTCACGTTGACTGCCCAGGACACGCTGACTATGTAAAGAACATGGT
>DEHD01000011.1:26133-26666 GCA_002351725.1 Prevotella sp. UBA2809
GCTGCTCAGATGGACGGTGCTATTCTCGTTGTTGCTGCTACTGACGGTCCTATGCCTCAGACCCGTGAGCACGTTCTGCTCGCTCGTCAGGTAAACGTTCCACGTCTGGTTGTATTCCTGAACAAGTGTGATATGGTTGAGGATGAGGAGATGCTGGAGCTCGTTGAGATGGAGGTCCGCGAGATTCTGGAGCAGTATGAGTTTGAAGAGGATACTCCTATTATCCGCGGTTCTGCCCTTGGTGCACTGAACGGTGTTGCTAAGTGGGAGGAGAAGGTAATGGAGCTGATGGATACCTGTGATACATGGATCCAGGAGCCTCCACGCGCTACTGACAAGCCATTCCTGATGCCTGTTGAGGACGTATTCTCAATCACAGGTCGTGGTACTGTAGCTACAGGTCGTATCGAGACTGGTGTTATCCACGTAGGTGATGAGGTTGAGCTGCTCGGTCTTGGTGAGGACAAGAAGTCAGTTGTAACTGGCGTTGAGATGTTCCGCAAGATTCTTGATGAGGGTCAGGCTGGTGATAA
>DEHD01000011.1:26682-28050 GCA_002351725.1 Prevotella sp. UBA2809
AACGAGATCAAGCGTGGTATGGTACTCTGCCACCCAGGTCAGATCAAGCCATTCAAGAAGTTCAAGGCTTCTATCTACGTTCTGAAGAAGGAAGAGGGTGGTCGTCACACTCCATTCGGAAACAAGTATCGTCCTCAGTTCTACCTCCGCACAATGGACTGCACAGGTGAGATCACTCTGCCTGCAGGTGTTGAGATGGTAATGCCTGGTGATAACGTAGAGATCACTGTAGAGCTTATCTACGCTGTAGCTCTGAACCCAGGTCTGCGCTTCGCTATCCGTGAGGGTGGTCGCACAGTAGGTTCTGGTCAGATCACAGAGGTTTACGAGGACTAATCCTCTAAACCATCTAGACTCTAGAATTTTCTAGTAACACTAGATATCAAGGGCCCCCGCGAAAGGGCGGGGGCTTATTTACGGGAATAGCTCAGTTGGTAGAGCATCGGTCTCCAAAACCGAGGGTCGTGGGTTCGAGTCCTCCTTCCCGTGCTAATTAAGAAAGATTTATGTTTAAGAAGTTTATCGATTATTGCAAAGCTTGTTACGATGAGCTGGCTCACAAGACAACTTGGCCCAGCCGCAAGGAGTTAACTCACAGTGCAGTAGTGGTGCTTTCAGCATCACTGATTATTGCGCTTGTAGTATGGGCAATGGACTTTGTGTTCAAGTCGGTAATGAGTATGATTTATCCCGGTTAATTTACGCAGTTTAAGAGATGGCTCAGTCAGGAATGAAATGGTACGTACTCCGCGCAGTTAGCGGAAAAGAGGGCAAGGTAAAGGAATATCTTGAGGCCCTCATGAAGCGTGATTCCTTCCTTCAGTCAAATGTAGGTCAGATTTTGTTGCCTACAGAGAAATATGCTCAGTTGCGTAATGGTAAGCGTGTGGTAAAAGAGAAGCTCTTCTTGCCAGGTTATGTGTTGGTAGAGGCCAACCTTCAGGGCGAGATGGCTCATACACTGCGCTTTATGCCTAATGTGTTAGGCTTCTTGGGAGGTTTGGATAATCCAACCCCTGTAAAGCAGAGTGATATTAACAGAATCCTCGGAACAGCTGAGGAAACTGAGATTAAGAGTGAAGAGGTAGGAGTACCTTATGCTGTTGATGAGGCAGTTAAGGTAACAGATGGTCCTTTCAGCGGATTCAGTGGAATTATCGAAGAGGTGAATGCCGAGAAGCACAAGCTGAAAGTGATGGTTAAGATTTTCGGTCGCAAGACTCCCCTGGAGCTTGGGTATAATCAGGTAGAAAAGGAATAGGACGTAAGTTACGATACGTCTGTTCTATATACTGTCGACGGAGGCTTCCACTCCCTAGACTTATATAAAAATTCAATTAATAACAAACAGAAATGGCTAAAGAAGTT
>DEHD01000011.1:28155-29064 GCA_002351725.1 Prevotella sp. UBA2809
AAGATTATTCCTGTTGTTATCACCTACTACACTGACAAGTCATTCTCGTTCGAGCTCAAGACTCCTCCCGCAGCTGTTCAGCTGAAAGAGGCTGCTAAGCTTAAGAGCGGTTCTGCCGAGCCAAACCGTAAGAAGGTTGCTAAGGTAACTTGGGATCAGGTTCGCGCTATCGCTGAGGACAAAATGAAGGACTTGAACTGCTTTACCATCGAGTCAGCTATGAAGCTGATTGCAGGTACAGCGCGTAGTATGGGTATCACTGTAGAAGGGGAGTTCCCTGGTAAATAATTAATAACTTCAATTTGAGACAATGAGTAAACTGACAAAAAATCAAAAGTTGGTCGCTGAGAAGGTTGAAGCAGGGAAAGCATACTCTTTGAAGGAAGCCGCCGCTCTGGTGAAGGAAATTACTACCACCAAGTTCGACGCTTCAGTTGATATCGATGTACGCTTGGGCGTTGATCCACGTAAGGCTAACCAGATGGTTCGTGGCGTTGTTTCGCTGCCAAACGGTACTGGTAAGGTAACACGTGTGCTCGCTCTCTGTACTCCTGATCAGGAGGCTGCTGCTAAAGAAGCAGGTGCTGACTATGTTGGTCTTGACGAATATATCGAGAAGATCAAGGGTGGTTGGACAGATGTTGATGTTATCATCACAATGCCTTCTTGTATGGGTAAGCTCGGTCCTTTGGGCCGTGTGCTCGGTCCCCGCGGACTGATGCCAAACCCCAAGAGTGGTACTGTTACTATGGATGTTGCTAAGGCAGTTAAGGAAGTTAAGCAGGGTAAGATTGACTTTAAGGTTGATAAGGCTGGTATCGTGCATACATCAATCGGTAAGATTGGCTTCAACGCTGATCAGATCTTTGAGAATGCAAAGGAGTTTATCTCTACCATTATCAAGCTGAA
>DEHD01000040.1 GCA_002351725.1 Prevotella sp. UBA2809
GGTGTTTTCAGGTATTAGATTTTCCAACCTGATACACTTTGGAAAAATGCAGGAGTTACTTTTTTGAAGATATGTAACCATCAACATAGGGTTTCTCCTGAGTGACAACGGCAAAAGCCTGACGGATGAGTTTGTTAGCTACAGCAATGACAGCGACTTTTCCAGGCTTGCCATTAGACCGCAAACGGTCATAACAGGCTCTGCATTCAGTGTTGCATCTCAGAGATGCGAATGCTGCCACATAGAGCTGACTCCTTAAAGAAGAGTCCCCGTTGCGGTTGATGTGACCTTTGAAATTGACTGAAGTACCGGACTGCTGATAAGTCGGCGACAATCCCAAATGACGGGTGAGTTGCTTGGCATTATCAAAGTAAGTGAAGCCGCCAGTGGCCATGATGAGTGCAGCTGCAAGCGTTATACCTATGCCTTTTACAGAGGTGAGTAAATCCATCTGCTTCTTGTATTCAGATTTGGCAAGAGATGCAAGATCTTCTTCTAGGTCTTTGATCTGCTTCTCAAGGAAAGCAATGGTCTTGTCAATAGACTTCTTGCACTTGGCATCAAAGAACGGCAGCACCTCCATGGAGCCTTTGAGGTTCCTTGTGGCAATGAGTTGTTTCTTGAGCTGGCGGATGACTGTACGCTTCTGCTTTAAGGTGAGAATGGCATCACTGCGGAGCTTGTATGGCGCAGGTTGCATTTTCTCTCCATAGAGAGCAATCAGACGGGCATCTATCTCATCCGTTTTGACGGTAGATAGCATTGCACGAGCAAAGTTCTTCACTTTGAGCGGATTCTCCAAACTTGTCGTTATACCTGCCTCTGAAAGCAGATAGACAAGCAGAGCACTGTAATTTCCTGTCGCTTCCATGACGCAATGGTGCTCCTCCTTGGAGATAGTCCTGATGAACTCATGAATCCCCTTAGTGGTGTTCTTGAATGTCTTCGTCTTACTGTTCTTGTCTGGAGAATAAGCGACAACGAAAGTGTCCTTGCTGACGTCGATACCAATGTAAGTCATAACAATAACATTTTAAATAATATGCAACATCAAAACATCTTAGAGCCATCATTGCAAATGCGGGGTCAAAGCCCAGTGAACTGTCCGGATTCGGATGTTAAGGAGTGGGGGCAGAACATATTCAACTGTCTTATGACGAATGAAAGGACGGCCTTATTCCACATCCTTGATGTTGTTAACGAGTGCAAATATAATAATTAATATTGAATATACAATGAAAAAAGATTATTTGATACTGCTATCAGTCATATTACTGGGCAGTTCTTGCCAACAGCAAGGGGCAAAATCGAGCATGAAGGCTCCGACGAGAGTGAAAACACAGGTAGTATCACCCAGTATGGTGGATAATGCGCAGACGTATGTGGGTATGGTGGAAGAAAGCGAGGCTACCGCAGTTAGTTTTACAGGAATGGGGGTAGTTAAGCGTGTATTGGTGCGTGAAGGCCAGACCGTAGGAAAAGGTCAGCTACTGGCAGAGATGGACGACACTCAGGCCCGCAACCTGCTGAGTGGTGCCGAGGCGCAGATGACGCAGGCCAATGATGCATTGGCACGCTACAAGATGCTGCACGACAACGGCTCGCTGCCCGAGGTGCAGTGGGTAGAGATACAGAGCAAGGTGGCTCAGGCCAAATCGCAGCTGGAGGTAGCCAAAAAGAACCTTGCCGATTGCCGGTTGGTAGCGCCTGTTAGTGGCGTGATCGGTAAGAAGCTGATTGGGGCGGGTGAAACAGCCATGCCCTCGCAGGCTATAGTAAATATCCTTGATATCTCATCGGTAAAGGTAAAAGTGGCAGTACCAGAAGCTGAAGTTGGCGGTATCAATACCCATACGCCAACGAGTATCAAGGTTGAAGCCATCAATGGCAGTTATCAGGGAGGCCAGATAGAGAAAGGCGTGCAGGCCGATGCCCTCACACATACGTACGATATAAGAATAAATGTAGCAAATAGTGACCACAAGCTGCTGCCAGGGATGGTGGCAAATGTGCGTTTTGTATCTGATGGTTCACAGGCAGTTGGTAGTAAAATGGTTCCTGTAACGGCAGTACAGAGAAAGTCAGACGGCAGCTTGTTTGTCTGGACGGTTGGCAAGGACAGCACGGCTCATCGCACAACTGTTACTATCGGTCAGCCACAAGGTAATTTTGTGAGTGTCATCGACGGACTGAATATGGGCGACCGTATAGCTACCGAGGGGTATCAGAAACTGAGTGAAGGAACCAAAGTAGTGTATTAATATGGGAAATAGGACTAACTGGCTCCGATGGCCGTTGGAGCATTACTCAATATCATTGCTCATTGTAGGCATTCTGTTTGTAATGGGCATCTATGGCATGTATATCATGCCGAAAGACGAATTTCCACATGCCACCATCCGACAAGGTGTGGTAGTGGCGGTATATCCAGGTGCTACATCAGAAGAGGTTGAGCAGCAGGTGGCCCGCCCTCTGGAGCGCTATCTGTTTACCTTTGGCGAGGTGAATCGCAAGAAGACCACTACGCAGAGTCAGAACGGCATGTGTATCGTGATGGTGAAACTGAACGATGATGTGAACAATAAGGACGAGGTGTGGTCGAAGATAAAACATGGTTTGAATGGCTTTAAGGCGCAGTTGCCCAGTGGTGTGCTGGCCATCGTGGTGAACGATGATTTTGGAAACACCTCGGCGCTGCTTATCGCCATCGAGAGCGACCAGCGCAGCTACCGCGAGTTGAAACAATACAGCGATGATTTGAGCGACCGCCTGCGTCGCATCCCGTCGGTGGCAAATGTAAAACTCTTCGGCGAGCAGAAAGAGCAGATCAGTCTTTATATAGACCGCCAGCGCTTGCAAGCTTATGGTGTAGGTCAACAGATGCTCTTTTCGCGTCTGCAGGCTCAGGGTATCACCACGATGAGTGGCAGTATCAGCGATGATGACCAGCAGATACCCATCCACGTGGAGGCTCAGGAGAACAGCGAAGAAGAGATAGCCAACCAGATCATCTTCTCTGACCCAGCAACGGGTAAGGTGGTACGTGTTCGTGATGTGGCCCGTGTGGTGCGCGAATACGAACCGATGTCGAGTCGTATTGAGCAGGATGGACACCCCTGTGTGTTGCTGTCGATGGAGATGACACCAGGTAATAATGTGGTGCAGTATGGTCAGGAGGTTGATCGGGTGCTGAAAGATTTCAGAGAGAACGAACTGCCCGAGGATGTAAGCGTGACCCGCATAGCTGATAAACCCAAAGTGGTGGCGAAGAGCGTGAGCGACTTCCTGCGCGACTTGCTCATCTCGATGGCTATCATTATCCTGGTGATGATGGTGCTGTTCCCCATCCGTTCGGCCATCGTGGCAGCTATCACCATTCCGCTAAGCACCTTTGTGAGTGTGGCTGTGATGTATATGATGGGTATCGAACTGAACATCGTGACGCTGGCGGCACTGATTGTAGTGTTGGGAATGATTGTAGATAATTCGATTGTAGTCATCGATGGCTATCTGGAGTATCTGGGCAAAGGCTTCAAGCCCTTTGATGCTGCCATTGAGTCGGCCCGCCAGTATTTCATGCCTATGTTCTTGGCTACCATCTGCATCTGTGCCATCTTCTATCCATTCCTCATCACGATGAAGGGCATGTTCCACGATTGTCTGGAGGATTTCCCCGTCACGATTACCATCAACCTGATGGTGTCATTGGTACTGGCTGTCACGGTCATCCCATTCCTCGAGACACGCATCATCAAGCCCGATAAGGTAAGTACCGATGGCAACAAAATCACCAAATGGGTGCAGAGTACATATAATAAGGTGTTAGATTGGACTTTTGCCAACCCGTGGCTAACCATCGGTAGTGGCATCGCCGTCATTCTGCTCTCAACACTGATAGCTCCCACGCTGAAGATACGTCTCTTCCCATACGCAGACCGCGACCAGTTTGCCGTAGAGATATTCCTGCCCGATGGTAAGGGACTGGCAGAGACAGAGCTGATTGCCGACTCGGTACAGCACGTGCTTGAGAAGGATGAGCGTATCACAGGCATAACAGGATTCATAGGCTGTTCATCGCCCCGATTCATGGATGCATACGCACCTCAGATGGCGGGTAATAACTATGCACAGTTCATTGTGAATACTCAGAGCGACAAAGCCACACTCGACCTTCTGGCCCAATATCAGCCACAATTGAGTGAGGCGTTCCCCAATGCCTATGTGAAGTTCAAACGCCTGGACTATCTGGAAGTGAGTGAATTGGAGTATCGTTTTTATGGCGACAATCTCGACTCACTGCATGTGGTGGCAGAACGACTGATGGAGCGTATGCGCCAGATGCCAGAACTGGAGTGGGTGCATACCGACTATCTGCAGCCTTATCCCATCATCAACGTAGAACTCGATCCTGTAACCTCTGCTCAATTAGGTATTACACGCACTACCGCCCAGCTGGCTCTGAGTGCCACATCAAGCGACCTGCGTGTAGGACAGATCTGGGAGGATAACTACGAACTACCTATTGTGGTGAAGGACGATACCGATATGACCTTCTCGGATGTGGCCAATCTGGGCATTGCATCGCCTGCATCGCTTGTATCAGGAGGTCTGCACAGCACCAATTCTACTGTGCCTCTGCGACAGATTGCCAAAGTCGCTCCCAAGTGGAGTGAGAGCCGCATCATACATCGTGGCGGCGAGCGCTGCATCACGGTGACAGCCCAGTTTGCGCAAGGAGTCTATACCGCTCCTGTTGAAAAAGAGATAGCCCGCATCATGCAGGAGGAAATTCTGCTGCCACAAGGTGTGCGTACTGAGGTGGGTGGCGAGATTGAATACGGCGACGAGGCTATGCCGCAGATTATCGGTGGTATTACCATTGCGATGATTATTGTATTCTTCTTCCTGTTATTCAACTTCAGGAAGTACGGTGTAACTACTGTCTGTATGGCTGCTTTAGCTCTGATGATTCCTGGAGCACTCACCGGTCTGGGCCTGATGAACCGCGCCTTAGGACTGACCTCTATCTTCGGACTCATCACCCTGATGGGAATGATTATGCGTAACGAGATCCTCATCTTTGAGCATGCCATCGACCTGATTAAGAAATATGTGGCAGAGCATGGTAATTGGACAGTGGACCGCCAGGGATATAACAATGCCGTCCGTCAGGCTGCTTACGAAGCTGGCAAGCGACGTATGGTGCCTATATTCCTCACCACAGCCACCACTGCCGTTGGTGTGGTGCCGATGATTATTGCCCAGAGTTCATTCTGGATGCCAGTTGGTGTCACCATCTTCGCAGGTGGTATCGGCTCACTTATCATGGTGGTTACTATGCTCCCCGTTATTTATTGGAAGGTTTCGACTAAGTGAGAGAAGTAAGAGCTTGCTCTCACTTCCGAACGTGAGAAAGATCAACGAAGTTAAAGTTTCTACAAAGTAATTATGAAAAAGATATTATTACTGATAGCTTTGGGCTGTGCACTCTCAGCCTCAGCACAGACCTACACATTGGAGCAGATAAAGGATTCTGCCCTGCATAACAATATCACTATACGCAGTGCCAAATACAACATCGATGCAGCCCGCCAGCAACGCAAGGAGGCATTTACCAAGTATTTCCCTAGTGTGAGTGGTACTGGGCTTTGGTTCAATGCCAATAAAGGTATGGCACAAACCACTATCAACCCTTCAGCAGGTATTTCGCCCGAGTTGGGGGCGGCCTTGGCTCAGTCGTTGCCCCAAGAGGCCCTAGCGGCCTTGGGAAACCCCGTCAGCATCTCGATGATGAAGAACGGCACCATCGGCTCGCTCACGGCTCTACAGCCCGTCTTTGCCGGTGGTCAGATTATCAACAGCAATAAACTCGCTAAAGTTGGTGAGGACGTGAGCCGCTTGCAGTTGCAGTTGTCGGAAAACGAAGTGGAGAAGACTGCCGAACAATATTTCTGGCAATTGGCCTCGATGCAGGAGAAGATGAAAACCATTGAGGCTGTAGATACCCTGTTGGCTGGTATTCACAAAGATGTAGATGTGGCTGTGCGTGCTGGTTTGATCATGCCCAACGACTTGCTGCAGGTACAGCTACGTCAGAACGACATCAAAAGTCAGCGACTGAAACTGAATAACGGCATCTCCATTGTCCGTCTGTTGTTGTCGCAATACTGCGGCCTCCGCGACACGTCGTTTGCCATTGACCATTCTTCATTGACCATTGACCATTCTGCTACGCAAATGGAGAAGGCTAATAATGGTCAATTGTCAATGTTCAATGTTCAATGTTTGCCCGAGTATCAGCTGCTTGACAAACAGGTGGAAGCTGCTAATCTACAAAAGAAACTGGCCGTTGGTCAGAACCTGCCATCAGTTGCTGTCGGCGCAGGCTATAACTACCACAATATGCTTGATAATAATCACTCGTTCGGGATGGTGTTTGCTACCGTTAGTGTGCCCATCTCCGACTGGTGGGGCGGTTCTCATACCATCAAACGCCGCAAGATAGAGCACCAGAAAGCTGTAGAACAGTTAGAGGATAATGCCCAACAGCTACAGATCCGTATGCAAAATGCCTGGAATGGGTTGGAAGAGTCGTATCAACAATTACTCCTGGCTCAGCGTAGTATCGAACAGTCTGAGGAAAACCTGCGCCTTAATCGCAACTATTACAAAGCAGGTATCTCTAAGATGAGCGACTTACTCGAAGCTCAGATGCTCTATCAGCAATCTCTCGACCGCCGTACAGATGCCTATGCGGATATGCAACTACGGCTTTTAGAATACAAACAAGCAACAGGACAAAAATAAAACAACTATGAAAAGATTCTATTATTTTCTGACGTGCTTACTGTTTAGCACCTATGTTTTTTCTATGGAAAGACTTTCCGGCGTCTGGTATGGACTCTATTGTGGTTCTCCTGTAACCGTGTCTTTCACTGACAAACTCCAGTTGGCAGCAGAGTCATTTTCTTCTATGAATATGACTTGTAACTATTCACTACCAGGTAATGGCAGGATTATTGTCTCTGAAGCCGGACTAGGGATGGCGGGCGAAGGGCTCTATACAATCAAGGATGGAACATTGGAACTGTTATTAGTCTTTGGCGCTGCAGGGCAAGTCAAGCCTCTTCAATCCTTTGCCGACGGTGAAGGGAATCCTGCTGCAACGCACCTGGTCCTCTCACGCGACAAAGCGGTCATAGACAAAGTTACTGCTCCTGTTCAGGTTCCTGCAAAAGCTCATATAGCCTTTGAACGCAACAGACGTTTGGGAGTAGGAATCAATCTCAACGCAGTACTGGATGGCAACTCCAACGGCACACCTTTAAAAGCTGGAAGCATCAAAGGTATTGCCGATGCAGGTTTCCAAAGCATACGCATTCCCATCCGCTGGGCCGACCATGTTTCTAAAGAGGCTCCTTATACCATTGATCCAGATTTCTTCAAGGCTGTGGATAACATCGTGAAAGAATGCCTGCAAAATGACTTAGCTGTCATTTTAGATAATCACTACTATCCCGGTCTGTCATTTAATCTTGGTCCTCAGGATTTGGAAACAGAGCCCAACATAGAGCGGCTTTGTAGTATATGGAACCAGATTTCAGCTCATTATAAAGATTATCCTGACCAGAATGTCTTTTTTGAATTGATGAACGAACCAAGTCTTGCATTAGCTCCTGCTCTGTGGAATAGAGTGGTGGCAAGGGTTACTCGGATTATCCGTGAGCAGAACTCTGGAAAGACTATTCTGGTTGGCACCCCTAGTCTGGGGCAACACTGGACTATCGGCCTATTGGAATTTCCCGACGACTGGAATATGATTGTGGATGCACATTATTATTTGCCACAGACGTTTACCCATCAAGGACTCTCATATGCTATGGCAGGGAATCTGCACGACATTCCTTGGATGGGAACAGAGGCCGACAAATCTCCAATAGAACATGATTTTTCTTTCCTTGCCCGTTGGAGCCAGCGTACAGGACGCCCAGTCTGCATCGGAGAATACGGTGTTTGCGCCAATGCCGATGATGCATCCCGTGCTCGTTACGTAGCTTTCATCCGCAGTCTTATTGAGCAGTATGGGATGAGTTCACACTACTGGACTTACCACCGTGATATCTTCCAGGCCTTTGACGAACAGACTGGGCAGTGGAATGACTCCTTGTTGAAGGCGCTGAACCTCCCAGCACGTAAAGAAGAAAAGGGAAGTTTTCAGGCAAGCCAGTTCTTGAATCCTGATCTGAAATATGCCCCTTCGGTGCGCTGGTGGTGGCCAGGAAATGACGTAGACAACACGGAACTCAAGAGAGAGCTGGAGCTGTTCGCTTCTAACCATATCGGTGGCGTGGAAATTCAGCCTTTTGCCTTGGTTGTTCCTATGCCGGAAGAACGAGTCGGAGCTATCATGAGTTTTGATACGGATTCTTATTACGAGCATCTTTCTACCGTGATGGCAACAGCCGCCAAACTTGGCATGACCGTAGATATGACCAACGGCAGCGGGTGGCCTGCAGCCTCGCCCGCCATTACTGAAGCCGAAGAGAATCGTTCACTACAATTTGGCTTGACCATTATTCCAGAAACAGGAGGCACCGTCGCCATTCCCCGTTCTAAGAGAAAGGACAGCAAATTTGCCACCTTGATAGGGCTGTTGGAAGCGCAGGTAAAGGAAAACGAAAATGGTCCATGGCAGCTTAAAGATGTGAAAGAACTTCCCCATACCGATACGACGGTCACCTTCTCACCAGCAAAAGTAGAGAAAGGATGGCAGAGATGTCTGATTGCCCTCTGGTCAGTTCCATCACAGGAAATAAATATGATTACCGCACGACCTGACGGCGGTAAAGTGATTGACCATTTCGACTCTATTGTAGTCCAGAAAACCTACGATCATTACTTCGGAGCACGTTCAGGTCTGATTCCCTTCTACGGAAAACCTTTCCGTTCTATCTTCAACGACAGCTATGAGTTCAAGGTTGATCGTCACATAACGGCCGATTTCAGAGATGTATTCCTGCATAACCGAGGATATGATCCGTTACCCTGGATGCCAGCCAACATCTGGTATGGTTATAACAACATGTATGACCCGGGGAAAAACTATGCTGAATTCAGTTTTGGCGATGTGGACACCCGTCTCCGTTACGATTATGATTTAACCGTAAGCGATTTAGTAAGAATGCATCTGCTCAAAGGTTCTTCCCACTGGACAAAAGAGCGCGGCTTGCTGCATAAGACTCAACCATACGGTCTTTCTATGGACTATATGGGGGCTGCAGGGGATGCGGATATTCCAGAAACAGAAAATATGATCTTTGGTGGCGGTAGTGAAGGAGGTTTAAAAATGATTTCCTCTGGGGCTATGTTGTACAACAAACCACTTGTCAGCGCTGAATCCGGAGTCCATATCAACCGAGCCTTGATGGTTACGCCCCAAAAATTACGTTCCACTGCCGACAAACTCCTTTCCAGCGGTGTCAATCAGATTATCTGGCATGGTTCCCCTTACAAATATGAAGTTGGGGGCATTCCCTGGCAACCCTTCTATAATTCCATGATTGGAGTTAATTTCTCATCTGACCTATATGAAGAAAACGTCTTCTGGAACGAACTGGCAGATGTGAATCAATATGTACAGCGTGCTCAGTACTTGATGCGCAAAGGAAAAGCCGAAGCCGACATCCTGGTATATTATCCGTTCTTGGAATACAGCAGCAGTGTTAAGAATCCAGAGGAAATCCTCTATTACGGAATGCTTCCAGAGACAGAACCTGGGGCTGACAACGAGCAGAAAGTATCGGAAGATGCTGTGAGCAAATGGCTGAGCGCCGTATGGCCTATATTGAACGAATTAGAAAGACGTGGACTCACCTGGTCATGGGTCAATGACGAATCCCTGCAGGAGATGAAGGCAACTCCTGACGGACGCTTGCATATCCGTGGCAACAGCTACGGGGGACTTGTCCTGTTTAATCTTCCTTGGATTCAAATGCAAACAGCCCAGAACCTTCAGCAGCAATCTACTGCTAATCTGCTGATTATTGGTGACCTGCCAGTCAAACAGCCTTCCTTCAAGGATTATGCGAAGAACGATAAAGAAACAGCTAAGCTGATGAAGAAAGTGGCGTCTGGGAAACATGTCTGCAACAGCATTCACAATTGGGTGGTTTCAACCCCTCTGACAACGTTGGCTGGAGGAGAACGGGTCAGGACAGCCCGTCGTCGAATTTCTGACAATGAACTGGTTCAACTCTATTGGAACGTAGATAACCGTTGGAAGGAAATCAGCATTCAGGCCGTCGCTGCTCCCTATGCCTACTGGTTCGATGCTGAAGACGGGAGTGTGACAACTGTCGATAGAACATCTTCCGGTGAAATCAAAGGCATGCTTCCTCCGCTTTCAACTCGCTTCCTTTATATCACTAATTCCCCCATTCAGGAAGCGAAGGCTCCCCAGCCTACTCCGTCTACCACCAAGGATTCCAAGACCATTGAATGGGGACAATGGGCGCTGCAACTTGGAGAACAAATCATCCGCGACGCTCAACTGGCAGACTGGCGGAATATTCCACAGCTGGCCGACTCCTGCGGTGAATCTGTTTACACCACCCGATTCTCACTGGAAAAGACCGCCACAAAGTATGTGCTCGATTTAGGAGATGTCTACTACACAGCAGAAGTGTATATCAACGGAAAGGCTGTTGGAAAACGTTGCTGGAAACCGTTCAGGTTCGACATTACAGACTATGTACAAAGTGGTGAGAATGCTATTGAAATCCGCGTGAAGGCATCTGATTATAATACGAAGGTTCTACGTGGTCGTGAGGGCGATGCCACATTCTCCTCGATTGCGAACTCAGGGCGAATAGCCAATGGACTGAAAGGTCCGGTGCAGATATTTGCTGAGTGATTGCTATAAAATTGTATGTCTTTTAAAACAAAAATGCTCAAAAATTGTACAATATTGAGATTTTATACTTCTATATAATTAACCTATTATATATTTACTGCCAGGAATCTGCGAGATGAGTTTCGTTGTTACTGCACAACATAGGAACGTGAGCAGTCCGATAATGGGAATGGCAAGCCATACGGGCAGTATAGGGGTGGCCACATCGCCGTTGATGATCCATTCTGCGATAAAAGTCAGGAAGAAAATATGCATCAGATACATGCCAAAGGTGAGTTTGGCAAGGCTGTTGATCCATCGGGGAGCCTTCTGGATGCAACTGAACAGCAGGAAGGAACCGAAGATGGCAAGCAACACATTGGGTGTGCAGAACTCCCACGACCATTCCATCATTGGTGTCTCCTCATGTGCACACGGATATAGTGAGCCAACACGAGATAGCCTAAATAACCAGAGCAGTACCACAGGGCAGAATACAGGTTCCAGAAACATTCACCCCAAAGTTCGGGCGACACAAAGCGATGCAACCAAGGGATGAGTGTGGAGAAGGCAAAGATGCCGAGGAATATCAGTTCGTCTTTTGCGCCAGCCTTCTCAAGCCAAGGCGACACTACGGGGATGATGAGGTAGATACAGATGAGCGGATACATGAACTACAGATGACCGCCCCATAGCGGGAAGTTGAAGGGCACCATCTTCAGTTGCTCAATAGCATAATCCCACGTCAATCCGCCCCAAGCGGCTGGCAATACGGCATATAGCACCAAGAAACAAATAAAGGGTGGCAGGATGCACAGGAAACGACGATGATAGAATTGGCTCATCGTCATCCCCGTCTTCATCGGCAACAGCAGGAAGGCTGAGACGATCATAAACAGAGGCACGGATATGCGCCCGAAAAAGCCGTCATAGAAAGACACCCAACAACGGGTTTGCCCGATGCCATGTAATCACGAAATTCTTGTATTGTCATCGTTCTTTATTTATCTTTTGTGAATTTGTAAACTGCCCATGTTGGTAGAATGGCCAATAACAATAAACTTGTCTCCACCAATGCGTAGGAGCCGAAATAGTCAACCAATGTCTGGAATTTCAAAAATCCGTCCACGAGGAATACCAGGAGGGCAAACCAGCATAGAAAGAATATTGCTGAATACTTGATTTTACGTTTCTTCAGTTTCATTTTGTAGTATTATTCTTTTGCCTAACTAGTTCTATAGCCTCTTTTCCCGTAAGATGTTCTATGTCGAAACGAATCATTAACATCCGAGACAGACCGCTTTCCAACTCTTTCTGCAAGACTTTCTCTTGATTAAAATTATACCTGTTACCAAATATCCGGGCTGTTGCCAACTTCTCAGCTTCGTCCTCAATGATGTGGATTCGCCCAAATGCAATGACACTACGAAAGAAAGTGGTGTATTTCTCTGGATGCACTTCATCCTGAGCGATGACACAGAACGATGCCTTGTCACACTTGCGAATGGCATCGACTTTATGACCGCTCAGCGCACTATGGAAATATAACCTGCCATTGGCATAGACATAGCTGATGGGGACGGCATACGGATAATCATCATCACCCAACAGTGCCAATGTACCTGCCGTTGCCTTCTTTAAAATTGAAATGCTTTCTTCTTCCGAAAGCTGCTGGCGTTTACGCCTCATTTCTCTAAATTCACTCATAGCAATCCTAATACTATATCTCCATGACGTTTTTCGTCGTTCATCAATTCATTTTAGTCATGTGATAGCCCATTCTATTCAACTGCATAGCGGCTCCAAATAGGTAGAGTTGATGCAGGCATGAGACATAGGCATCGAAAGCCTCCTTGGTTCCAGGCTCTATAGGCTGGTGCATAAGGGCATTATATACACGTGAGGCACACTCGCCTGTCAACTTCTCCAGAGCGGTATAGTCAGCACCTTGCAGCAAAAGTATATCTTCACGGATATATTCGTCCATTGAATCGTAGCCCCTCTTGTCTCGCATGTAGGCATAGAGGTCGTCGATCTTGGAATAGATGTCCCATTCCGTGTCCCACATCTTAGCTACAGCCATGCCAATATACATCATCCATCCCAGAGAGGCCGAAGGGAAGTTCTGAAACTCGCGGATGCCATCAGGGATGTAAGCTTTTGCTATCTCCTCCCATTTGTCTTCAACATCGGGACACTCAGGCAGACGTTCATCAACCTCGTTCATTGACTGCAGGAACTGGTGTAAATTCTTATGCAATATCTCTTCAAAATTCTCCATAATAGTATTTTCACGAATAAACTCCTATGGTACAAGTCAATCCTAAGGAATCAATAACGATGAGTCGCCATAGCTCAGGAAACGGAAATCGTTTGCCAGAGCATAATCATATATCTTATGCCAGTCGCCTTTAACGAAAGCACTTACCAATAGCAGCAGTGTAGACTGAGGCTGATGGAAATTAGTTACCAGCATCTTTACGATGTGATACTCGTAGCCTGGGGCAATGATAATCTGTGTGCTGCTATGCAGTACTTCGAGCTTATGAGAATCCATCCAATCACCAAGAGCTGTAAGCGATTCGACGGTGCTTACAGTAGTCTCGGTATCGTATGGCTCCCACTGGTTTACATGCAATTCATCCTCAGAGGCATCAGGATTCTTAATCACTTTCAGGCCCATATAATAAAGGCTCTCAAGCGTTCGAACACTAGTGGTACCAACGGCTATAGCACAGCCATCGTGAGCAATAAGCTTGCGGATGGTATCACGACGAACAGAAACATACTCAGTATGCATCTCGTGCCCCTCTATCTCTTCGCTCTTTACGGGCTTGAATGTTCCAGCACCTACATGAAGTGTGAGTTCCTCACGCTCGACACCATGAGCATCAACAGCAGCCAGAACTTCTGGCGTGAAATGCAGACCGGCTGTAGGCGCTGCAACACTACCTTTTATCTTGCTGTACACAGTCTGATAAGTAGTTTTGTCGCTCTCCTGAGTCTCGCGATTGAGATATGGAGGAATAGGCAGTTCACCCATTGCATCAATGATTTCAGCAAAAGAGAATCCCCCAGTCCAAGTAAAATCTATGCGATGACTAGTGCCGTGAATCGGTCCACGGGTGGCTGTTACCTTAACATCAGTATCCTTAATTTTTATCTCTCTTGTAAGGGTTCCCTCTTTCCACTTTTTGAGGTTACCCACAAGGCAATACCAAGAGCATTTCTCGGATGTTTGGAACATCAATTCATAATCCGAAGGACAAGCCGGCTCAAGCAGAAACACTTCAATAAGGGCACCTGTATCCTTGCGGAAATGCATGCGCGCCTGGATTACCTTTGTGTTATTAAACACCATGAGTGCGCCCTTGGGCAGATACTCTGGCAGATTATAGAATACATCATGACTTACCTGGCCCTTGCGATAAACAAGAAGCTTTGAATGGCCGCGCTGGGCTATAGGGAACTTTGCGATACGCTCATCGGGCAGCGGATAGTTATAATCGCTGATACGGATGTGTCGTGGATTAGATATCATATTATACAAGCTTTAATATATATAAATGCTAATGTGTAAATAAAAACAGCTACGGGCCAGTTGCAATCCAAACGGCGGTAGCATGTACTGGTGTATTGTGCAGGGTTTAGATTACGAGGCATATACATGCCGCGGGTTATTCGACGATAAAGGAAATATACGCCTGTGCCTACTGTTACGCCCCAGATAAGACCAACAAGGATATCACCTGGGAAGTGGACACCAAGGTAAAGACGGGTCCAGCAGTTTACAAGCGACCATATTACAAGCGTGATTGAGAGTCGGCGACTGCGAGCTATCCAGCAGAAATAAGTGGCTATGCTCATTGTGTTGCAGGCATGAGCAGAGAAGAAACCGTACTTGCCGCCACGATAGCCGTCGACAACATCGACAAGGGCACCAATCTGCGGATCGTGCGTTGGGCGCCAACGGGCCACAAGGGGTTTCACGATACCATCATCGACAGCTCCTGCAAGAAGATAGCATACCGCTACCCCACCCAACAGAAAAAGCAATCTGCGGAAGTTATCGTTATTCTTAACTACCAGATAGAACATCGACAGGTAAAGAGGTATCCACGCAAGACCATTGGTAAGCGTGCGCACAACACGGTCGAGATACAGCGAATCGCTGCCGTTGACAGCCAACAGCAGCTCGCGATCGATATCCTGTAATACCTCTAATATCATATCAACTCAATCTTCTTACTCTCAATCCAACCTTTCTTACCATCTGCAAGGCGAATCTCACGCCAGCTCTTCATCGAGCCATCGGTGATGACTACCTTTGTGCCCTCGTGGAGGATAAACAAATCGGTGCCGTTCTGGGCAGGTGTGCTCTTTACGGTTACTGATGGAGCCACAACGATGGCACCCTCGCGATTAAGTAACTGCTGGCGCTGCTGCCAAGCAAAGAAATTGCTGAAAACAAAGACTACCAGCAAAATGCCGCCACCAAAGAATCCCACCTTCTGAACCCATACGCGGGCTGAGAAAAGATAGACAAGGAACAGCACAATGACAAGCGCCAGAGAGACAAGAGCCATGCGGCCCCAGCCATCGACACTCATAATATTGACAAGCGAGCGATACCATGTGACAAAGAACATCTCTGACTCTGGCACAATCTTATCGATGGTCTTACTCCGGGCTATCTGCAGGTTGAAACGGATGTCGCCATCTCCTGGAGAAAGAAGCAGCGCACGCTCGTAGTTGAGTACGGCACGTGTGATATTCTCTGTGCGATAGTAGGCATTGCCAAGATTATAATAGAGCTCGGCCGATTCGCCATGCTTGAGCAACGACTCGTAGACCTTGATGGCCTCCTGGTAGTTGCCATTTACATAAGCGCTGTCGGCATCAGCCTTTGTGGCTGCGTTAGCTGCCATTGGCAGCAGCATCAACAGCACGGCTATTATTGCTGCTGACTTGCGGCCAGCCTTCTTCATCACTTCTTCAATCTTCTCGATGGCAAGCATTGCCTTATCGTAAACCTTACTCATATTTCCCTTTGGATCGCCTGGAGCATAACGCTCGAACTCGCACTCGTCGAGGGCTCCGATGAACTTATCGATGATAGACTGATGAACACCACGCTCAGCAAGCTTAGAGCTGATGTTATCGTGCGAGAGCTGGGCAACAGGGATGTTAAGTTTATCGCCCACATATCCCCACAAAGCGCGAAGCACCTCATCGTAGAACTCGCCTGGCTTGTTATCAGTCATCAGGCGTGCGGCCTGCTTGAGTCGCTTGGTGGCAACCTTGTTAGCCTTTTTACCACGCATGGCTGTGACGTTTGCATTGTCGATGGCACGCTGGCGGAAGATGACAAACAGAGCGATGAACACCAGAACAAGGGCGGCGATGGTGATCCAATATGCTGTTGAGCCAAAGAAGTAATCGCCTGTGAGATGCTGGTCGGCATCGCCTGTCTTGATAAAGCGGATGTCCTTATTAAGTTCCTGCAGCTCGTCCTGACCAGAGAAATCGCTTACAGCGGATGCACCAGAACCCTTGGCTACATCGAGATGGAAGGCCTCTGTCTTTACCGTCTCATAACGCTTGGTGCTGGTATCGAAATAGGTAAACTCTACTGGAGGAATATCGTACTTGCCCTGATGGCGAGGAACAATAAGCACATCGTAAATCTTAGAACCCTCGATGCCTGCAGTGGTAAGTTTGGTTTGATCAGTAACCTTTGGCTCGTACTTATCAAAGTCTTTTGGAAGATTGATTACAGGCTGCTTGATGAGCTTGAGGTTACCTGTACCGCTTACGATAATGCGCAGTGTGATGGGGTCGTTAGCCTTAGTCTCGGTCTTGTCGAGCTGGGCTGAGATATTGAACTTACCTACTCCACCTGAGAATGTGGCAGGGCGCTGTGGCAGAGGATCAACCTGAATCTCGATGCCTGGAGCCTCAATCTTCTTCTTAACCTCTACATAGCCTGAGCCACCGTTGAAGAACGCCTCGAACGGGTCGACATTGCGGTTCTGCTGGATAACAACTCCCTCGAAGGTGATGGCAGGAATATGCAGCTTACCTGTAGTCTGTGGGAACATTACATACTGGCTCCAAGTACAGGTGCGGTATGGGCGTCCGTTAACCGTTTCGAGCGAGAACGACTTCTGCTGTGGAAGGTCAACCTCCTGAGTGTAGAAACTCTTAAGGTCGGGCATATCGCCACGAAGCTGAGAGAGCTGCACAAGGGTGTAAACCTTATATGTGAGGAGAATAGGCTCCTGTTCGTAAACGCGCTTCTTATTGGCGCTTACCTTAATGAACAGGTCGCTGCCAGAGATACGGCTACCCATCTCGCGAACCTCCTCGCCCTCATCGTCGTTATATGGACGAGAGTTTGAACCTGTAGAGCCTATTACCTTGATGGTGAGAGCATTAGATGCGATTTTCTTTCCATCAACTACAACATGTGCAGCAGGAATGGTATAAGAACCGCCCTTGGTGGCTGCTACTATATAAGTATAGGTGATGGACGACGACTGACTGGTGTGGCCGTTAATCATCTGATAGCTTGACTGCATAGAGCGGTTAGGACCTATAAGCACCTCAAACTCAGCAGGGATATTGCCAGCACGGAAATCAGACACGTTCTGAGTGTTCACGGTATAGGATAGTCGGAACTGCTCGCCCACAGACACGCGTGAGGGAGCAGAAGCAGTGAGGGTTTGAGCCACAGCGAAAGCAGTGGTCATGACCATCATCAATAATATCGCAATTCGTTTCATTACCAATTCTTTAATACATTACGACGCTGCGGCTGTTGCTGCTGTTTCTTCATCTTGTCCTGAGTCATCTTCTCATTCTGGATGGCAGCGTTCAAGAGCTGTTCGGCATTGTCCTTACTCATCTGAGGCTTCTGCTGCTCTTGCTGCTTGTCGTCTTTCTTATCTTGTTTCTGATCTTTCTGATCGTCTTTCTTGTCGTCCTTATTCTTCTGATCGTCCTTGTTCTGCTGGTTCTGCTTCTGCTTGTCGTCCTGCTTCTTCTTGAGATGCTTGCAGAGAACCAGGTTATAACGTGTCTCGTCGTCGTTAGGATTCAATCGAAGTGAATTCTTATACGCCTCGATGGCATCGTCGTACATCTTATGGGTCTGACAAATCACACCCATGTTATGATAGGCGGCCGACTTGCGCAGAGGGTTAGCCTCCATACGGGCTGACTGCTCGAACTGCTGTACTGCAGCAGAATCTTTCTTCTGAGCCATAAGGGCATTGCCCAGATTATATGCAGCCTGAGGATTCTTTGGATTCTTCTCTACTGCCTTACGATAAGAAACCTCGGCCTTGTCGTACTGTCCCAAGCGGAACTGTTTGTTACCCTCTCGGATATACTGGCGATCGGTCTGGGCGCTGGCTGTAAGAGCTACAAGGAGCAGAGCTACTGTAGCTGCAGCCTTCTTCTTAGAGCCAAACAATGAGAGGCGACGAATCAACGGGTTGCGACGGTCGAAGATGCAAATCTCGAGTATCAGCAGCAACAGAGCCAGAATGGCTACTGCCTGGAACTGCTCGTCGAACTCACTGTATACGGTGCTTGTTGTCTCCTTCTTTGCCAGCTTGTCGAGCTCGTTGTCAAGCTGATCCTGAGCTGCGCTGTTATTCTCGACATGGATATATGCTCCGCCACCAGCCTGAGCCACCTGGCGACACATCTCCTCATTAAGTGCTGACATAACTGTGTTGCCAGTATTGTCCTTCATATAATCGCCTGTTCCTGGGATGGGGATTGGCGAACCTTTGGTCGAACCAACGCCAAGCACGTAGACACGCATGCCTGCCTCCTTAGCGGCTTTGGCTGCTTCGAGTGCCCCACCCTCATGGTCTTCACCATCGGTGATAACGATGATGGCCTTGCCAATACCTTCCTCCTGAGTGAAGCTATGAGCGGCCATATCTATGGCGCGTGCTATATCTGTGCCCTGTGTTGCCATCATAGATGGGTCGATGCTTGAAAGGAACATCTTGGCCGAAACGTAGTCGCTGGTTATAGGCAGCTGCACGAATGCATCGCCTGCAAACACGATGAGACCAATCTTATCATTAGTAAAGTGATCAACCAGATTCTCTACCATCATCTTACTGCGGTCGAGTCGGCTGGGCGTGATATCCTCGGCCATCATCGAGTTACTGATATCCATAGCGATGATAGTCTCGATGCCCACACGCTGCTCGTTATTAATCTTGGTGCCAAACTGAGGGCGGGCCAACATAACAATAAGCAGAGCCAACGCCCCTTGAAGAATCCAGAATTTTACTGCAGGGCGGAATCGCGACACATCAGGCATGAGCTCACGCAGAAGCTTGGGGTCGCCAAACTTGCGAAGACGTTTCTTCTGATTGCGATACGTAAGGAAGCGGATTACAGCCAGCACTGGTATCACCGCCAAAAGATATAGATATATAGGGTCTGCAAATCTGAACATATTATGGTATCCTCCTAAATATAGTTATACGCAGCAGGATTTCGAGCAGCAGAGCCAGAACGGCTACAAGCGCAAAAGGCTGATAGGCCTCGTAGCGCTTAGAGAAGGTCTTGACGTTGAGCTTCGACTTCTCGAGCTGGTCGATTTCCTTATAGATGTTACGAAGTTCCTTGGTGTTAGTAGCGCGATAGAAGTCGCCCTCGGTAGCTGCAGCAATCTCGCTGAGTGTCTTAGTATCAATCTCAACAGGGATGTTTACATACTGCACTCCGCCAGCAACAGGCATTGGGTAAGGTGCAATCTTATTGGTACCAACACCAATGGTATATACACGTATGCCAAGGCTCTTAGCGATCTCGGCAGCTGTTGATGGTGAGATGTCGCCACGGTTGTTACTACCATCGGTAAGCAGGATTACAACCTTGCTCTTAGCCTTTGAATCCTTCAGTCGGCTTACGGCATTAGCAAGTCCCATACCTATAGCAGTACCATCCTCAATGAGTCCGCGTGCAGCAATATCAGTACGCACATTCTGCAAGAGATTCAGGAGCGAGGCATGATCGGTGGTCATCGGGCACTGGGTAAATGATTCGCCAGCGAAGATTACCAATCCGATATTATCGTTGGGGCGACCAATGATAAACTCGCTTGCTACCTGCTTGGCAGCCTCGATACGATTAGGGCGAAGGTCCTCGGCAAGCATACTGGTGGAAACGTCCATCGAGAGCATGATGTCGATTCCCTCTACGGTCTTGCTGTCCCAGGAGTTCTGAGTCTGAGGACGAGCCATCACCAACACTATCATTACAAATACCAGCAGTCTGAGCAGCATGGAAAGCGGCATAAGCGTAACCTTCCAGCTTCTGGGCGCATAACGGAAGGCGAAAGTGTCGCTCATCCGCAGCGTGGGCTCGGTTTTCTTTCTGTACATCACATACCATATTAAATAAGGTATGATGAGCAGAAGTAACAGCAGATATTCTTTATTGGCAAATTCCATTTGTTCTTATTTAATTCAATAACTGATAAAGGGTGTAAGCCACATAGCCGAACAGGCCTGCACATACCACTGAGATAATGGTGATGACGGTCTTGAGAACTCGGCGTGACTTCTGTGTGCGCTGATCCTCGGCAGAAAGCTGTGGTTTAACCGTTTCTTCAACAGGCTGGTTCTCCAACTTGGTCTGATTGATGAAGTCGATAGCGCTAACCAGATTCTTATCGTTCTCGTTGATGAGCGTAGAATACTTGGCAAACTTAACCAGATCGGCTGTCATAAACAGCTCACGAAGTTCATCAAGTGCCTTCTGATCCTGAGATGCCGTGAGTCGCTCGATAATCTCGCTACTTGTCATCTCCATAGCGTTGAATCCATATCGCTCCTCGATATACTTACGCAAGGTATCAGTAAGCTTGGTGTAATACTCCTTAGAATTCTCGGATGCCACCATCTTGTCGGCCTTGATCTGTTCAATCTCCTGCATAGCCTTCTGGTGAGGCAACAGGCGCTTGACAATACGGATATGAGTGATGATGGGCTTGTTGTCGCGCAGACGAAGATACAGGTAATAGCACAAAGCCAGCAATACCAGCATCAGAACGCTGAGCCAGAAAGGCAAGCTCCACTCGCTCCAAAGGAACGGATTGTCCTGAACATCCTTAGGACCAAAGAACTGGTCGACCTTAGTAGTATCTACATCGATAGTAAGCACCTTCAGCGCCAGACTCTTACTCTTATACTGCTTGCCATCAACCTTAACAGTCATTGGGGGGAGATAGTAAAGAGTGTCGTCGAACGAGGTAAGAGTGTATACCATCGAACGTGCTTCGAATCCATCGCCAGCATCCTTCTTCTCTTCCTTACAAGTTAAAACCTCAACACCAGGAGTAATCATCTGAGTGGGCTGGAACTGAGGGAACTCAACCTTAGCTGAAGGCTGAACAGTAGTAGTCAACTTGAGATGAGTCTGCTGGCCGACAAAGATCTGAATCGAGTCAATCTCAGCCTCGATAGATACTTGTGCCGACATCAACAAAGTACTGGTTATGAGCGATATAAGAAGAATAAATCTTTTCATTAATTACGCTTTTTAAATAGCAGCAGCAGCGATTTAACAAAGTCCTCGTTGGTGGCTATGCTAACACTGTCTACATTGCTCTTATTAAAAGTATCCTGCAACTGTGCCTGACGAGTAAGCCAATACTTATTATAAGCCTGACGCAGTTTCTTGGAACTTGTATCAACATACTGCTCGTAGCCCGTCTCGGCATCTACAACCTTCATCAGTCCTACATCGGGCAACTCGCGTGCACGCTGGTCGTAAACCTGAATGGCAACAACATCGTGCTTGCGATTAGCTATCTGCAACGACTGCAGAAAATCGCCACGAACATAGAAGTCGCTTAGAATAAAGGCTGTGGTGCGACGCTTCTGGACGCTAGACAGGAACTCGATGGCCTGCTTTACATCAGTGCGGGTTGACTCTGGCTTGAAGTCGAGCATCTCGCGGATGATATAAAGAATATGCTTGCGGCCCTTCTTTGGCGGGATGTACTTCTCAATCTTATCAGAGAAGAAAACAACACCAATCTTATCGTTATTCTGAATAGCACTGAAGGCAAGGGTGGCAGCAATCTCTGTCACCATATCGCGCTTCATCTGCTTCTGGGTTCCGAAATCGAGCGAACCACTGACGTCGATAAGAAGCATCACCGTCATCTCGCGCTCTTCTTCGAACACCTTTACATAAGGACGATGGAAACGAGCAGTCACATTCCAGTCGATATCACGAACATCATCGCCGTACTGATACTCGCGCACCTCACTGAAGGCCATACCCCTACCCTTAAAGGCAGAATGATACTGGCCAGCAAAGATGTTCGAGCTCAAGCCACGGGTCTTGATTTCGATCTTTCGGACTTTCTTTATGATTTCAGAGGTTTCCATCAGGGTACTTCAACCTTATTGATAATCTTTGAAACAATCTCCTCGCTAGTGATATTGCTTGCCTCAGCCTCGTAGGTGAGTCCGATACGGTGGCGCAGAACATCATGAGCCACAGCACGTACATCCTCAGGAACAACGTATCCGCGACGCTTGATAAACGCATAAGCGCGGGCTGCCTTAGCCAGATTGATGCTGGCACGAGGAGAACCTCCGAACGAAATCATATCCTTGAGGTCCTTCAAACCATAACGCTCTGGATAACGTGTAGCAAACACGATGTCAGCAATATACTGCTCGATCTTCTCGTCGATATAAACCTCGCGAACCACACTGCGAGCCTTCAGGATCTCATCAGCTGTAGTTACAGGAGTAACCTTTGGCATCTCACCAGTAATATTCTCGCGGATAATTTTCTTCTCTTCATCGAGCGAAGGATAATCGATAATAACCTTAAGCATGAAACGGTCTACCTGAGCCTCTGGCAGAGGATATGTACCCTCCTGCTCGATTGGGTTCTGGGTTGCCATTACGAGGAATGGATTTGGCAAGCTGAAAGTCTGGCTGCCAATAGTTACCTGCTTTTCCTGCATTGCCTCAAGGAGTGCACTCTGCACCTTTGCTGGGGCACGGTTAATTTCATCGGCCAGAACGAAGTTGGCGAATACAGGGCCCATCTTTACCTGGAACTTCTCTTCCTTCTGCGAGTAGATCATTGTACCAATCACATCAGCAGGGAGAAGGTCGGGGGTAAACTGGATACGACTATATTTTGAGTCGATTAACTGTGAAAGAGTCTTGATTGCCAAAGTCTTGGCCAGACCAGGAACACCTTCCAACAGAATATGTCCATCACTCAACAAACCAATCAAAAGTGAATCAACCAAATGCTTCTGACCAACGATAACGCGGTCCATTCCACTAACAAGATTTGTTACAAATGCGCTTTGTTGTTCAATCCGGATATTCAACTCACGGATGTCAATAGCTTCTGCCATAATATTTTCTCTTTATAAGTTTTCTAAATTTGAATGCAAAAATAGTTGTTTTAAAAGACTTTGCCACTATTTATCTGTCTAAATAATATTAAAAAAGTTTCCCAAAACCTAAGTTTTAAGAAACTTTTTCATTATTTGCGGATTTAGTTGGCTGTTGCCACCTTCTTTTTCTTCTTCCACTCCAATTTTGGAATCTTGATTTCCTGACCTACTTTCAATGGAGTCGAGGCCTTGATGTTGTTATATACCTCGAGATAGCACTCCATATCAGGACCCAGAATACGGCGTGAAATCTTTACAAGATCATCACCTTCCTTAACCTTAACCGTCTTGTCAAGTCCAACGATTCGATAGGCTCCGAGTCGGACTCTTACATCCATCGCATCATACTTATTCTGTGCAGCATCTGCCTTGGCCTTAGCTTCTGCAGCAGCTTTATCAGCAGCGGCCTTTGCCTTTGCATCAGCCTCAGCTTTTGCTTTGGCAGCAGCTTTATCAGCAGCGGCCTTTGCCTTTGCATCAGCCTCAGCTTTTGCTTTGGCAGCAGCATCTGCTTTTACCTTAGTCTCTTCTTCGGCTTTAGCCTTTGCATCAGCTTCATTATCCTGAGGTTCTGCTGCAGGCTCTTCTACAGGTGCTAAATCTTCTGGATTCACTGCTTCAACAGGCTCTGGTGCCTCGACTTTTGAAACATCAACTTTCTGCACATTTACTACAGTAGTCTCTTCAGCTGGAGCCACAAGTTTTGTATATGGATAATAGCTACCAAGCAGGTAACCGCCACCAAATCCAATCAAACATGCTATCAGGGCAAACAGCCATTTAACGCCACCAGACTTCTTGTTATCATCTGGCTCGAACAATTCGTCGACAGTTTCCTCTGGTTCGTCTTCAACCTCGGGTTCTGCAGTAACCTCTGGTTCTACAATAGCCTTGGGTTCAGCAGGTTCGTATGTATCAACAGGTTCGATAACCTCTTCTGCATCATCCTTATGCGCACCAAAGAATGCATTAAGCTCATCATCAGCACTCATCTTTGGCTGTTCAACCACAGGCTCGGGCTCAGGAGTATATACAGGCTCAGGTTCAGGAGCTACAATAGGCTCTGGCTCAGGGATATACGCAGGTTCGGGCTCAGGAGTATACACTGGTTCGGGCTCAACAATTGGCTCAGGTCCAGGAACATATACAGGTTCTGGTTCAGGAGCAACTATTGGCTCTGGGATAACAGGCTCGGGAGCTACTACTGGCTCTGGCTCTGCAATAGGCTCGGGCTCTGCAATTGGCTCAGGTTTCTTAGACTTGATAGTCTGGAACGAGCTGAGAATAGATTGCAGATTTGATGAAGCAGGCTTAGGTGTCTCAAATACAGGCTTAGGTGCCTCAACCTTTGGCTCTGGAACAGCAACAGGCTCTGGCTCTACCACTGGTTCTGGAGCTACCACTGGCTCTTCTGCCTTTGGTGCAACATATGGCTCGATTACCCATTCTGGAATATCCTCATCAGCTATATCTTCCAAAACCTTTGGCTCTGGTTTAACTACAGGAGCTGGTTCGGGCTCTGGAGCCACAACTGGCTCAGGTTCTGGCTCTATCACAGGTTCAGGAACTACCACAGGCTCCGGAACTTCTTCTACTTCAGGACGAACAGTGGTCTCTGGGCGAACAGTAGTCTCAGGACGGAAAGTTGTCTCTGGGCGGAAAGTTGTTTCAGGCTCCAAGTCCTCGAGCTCGTCATTGATATCATCATCTTCGAACTCATCCTCTAGCTCATCCTCTGGTTCATCTTCCTCCTCGGGCTCTTCTGGCTCGGACTCTTCTGGCTCGGGCTCAACCACAGGCTCATCTTCTACCCCACCAAAATCAACAAGTGGCATTGAAGAGTGATCGTCCTCAACTACAGGTTCTGGTTCAGGCATTACCACAGGCTCTGGCTCTACGATAGGCTCGGGCTCAACTACTGGTTCGGGCTCAACAACCGGCTCTGGTTCAACCACAGGTTCTGTATCGACCTCAGGCTCTGGAGCATCTGTTGTTGTAGTATCAACATCTTCAAAGTCGACACCATCGTTGAGAACCACAGTCTCGAACTGAGAGAAAGGTTTATTAACCAGTTCCTTAAGCAACGCGTCAGGAGCATATGTAATCTTTCCGTGTCCCTCAATAAGTACACGCTCGCCAGTATTCACATTTACACTCTCACGGTCTTCAACATCGATAATCTTGAATGTTCCAAGACCTTTAACCTTTACGAGTTTATCTGTTTCAAGATGTTGCTGAACGATATCGAACATGGCGCTAACAAACAAGCTTGCGTCGCGTCTGTTCATCTTCTTACGCTCTATCAGCACATTGGCCAACTCTTGTATTGAAATCTTTCCCATTACTCAGCTCCTCCATTCTTTACACGTTCTTTCCAGCTAACATTGGGCTTAAAGGTGAGCACCAACTTGGGTGGCACCAGCATACGCTGTCCAGTAGAAGGATTAACCATGATTCGTTCCATCTTCTTTTTCACTTCGAATGTTCCGAAAGTAGGGATCAGCACTGAGTCATCATCCTGAAAATGATCGCCCATTGCCTCAACAACACAATTCACAAACTGCTGGGTTTCATCAGCCGAATAACCCGTGCGTTGCGCCAATTCTGTGATAAAGTCTTTATTGTTCATATGTTTTAATGATTGTGGTTCCGTATATATCAAACTCTTCTGAATCAGTTATCAGAACATCATAGAAATCGCCAATCTTAAGATTAGCTTCAGAGGCTGGAATCAACACCTCTGGATCAACCTCAGGCGAACAGAACTCTGTACGTCCGATATAATAATCGCCCTCAAGACGGTCGATAATCACTCGGAGAACCTTTCCCACCTTTTCGGCTTCAAGTTCTGTACTGATATTCTGCTGGATACGCATAATCTTATCAAGTCGCAACTGCTTAACATATTCAGGAACATCGTCCTCAAAGTTGTCAGCCGAATAAGTTCCCTCTTCCTCCGAATAGGCGAATGCTCCCATACGCTCAAAACGAGCCCATTTCACAAACTCCTTGAGTTCCTCAAAATCTTCATCTGTCTCACCTGGGAAGCCAACCATCAGGGTTGTGCGTATATGGATACCAGGCACTTCCTCACGCATGCGTCTAACAAGTTCGTAAGTCTCCTCCTTAGTAACGTGGCGGCGCATGCGGGTAAGCATATTATCAGAAACATGCTGCAAGGCGATATCCAGATACTTACAAACATTCTGCTTCTCACGGATTACACGCAGCAGATCCCATGGGAAGTGTGTGGGATATGCATAATGCAATCTGATCCACTCTACTCCTGGAATATCGGCCATCTTCTCGATGAGCTCAGCAATATGCTGCTTGCCATCGATGTCGACACCGTAATATGTAAGTTCCTGAGCTATAACATTAAACTCCTTTGTGCCTTGGCTAACAAGATACTTAACCTCATCAAGGATATCCTGCATTGGGCGACTCTGGTGCTTACCAGTAATCAAAGGAATAGCGCAATAAGCACAATGGCGATCGCAGCCCTCACTAATCTTGATATAAGCATAATGGCGTGGAGTTGTAATATGGCGTTTTCCTTCACAAGCGTTGAAATCTTCGCCCTTCAGGTCTTTCAGCAACTGTTTATAGTTAAACTTTCCATACCATCCGTCAACCTCAGGAATCTCCTGCTCCAAATCAGCAAGATATCTTTCAGAGAGGCATCCCATAACATAGAGCTTCTCTATTCGTCCTTCAGTCTTTGCCTGAGCAAACTCAAGAATGGTATTGATGCTTTCCTCTTTGGCGTCGTTTATGAATCCACAAGTATTAACTACAACTATCTCACCCTGAGGATCATCGCTGTCATGGGTACATTGAAAGCCATTGGCCTCCATCAAACCCATCAGCATCTCGCTGTCAACAAGATTCTTAGAACATCCGAGTGATATAAAATCTATTGTCTTTGCCATTTAATGCTTAATCTTTAATGTCAAACAGCGAATCAACAAACTGACGCTTATTAAAAAGCTGCAAGTCGGTCATACCCTCTCCCAGTCCGATATACTTAACGGGCACCTTGAGCTGGTCTGAAATTCCGATTACCACTCCACCCTTAGCAGTACCATCAAGTTTGGTAATGGCAAGTGATGTTATCTGTGTAACTGCAGCAAACTGCTTAGCCTGCTCGAAAGCATTCTGACCAGTAGAGCCATCAAGCACAAGCATAACCTCATCAGGAGCCTCGGACAGCACCTTCTTCATAACGTCCTTAATCTTCTTAAGCTCGTTCATAAGGCCAGCCTTATTGTGAAGACGTCCAGCTGTATCGATGAGCACTACGTCAGCACCATTTGCCTTTGCACTTGAAAGAGTATCGAATGCCACGCTGGCAGGATCGCTACCCATCTGCTGCTTGATAACAGGCACACCTACTCTCTCGCCCCAGATACAAAGCTGTTCAACAGCAGCAGCACGGAAGGTATCAGCTGCACCAAGGTAAACCTTCTTACCTGCCTGCTTGAACTGCCAGGCAAGCTTGCCAATGGTAGTAGTCTTACCCACACCATTAACACCAACCACTAGAATTACATATGGCTTATGGTCAGAGGGCAAATCCCAGTTATCATTATCTTCAGAATTATTCTCAGCTAACAAATTTGCTATTTCGTCACGAAGGATGGTATTCAGTTCAGAAGTGCTGACATATTTATCGCGAGCCACACGCTCTTCAATTCGCTCTATAATCTTCAATGTAGTATCTACGCCAACATCACTTGTGATGAGCACTTCTTCAAGGTTATCCAAGACATCATCATCAACCTTCGATTTACCTGCTACAGCACGAGCCAGTTTATCGAATACACTAGTCTTGGTTTTCTCCAGACCTTTGTCGAGAGTTTCCTTCTTATCCTTACTAAAAAATCCAAATAATCCCATATTGCAATATTTTCGATTGCAAAGATAGGAATAATTTACGATACAGCCAAAAAAAGAGGCCGCAAATTTCTTTGCGACCTCTCATTTTATATTATAAATGGGGATTAGTTCTTAAAGAAGTCCTTAACAGCCTCGTTGGGAACCATCTGCTCATCGAAGATGTAAGCGCCAGTCTTTGGGCTCTTAACCATCTTGATTACCTTTGTGTAAGCGCGACCATCCTTTGAGCCTTCGTGGAGGGTAGCGACGGTTTTCTTTGCCATACTTCAGTCGTATTATTTAATCTCCTTGTGAAGAGTCATCTTCTTCAGGATTGGGTTATACTTCATCAGTTCCATACGCTCTGGCGTATTCTTACGATTCTTTGTAGTCACATAGCGGCTAATGCCTGGCATACCACTATTCTTGTGCTCGGTGCACTCCAGGATTACCTGAACGCGATTACCTTTTGCTTTCTTACTTGCCATGATCTTAATCTCCTATCACTTTAATGTCCTTCCAGTCTACAAATCCTTTGGCAACAGCCTGCTTCAAGGCAGCATCCAGACCTACTTTGTTGATCATACGAAGACCAGCAGCGCTAATCTTCAACTGAATCCAGCAACCCTCCTCTACATAGTAGAACTTCTTGCTGAAAAGGTTAACGTCAAAGCTTCTCTTTGTACGGTGCTTTGAGTGAGACACATTGCAACCTATCTGTGCCTTCTTTCCTGTAATTTGACAAATCTTAGACATTTCTATCTACTTTTTACTTGTGATTTACACTTACTTATTCCAAACAGCGTGCAAAATTACACAATTTTATTGAGATTCAGATAATTACACGACCGGAAAATTTAATAATTAATATTTTTTAACCTTCTCGTACAGGTCTGGGGGCATCTTCCTCCTTCAAAAAGTCCAAAAACATCTCCATCGCGCGGTTTGTTGCGATAGCCAGATTGATATCTCTACCATGATCCTCATCAACCTTCAAAGTAACCACGCGTTCAGGAGTTCCACAAGCCAGCCAGATGGTACCTACAGGTATCTCTTTTGTACCTCCAGTGGGGCCGGCAAAACCTGTTGCGGCAATAGCATAATTTGTATTAAGGGCCTTACATGCTCCCTTCACCATAGCTATCGCAACTTCCTCACACACAGCAGTTTTCTCTTCCAGCACCTGATGGTCAACACCCAGAAGATTTTCTTTAATCTCGTTGACATATGAGATGATTCCACCTTTGAAATACTTAGATGCACCAGGTACAGATATAATAGCCTCGGCTATACGTCCACCAGTACAACTTTCAGCGGTGCCAACAGTCTTCTCTGTTTCCCAAAGAATCTCACTCACCTCTCTACTTGTAATCTTACTTTCAAAATCCATCTATTTAATTTTTTATGTTTATCTTACTTGAATGTCACTTTTGAGAATGCAGGAGCATCGATAGAACAGAACTCCTGATCCTGATACTTATAATAACCCACGATGCCAATCATAGCAGCATTATCGGTGGTATAACTGAACTTAGGGATATAAATAGTCCATCCGTAGCGTTTCTCTGCATCATAGAATGCATTACGCAGTCCGTTGTTAGCACTAACACCACCAGCAACAGCAACGTGCTTGATGCCAGTCTGCTTAACGGCTTTCTTGAGTTTCTTCATAAGAATATCTACGATAGTCCACTCAAGCGATGCAGCTATATCTTCCTTGTGATTCTCGATAAAATCAGGATCCTCGGCTACCCATTTCTGCATAGAATAGAGGAACGAAGTCTTCAAGCCAGAGAAACTATAATCGAGTCCAGGAATATTTGGTTCAGCAAACTGGAATGCCTTTGGATTTCCCTGACGAGCAAGTCGGTCGATAACAGGACCACCTGGATAACCTAATCCCATAACCTTCGAACACTTGTCGATAGCCTCGCCAGCTGCATCATCGATAGTCTGACCAAGAACCTCCATATCATTATAGGCATTAACCTTAACAATCTGAGAGTTACCACCAGAAACCAACAAGCAAAGGAATGGCAATGGTGGCTGATGCTGATCGTCTTCCGACTCCTTAATGAAGTGAGCCATAACGTGTCCCTGCAGATGGTTTACATCAATCATAGGGATACCAAGTGAGCGTGCAAATCCTTTTGCGAAGCTTACACCAACAAGGAGCGAACCCATCAAACCAGGTCCCCGTGTAAAAGCTATAGCCGTAAGATCTTCCTTAGTGATTCCGGCCTTCTTGATTGCCTGATCAACAACAGGCACTACATTCTGCTGGTGGGCTCTTGATGCCAACTCAGGCACTACTCCACCATAAGCCTCATGAACAGCCTGCGATGCTGTTACGTTCGACAACAGGATACCATTCTTAAGTACTGCAGCCGAAGTATCGTCGCACGAGCTCTCTATACCTAATATATATATATCACCCATTTTCAATGTTCAATAATCAATAAGTCAACACTTCTACACCATGTTCTGTCATTACGAGTGTATGCTCCCACTGGGCGCTTGGCAGTTCATCTTCTGTTATAACCTCCCATCCGTATGGATCATCGGCATCGATAAACACCTTCCATGTACCCATGTTAATCATTGGCTCGATGGTGAATACCATACCAGGAACCAAAAGCATACCTGTACCACGATGTCCATAATGCTCTACATCTGGCTCCTCGTGGAATTTTAGTCCTACGCCATGTCCAGCCAGATCGCGAACGATACCATAGCCGTACTTCTTACAGTGCTTCTCGATGGCATGACCTATATCGCCAACAAAGCTGTAAGGCTTAGCAGCCTCCATACCAATCTCAAGACACTCCTTAGCTACACGAACCAACTGCTCTTTCTCAGGTGATGTCTTACCGATGATGAACATACGACTTGCATCAGCATAATATCCATCAAGGATTGTAGTGAAATCGACATTGATGATATCGCCCTCTTCAAGAACATCTTCCTCTTTGGGGATACCATGACATACAACCTCGTTGATTGAAGTGCAGACTGACATTGGGAAACCTTCATAATTAAGACATGCTGGTATGGCGCCGTTTTCTTCGCAAACCTTACGGCATATCTGGTCAATCTCCAGTGTGTTCATTCCGGCATGAATCTCTTTGGCCACTGCGTCGAGCACAGCGGTATTTACTACACCCGCCTTGCGGATGCCTTCTATCTGTTCAGGGGTTTTAATTAATTCACGTGTTGGCACCAGTTTGCCTTTGTTCTCCCAAAACATGATGGTTTTATCCATCTCTGTGGGCTCCTGACCTGGCAGGCAATGCCATCTTCTTTTTTTGTTAAACGCACTCATCTTATCATCCAAAAATAAAAAATTGCAGCGGATCTTTTTTGAAATCCGCTGCAAAGGTACTAATAAGTGAGCAAATCACCAAATTTAAGTCGATTTTTCTAACGAATGCGGTGACGAGGACGGTCGATTGTCAGGCTGTCGCCTCCATCTTCAGCTGCACGTGTGCGATAGCTGCGCCAGTTGTAATCGGTCTCGTAACGGCGTGATGCGTAGCGCAAATCGAAGTTAACTGTTTTATTATAATCATAGAACTCACCACGGAAGTGATTGTCAGTAAGCGAATAGTGACGGATCTCAACGCTGCAGTCATCCTCTACGAAGTAGATATAGATGGTGCCGAAATTTACATGCCACTCGATATGTGTGGGGTTGTAATAACCATCATCGTAGTAGTCGATCCAAAGACCATTGCCCTCTGAATAGGTATAAGGATCCTTCAGGAAGGTGATCTCAGAGCCTGTATAACTTACGCCATTATAGTCCTCGATGCGCATATCGCCGCACCAGGTGCCTTCGAGTGTATTGGCGATTTCCTCATCAGTCTCGCAAGAGGTGAACGACAGTGTCATCAATCCCATCATTGCCATCATCAGTGTTGTGTAGAGCTTCTTCATAACTGTACCCTTTCTATTTCTTTTGTTAGACATTCAATTAATATTTCTGTTGCAAAGATAGGCATTATCACCTACCCTTGCAACGGAAAAACTATAATAGTACGTGGGGATTTCCCTACAGTAAAGAGGAAAGTTGGTCGAAGTCGATATTCTGATAGTCGGCTATCTGAATATCTGACAGTTCGCGGATGGCTTCGGCTGAGTTAGTGGTTGTCAAACCGACAACCTTCATCTGGGCAGCGCGACCTGAGCGCAAACCATTGAAGCTATCTTCGAATACGATGCACTCATCGGTGCTGGCACCTAAGCGGGCGGCTGCCTTGAGATAGCAGTCGGGATCGGGTTTACTGCGGTCGAAATCCTCGCTGGTGAGGATAGCATCAAACAGATTTTTGAAATCGGGCTGATAACGATACACAGCCTGCATCTTAGGCAGATTCGAGCTGGTGACTACGGCCGTCTTCACGCCATGACTGCGAAGGTCGGCAATCATACGCTCGAAACCTTCGATATAGTCGTAGTGCATGTTACTCTCGTACTCGTTCAGTCGCTCAGTGATAACAGCCTGCTCGCTGAGCAGAGGCCCGCTGAACCACTGGTCGTAAATCTGCGTAAGCGTTTGTCCTTTAATCTCGTGCTCCAAACCCGGGTGTTCGGGATGGTATAACCGACACTGAGAACCCCAGAACACAGTGTACTGGGGCTCAGTGTCGAATACGACGCCATCGAGGTCAAAAAGTGCTGCTTTCAGTTCACTCATTTCTTCTCCTCCGCAGGTACAAGATATTTATCGCCTGTAGCCTTGAGCAACTCGCGGGCATATTTCTCAGGGAATCCTGCGCGAACCACACGGGCACCATTACCATAATGAGTACGCTCGAAGTTACCATTAGCATCAGTAGGCTTCTCTACCATATCATTAAACTTAACAATGAGGTAGAATGCAAGTTTCTGCCAGCGAGCTATCATCTCGTCGCCCTTCTGACAACTGTACTTTGTGAGGTATGACACACGCTCCTGAGGAGTAGCCAATGCAAGAGCACGAGCCTCGACCTCTGGCTGAAGCTGTGAGTATGAGGCATCGAGTGAATCACGAACGGCCTTAAGTGTTGGGAACATCTGCGAGTAGCGTGGATATACCATATTGCTAACCCAGTTGCAAACCCAAAAGGCATTTTCCATCGAGAAGGTTACATCATCTGCACCCTCACCACTGAAGCACTTTGGACGACGTGTGATACAAGAGTACATTGGAGTATAAGCCACCATATTGCCATCGTCGTTACCAAACCAGAAGCAGGCACCAACCTCACGAGGCATCCAGCTGCGCATCTGCGAGATAAAACTCCAAGCAGTCTGCTGGGTTGAGATAGGACGCTCATTGAATACCTCCTGCTCGCCAACCTTGAATGATAGTGGTGATGGACGGTAAGGCATATCGTAGATGCCGCCACCGATATTGGTATCGAGGGCGAATGGTGTTCCCTCATAGTGATCGCGCATAGCATCGCGAAGGTCCTGCATAGTTACCTTCTTATTAGGGATAATCCAAAGAGGCATCTCCTTGGCGTTCTTCTCCTTACCAGCTGCGTATGGGACATACTCTGAGAAATCGTCGGCAAAACGGTTGAAGAAGCTCCATACACGAGCCTCACAATAACGACGACCAGAGAAATCAGGAGCAGCATAGGCTGCGTTATAGCTGAAGTCGGCATCCTTACCGTCGAACCAACCCATAGCGCGTGCATAGCTCACTACATTGTCTGAACACAGCATCAGGTTTGTGATGGACTTCTTGGCGTTGAGAGCATACTTCTTGCTCATCAGATCCTTCATCTTAACACGTGTGTAGCGACCATCCAAGAACTTAGTGATGCGGCTCTGGTTTGCGTGAGCAGCAACAGCGTTATCAGGAATACGGATAGCTACCCAAACGGTACGCTCCTTTGACTTTGTGCGATCAGGACCGCAACCCATCATCTCCAGAATCCAAGCCTCGTCCTTATCAGCTACAGAGAATGTCTCACCCTCAGAGTAGTAACCATACTGCTCTACCAGCGAAGTCATAATCTGCAGAGCCTCACGGGCTGTCTTAGAACGCTGCAGGGCGATATAAATCAATGAACCATAGTCGATTACACCTGTTGAGTCGGCCATTTCCTCACGACCACCAAAGGTTGTCTCGCCAATGGTTACCTGCCACTCGTTAGAGTTACCTATTACGTTATAAGTTTCGGCAGCCTCGGCAATCTCGCCAAGATACTTGTTTGTATCCCACTCATACACCTTTCTCATATCGCCAGGCTGATGCTTGGCTGCTGGATAGTGATAAAGGGGCATAAATGCGCCATACGAGTCGGCATTATAAGTTACAAATACCGAACCATCGGCGCTAGCTTTCTTACCTACAATAAAATTAGTACATGCTGCCGCGTAGGTTGCTGCCAGCAGCATGCTTGACAAAATTAATTTTCTTTTCATATACCTTATTATATATATAGGGGTTAGCATGCCTTAAACGACATGTCGAGACCTTTAACAGAATGGGTCAGCGCGCCGACACTAATAAAATCAACGCCCTGCTCGGCATAGTCGCGGATAGTATCGAAGGTGATACCACCGCTAGACTCTGTCTCATAGCGATGATTTATAATATCTACAGCTTTCTTGGTATCGGGCACACTGAAGTTGTCGAGCATAATACGATCGACGCCTCCGTGATCCAAAACCTGCTGCAACTCGTCGAACGAGCGTACCTCAATCTCTATCTTTAGTTTAAGTCCTTTTTCGTCTAGATATTTATGACAACGGTCAATTGCGTTGGTTATTCCTCCTGCAAAATCTACGTGATTGTCCTTAAGAAGAATCATATCGAAGAGACCGATGCGGTGATTGCATCCACCTCCAATCTTTACAGCCTGCTTCTCCAGCATACGCATACCTGGAGTTGTCTTACGGGTATCAAGCACACGTGTGTTGGTGCCTTTCAGACGCTCAACGTATTTATCGGTCATTGTGGCGATACCGCTCATGCGCTGCATGATGTTCAGCATAAGGCGCTCTGTCTGCAACAACGAGCGAGTTTTTCCTGTAACAATCATCGCGATGTCGCCCTTCTTCACACGGGCTCCATCCTGCATCAACACCTCAACCTGCATTGTTGGGTCAAAGCGGTGGAACACTTCCTTGGCAACCTCAACGCCAGCCAGTATTCCATCTTCCTTAATCAGCAAGTGGCTCTTACCCATTGCATCCTCAGGGATACAGCACAATGTGGTATGGTCGCCATCGCCAATATCTTCTGCAAACGACAGATCGATAAGTCTGTCTACTAATTCATCTACACTTAACATTGTTATATTTTACTATTTAACTATTATACAATTTTACTATTTCAGGCATTAGAAATATAGACCGAAACCTATACGCAAGCCAAAGCCAGAATAGTCAGAGCTCTTTGTGCTGTGCTCATAGAACACCTCGGGCTCAACGGTCAACTTACCAGTGAGGAAGTAGGCATAACCCAAGTTGAGTTCTGGACGGAAATCGCTGAAATCGCCGCACTTAACATACTTGGCCGTAGCACCAGCATACACTCCGCAGCTCTCGAAATAATAGCGCAAACCAGCACCAATCTGGATAATGTCGTCGAAATCTGTCTGAGCCTCATAACCCAGTTGGCCCAAAAACATCACATCGTCGGCCAGCAGATAACCAGCCTTGGCCTGAAGGTTAAGATTCCAGTCGCTAGCCTTGTGATAGCTAAGAGCAGCACCTGAGGTAGAAGCTCCTACATAGAACTTACCTTGACTGAACACTTTCTCTGAATCGTTCAGATACTGTGCGTTTGCACTGATTGCCATTACGAGGGCAACCAAAGTCATCATAATCTTTTTCATAATTACTCTTTATTTTCGTTATTATTTTTTTTATACCACAATATAAACCAAGCAATGGCCACAACCAGACATACTATACCATAGATGTAACCATCGTTGCCCAAACCAAGCATCTGTTTCGATACAAAGAAGTATGTTGAGCAAACTGTAGTCATAAACAAGGCTGGAATGAGGGTAAGCCAGAAGCACTTGTGGTTGCGCACCAGATATACGGTTATTGTCCACAGGGTGAACACGCTCAAAGCCTGATTACTCCAGCCGAAGTACTGCCAAATGGTATTGAATCCATCAGGATTCTCTATCTGCCAGATAAGCATAGCAATAGACACCGCAAACATCGGGATACAGATGAGCAAGCGCTTTGGAATCGGACGCTGGTCGAGTTTCAGCCACTCGGCCACAATCAGTCGACCTGAACGGAAAGCTGTATCACCCGAAGTGATAGGAGCAGCCACAACACCCAGCATAGCGAGAATGGCTCCTACTACACCAAGCCAATCATTGCAAACCAGATTAACTACTGCAGGCGCAGATGTACTGAATCCTTTTGTAGCCTGATCGATGAGTTCGTAACCTGGAGCTGGATTGCCATAGAAGAACCAAGCAGATACTGTTGCCCAGATAAGTGCTACAACACCCTCGGTAATCATTGCTCCATAGAAGATGGGACGTCCCATTTTCTCGCTCTTCACGCAGCGGGCCATCAGAGGACTCTGGGTGGCATGGAAACCTGAGATAGCACCACAAGCCACTGTGATAAACAGGGCTGGGAAGATATTGTCCTTCCAAGTATCAGGCGCTGTTGCTGCACCAAGATTATAGAAGGTATTCCAGAGCTCAGGAACTGTGGGCCAATGTATGAAAAGCCAAATCATCAGAGCACCTGCCATAAACAACAGCGAGAAGGCAAACAATGGATAAACCTTACCTATAATCTTATCGATTGGCAGCATGGTGGCGATGATGTAGTAACAGAAGATGATGGCAACCCACATAATGGTATCGCCTGCTATTGAGTGCAGAATCTCGGCTGGACTGTAAACAAACACTGTTCCAACCATTATCAGCAACAGTACGGTGAACACCAGCATGATACTCTTTGTGGTCTTACCCAGATACTTACCGATAAGCTCAGGCAGACCGGCACCATCATGACGCATTGAAAGCATACCCGACAGATAATCGTGAGTAGCACCAGCAAAGATGCATCCGAACACAATCCACAGATAAGCCACAGGACCGAACTTGGCACCCATGATAGCACCAAAAATAGGTCCAGTTCCTGCGATATTCAGGAATTGGATCATAAAGATCTTCCACGAGGGCAACACGATGTAGTCCAGTCCGTCAGCCTTAGCAACGGCGGGTGTCACACGGTCATCAGGACCAAATACTCGCTCTACAAGTCGACCGTAGAACAAGTATCCCAACACAAGAGCCACAAGACTCAATACAAACGAAATCATCTTTTCTTTGCTTAATTTTGAATTAATTTTGTGCAAAAGTAGTGTTTTTATTTGAGAAATGGAAAAAAAAGAGCTAACTTTGCACCAAATTTCTAAAAAAAGCATCATTTTGAAACAATTTATACACATTTTAATGCTTTTAGCACTTGTGCTAAGTGTAAAAGCACAGACGCCAAAACATGAAGTAAGAGCTGTATGGCTTACCACCATAGGTGGTATCGACTGGCCTCACTCCTACTCTTCAGCTACACAGAAAGCAGAATTGATTTCCATCCTCGACCAGCTGCAACAGGCTGGTATTAACACCGTGCTTATACAGACTCGAGTAAGAGCTACCACCATATTCCCCACAACTACCGAACCTTGGGACGGATGCCTTACTGGGCGTCCAGGAACATCACCAGGCTATGACCCGCTGCAGATGTGTATCGACGAGTGCCATCGCCGCGGCATGGAGTGCCATGCTTGGATTGTTACAATCCCCGTTGGAAAGTGGAACGGAACTGGTTGCAAACAGTTGCGACAGAAATACCCAACTCTGATAAAGAAGATTGGCGATGAGGGATATATGAACCCAGAAATGCCACAAACAGGCGATTATCTTGCAAATTTCTGCGCAGAAGTAACACGAAAATACGATGTGGATGGAATCCATCTGGATTATATCCGATATCCTGAAACATGGAAGATTAAGGTTACCCGTCCGCAAGGCCGACAGTACATCACAGATATCGTAACTAAGATTAACCGCGCAGTTAAATCTTTGAAGCCATGGATCAAGCTATCTTGCTCGCCCATAGGCAAATACGACGACTTGTCACGCTACAGAAGTTCGGGGTGGAACGCCAACACCACAGTGTGTCAGGACGCTCAGGGATGGCTGCGCGACGGACTGATGGACGCCCTCTTCCCCATGATGTATTTCCAAGGCAACAACTTCTATCCATTCGCTATAGACTGGCATGAGCACAGCTACGGACGCATTGTAGCTCCTGGACTGGCTGTATACATGATGCATCCACGTGAGAAGAACTGGGATTTGGATGTTATCACCCGCGAGATGAGTGTGTTGCGCCAGATAGGTCTGGGATGCACATTCTTCCGCAGCAAGTTCTTTACCGACAACACCAAAGGAATCTACGATTTTACTCGCGATTTCAATATCGTTCCCGCCTTGATTCCACCAATGACTTGGGCTGGAAAGCAGGCACCATCGGCTGTAGCTCAGCTGAAAATCAAGCGCAGTATGACCGCAGATAATATTTCGTGGCAGAAAGCCGTCGACTATTCCGATGGCGACTACCTATTATATAATGTTTACGCATCAGAATCGCTGCCTGTTGACATCAACAACCCTGAAAATCTGATTGCCGTTCGCCAGCGCGAGCTGTCGATAACAGTGCCTCACAAGGGCCGAACACTTCATTATGCCGTTACGGCTATGAACCGCTACGGGATGGAAAGTAAGCCCGTTGAAACTACTGCCGCAGGAAGACTGGCCAGCAGCAAACCGCTTAATTTCCAGCAGATGATAATAGGAAATAAGCTAAAAAAGTACAAATCGAAAAAGAAATGAGCCAAATGTGCAACCAGCTTTAACAATAATTGCGTAATTTTGCAGCGAAAAAGTAATAAATTAAATTTTTAGTAATATGGAAAGAACATGGAGATGGTTTGGCAAGAAGGATAAAATTACTCTTGCACAACTGAGACAAATCGGAGTTGAGGGTATTGTAACCGCCCTGCACGACGTACCTCTGGGCGAGGTTTGGACTCGTGAGAAGATTCGCGACCTGCGCGAGTACATCGAGAGCTACGGCATGCGATGGAGCGTAGTTGAGAGTCTGCCGGTTGTTGAGACAATCAAATACGGCGGTCCTGATCGCGACCACCAGATTGAAGTATACAAGGAGAGCCTGCGCAACCTGGCTGCCGAGGGCATTCACTGCATCTGCTACAACTTTATGCCTGTGCTCGACTGGGCTCGTACCGATTTGTTCCACGACAATCCAAACGGTGCAACAAACCTCTACTTCAACTATGCCGAGTTTGCTTATTTCGACATATATATCCTTAAGCGTCCAGGCGCTCGCGAGGAATGGGAGAAGTTCCAGTTCCCTGAGGGTTGGGGCGAAGGCCGCAGCGTTATCGCCGAGTGCGACGAGCTGGCTAAAACAATGACTCCAGAGAAGGACCACAAGCTGGTTGAGAACATTGTTATCAAGACTCAGGGCTTTGTATCAGGTAACTTCAGCGAGAACGACGAGGCTCCTATACAGAAGTTCCGCGAGTTCCTCGATCTGTACAAAGGTATCGACAAGGCAAAGCTTCGTGCCAACATGAAGTACTTCCTCGAGGCTATCATGCCTGTTTGCGAGGAGTGCAACATGAACATGTGCGTTCACCCCGATGATCCCCCTATCGAGATTCTCGGCCTGCCACGCATCGTACGTACCGAGGAGGATATCCAGTGGTTCCTCGATGCTGTGCCTAACAAGCATAACGGACTCACCTTCTGCGCTGGCTCACTCTCAGCTGGTGCATATAATAATGTGGTTGAGCTGGCCAAGAAGTTTGCTTCGCGCACACACTTCGTTCACCTGCGTTCTTGCCACATCTTCCCCAACGGCGACTTCACCGAGGCAAGTCACCTGGGCGGTCGTGCCGACCTGATTGAGCTGTGCCGCATCTTCGAGAAGGAGAACCCAGAGCTGCCAATGCGTGTAGACCACGGTATGACATTTACCGATGAGCCTGGTGGCATCATGGACGAGAGCAGCCACGGCCACAATGCCGGCTACACCCTGCTCGGCCGTATGTTCGCAATGGGCCAGGTACAGGGTATCCTAGCTACCGTTGACCGCGAACTTGGAATAGAATACAAACAACCCGGATTCTTTGATTAAGATATATGAAACTGAATGATATTTTTAGCGGCAACTATAATGCCGCAGATTGGGAAGCCAAGGGCTACCAGCTTCCTAAGTTTGATATTAAGGCAGTTCGCGAAAAGACAGCCAAGGAGCCCACATGGGTACACTTCGGTGGTGGAAACATCTTCCGCGCATTCCCTGCTGCCATCCTGAACGATGCACTGAACACAGGTAAGTACGACCGCGGTGTAATCGTAGCCGAGACATTCGACTTCGAGGTTATCGACAAGGCTTACGCACCTTACAACAACCTTTCACTCTGTGTAAACCTCTGCTCAGATGGTTCTATTGAGAAGAAGGTAATCGCCAGTGTAACCGAGGCTCTGAAGGCCGACCCTCAGTTTGAGGACTGGAACCGTCTGGTTGAAATCTTCAAGAACCCAAGTCTGCAGATGATTTCGTTCACCATCACCGAGAAGGGTTACACATACAACGAAGCCGATTTGGCTCGCGGACTTAAGCCTGTATTCGCTATGGGCAAGGTTTGTGCCCTGTTGCTTGAGCGTTTCAACGCCGGACAGCTGCCACTCACCGTGCAGAGCATGGACAACTGCTCGCACAATGGCGACAAGGTTAAGGCTGGCGTATTTGCCTACGCCGAGCGCTGGGTAAAAGACGGACTGGTTCCTGCCGCATTCCTTGACTACCTGAAGGATGAGAAGATAATCACCTTCCCTTGGTCGATGATTGATAAGATTACCCCTCGTCCACACGAGAAGGTTAAGGAGATGCTTGCTGCCGACGGATTCGATGACAACGACTACATCGAGACCGAGAAGCACACCTTTACCGCTCCATTCGTGAACGCCGAAGAGGTGCAGTATCTGGTTATCGAGGATAACTACACCAACGGGCGCCCACCATTGGATCTTGGCGGAGCACTCTACACAACCCGCGAAACAGTGGATAAGGTAGAGACCATGAAGGTTACAACCTGTCTGAACCCGCTCCACACAGCGATGAGTATCTATGGTTGTATGCTGGGCTACACCCTGATTTCTGCCGAGATGGCTGATGAGGACCTGCGCCCATTCGTTCAGAAGCTGGGTTATATCGAAGCTATGCCTGTTGTAGTTGATCCAGGTGTGCTGAACCCATACGAGTTTATCGGCGCCGTTATCAATCGTCGTTTGCCAAACCCATTCATGCCCGATGCCCCTCAGCGTATCGCAATGGATACCAGCCAGAAGCTGCCTATCCGTTTCGGTGAGACCCTGAAGAAGTACATCGCCCGTGGTTTGGACAAGAGCAATCTGGTACTCATCCCACTCACACTAGCTGGTTACGCCCGCTACTTGAAGGGTATCAAGGACGACGGAACGTCATTCGACTGTTCGCCCGACCCAATGCTCGAGGAGCTGCAGGCTATCGTAGCTCCATTGGAGATTGGCAAAGCCGATCAGGACTGGAGTCCTCTGAAGGCTCTGTACAGCCGCAAGGACGTATTCGGACTTGATTTGTATGAGGCAGGACTTGGCGAGCAGATTGAAGGAATGGTCAAGGAGCTGTTTGCAGGCCCAGGAGCCGTTCGTAGCACTCTGCACAAGTACGTTGCAGCCCGCTAATAGTTAGCACTACAAATAACAAAGCCCACCAATTCGGTGGGCTTTATTATTTTATTTACATTTATCATACCATTCGCGGAGTGCTGCGCGGGTTGTGCCTTGCTTAACAGCCTTGTCGAGAGCCTCTCGAGCCTCACGAATACGACCTAAATTAAGCAAAACATCCACTTTCGACACCGTAAGTGATGCATCGTTTGGCCTCAATCTCAGTGCCTCATCCCAGTCGTAAAGCGCAGCGTCATATTGTTTCAACTGTGTTTCGTAGGCTGCGCGGGCTGCATATGCATCAGCGCTATCGGGAAACATCTGCACGCAGCGATTCAGCTCATCAACAGCATCAGCACGACGGTTCAACAGCTGCAGAACGCGCGCCAAGCCAAGATGTGCCTCAAGATGCTCGGGCTGAATGGCCAGAAAGGCATCATAATCGGCGCGTGCCATGCTGTACTGCCGAAGCTGGGTGTAACAGTAGGCACGGAAATAAAGAGCTGCCAGATTGCGCTCGTCCTGTTTCAGTACCTTACTATATTCCTCAGCAGCATAGTCGTACTGCGACAGGTTGATATTTGCCTCGGCCTTCTTCAATCGGAGGTCGACATTCTTCGGGTGCAGGTTTATCTGCTCGATCAGCACCGAAATCGAATCACGCCATTGCTTTGGCGTTTGCGCCGAAGCACAAACAGTCCAAAACAACACTATTATTAATACAGATTTACGCATTCTTGATGTAGTTTACAATCCACTGCCCTACCTCGCGCGTACCATACTTATCACCGCCCTCGACCTGAATCTCTGGAGTGCGAACGTTGGCATCGAGCGATGCTGTAACAGCTTTGCGAACAAGAGCGCCCTCAGCTTCCAAGCCGAAGTGCTCAAGCAGCATAGCGGCCGACAGGACCTGTGCAATAGGATTTGCAAGGTTTTTTCCGGCAGCCTGCGGCCAAGAGCCGTGTACTGGCTCGAAAAGCGGCGTATGCTCGCCCAGCGACGATGATGGCTGCAACCCCATAGAACCGGTGATACAGCTTGTCTCATCGGTAAGGATATCGCCGAAGGTATTCTCGGTAACAATTACGTCGAAGTATGTAGGCTCAGTGAGCACACGCATCGAAGCATTGTCGATAAACATATAATCGGTAGTAACCTCGGGATACTGCGACTCCATCTCCTTTGCAATCTGGCGCCACAGGCGACTTGAAGCCAGCACGTTGGCCTTGTCAACAACCGTAAGATGCTTTTTGCGATTCATCGCCATCTCGAATCCAACCTTAAGAATTCTTTCAATTTCCGGACGGGTATAGATATTGGTGTCATAAGCCTTATCATTATCCTGATATTTCGCACCAAAATACATACCTCCGGTGAGTTCGCGGATGACTACAAAGTCGGCTCCGCGCAGCAGTTCCTCCTTCAGTGGCGACTTGTGCAGCAGGCAGTCGAAGGTAGCCACAGGGCGAACGTTGGCAAAGAGGCCCAACTTCTTTCGCATGGCCAGCAGACCTGTTTCCGGGCGAATCTTAGCGGTTGGATCGTTGTCGAACTTCAGCGAGCCAACAGCTGCAAACAGCACGGCATCAGCCTGCATACAAACATCGTGCGTAGCGTCGGGGTAAGGATCGCCCACCTCTTCGATGGCATGAGCGCCACAGATGGCGGGATGGTAAATAAACTCGTGGCCGAATTTTTCTGCTATAGCATCAAGCACAGCCACACCTTGTTTCATTATTTCCGGGCCTATTCCGTCGCCCTCTAATACAGCAATCTTTAATTTCATATTTCGTTTATTTTTTCGTTTTCAATAATGTTCAGCATCTTGAAAGTTGCCTTGATGGCAGCTTCAGTCTGGTCGGCATCCAGTCCGCGAGTGCGTAGGATTTTGCCATTGTCGTTCCAGGTTATGACGGTCTGCACAAGTGCATCAGTGCGTCCGCCCGGCGGAATAGTAACAGCGTAGTTCTGCAGAATGGGGAACGTGCGATCAAGATATTTTTTGTAGATGTATCGCAGCGACTTCACAAAGGCGTCGTACTGTCCATCACCCGTAGCCGAGGCCTGATACTCCTTACCGTTAATCTCCACCTTGACGTTGGCACCGGGTTTCAGTCCGTAAGCCGTTGACACCACGTAACTTACCAGTTTCACCTTATCCTCGGGCGCATCGTGTTTCAGCACGTCGCTCACGATGAACGGCAGGTCTTCCTGCGTCACTATTTCCTTCTTGTCGCCCAGCTCGGTAATACGCTGAGTCACGCGGCGTGTCTGCTCTGGAGTGAGCTCCAAACCAAGTTCTTCAAGGTTCTTGGCAATGTTGGCCTTACCACTGTTCTTTCCAAGCGCGTACTCGCGGCGACGACCGAATCGCTCGGGCACAAGGGCGTTGCAGTACAGATTATCCTTCTTGTCGCCATCGGCATGCACGCCAGCCACCTGGGTAAACACATTGTCGCCGATGATGGGCTGATTTGGCGCAACAACTATGCCGCTGTAACTCTCTACAAGGCGAGAAATATCGTTCAACTTATCCTCGCGGATGTTGGTGCGGGCATTGAACTGGTCCTTCAGAATCACCTGAACACTCGACAACGGTGCATTACCACATCGCTCGCCAAGTCCGTTCACTGTTACATGCAGACCTTTGGCTCCGCTCAGCACTGCAGCCAGCGAGTTCGACACTGCCAGATCGTAGTCGTTGTGAGCGTGGAAGTCGAAGTGTGTATCGGCATAGCGCTTCAGCATCTTACGGAAGTACTCGATGCACTGCAGTGGATTCATGATACCCAGCGTGTCGGGCAACATAAAGCGGCGAATACCGATGTCGCAGAGAGCATCCATCAGCGTATAGACATAAGATGGCGACTCCTTCATGCCGTTGCTCCAGTCTTCGAGATACAGATTTACAGTGATGCCCTTTGAGTGGGCGTATTTCACCTCACGGATGATATCCTCAATATGCTCCTCGGGCGACTTCTTCAGCTGATGAGTGCAGTGTTTCAGCGAGCCCTTAGCCAGCAGATTCAACGTCTTGCAGCCGCACTCGGCAGCCCAATCAACGCTTTTTCCACCATCAATAAAGCCCAGCACCTCTACCCTTTCCAGTTTGTCGATACGGGCGGCGTAACGGCAAATCATCTTCACCGCATCCTTCTCGCCCTCGCTCACTCGCGCCGATGCCACCTCGATACGATCCACATTCAGATCGCTCAGCAGCATACGCGCTATTATCAGCTTTTCGTGAGGCAGGAACGACACGCCGCTGGTCTGTTCGCCATCGCGCAGCGTAGAGTCCATTATCTCAACAAAGGGCTGTATGCGCTTGTATTTGTTTACTTGTTCGCTTGTTCCCATACCTCAGTTTTTTCTTTGTTCTGTACAAGGAAGTCGATGTCGTCGAGTCCATGCATCAGACAGTGTTTCTTGTATCCATTGATGTCGAAGTGCTCGCTTCGTCCGGTAGCCTTGTTGGTTACGGTCTGATTCGGCAGATCAACCTCTACCTCCATCTTCGGGTTGGCCGCGATGCTATCGAAGAGTTCAGCCAGGAATGCCTCACTCACCACTACGGGCAGCACAAAGTTGTTAAGCTCATTGTTCTTGTGAATATCGGCAAAGAACGAGCTGATTACCACGCGGAATCCGTAACCTGCGATAGCCCAGGCAGCGTGCTCTCTCGACGAGCCCGAACCGAAGTTCTTTCCTGCCACGAGTATGCAGCCCGAGTAGTTGGGATTGTTCAGTACAAAGTCCTTATTTGGCGTGCCGTCGGCGTTGTATCGCCAGTCACGGAACAGGTTGTCGCCAAAAAACTTCTCCTCACGGGTTGTAGCCTTGAGGAATCGGGCTGGAATAATCTGGTCGGTGTCAACATTCTCCAATGGAAGTGGCACACAAGTAGATGTTATGATGTTGAATTTCTGTTTCATAATAGTTCTCTTGGATCAGTTATTACACCTGTTATTGCGGCGGCAGCAGCGGTTAGTGGCGATGCCAGAATGGTGCGGGCACCGGGGCCCTGGCGACCTTCGAAATTGCGGTTCGAGGTGCTAACGCTAAGCTTGCCAGCAGGGATCTTATCATCATTCATAGCCAGACATGCCGAGCATCCGGGCTGACGGATTTCGAAGCCGGCATCCTCAAGCACCTTGTCGATGCCCTCTTCGCGAATCTGCTTGTCGACAGCCCACGAGCCAGGCACCAGCCAAGCCACAACATCTGGCGACTTATGGCGGCCTTCAACCAAATGGGCAAACGCACGGAAATCCTCGATACGGCCATTGGTGCAAGCACCTAAGAACACGTAATCAACCTTTGTGCCCAGTAACTTCTGTCCGGCCTTAAAGCCCATGTAGTTCAAAGCCTTCTCGAAACCAGCTTGGGGCGAATTAGCCTCTTCGGCATTAGCAGGAATAGCCTCAGTTATACCGATTCCCATTCCAGGATTAGTACCGTAAGTTAAACGAGGCTCGATATCGGCAGCATTGAAGGTAAGCTCCTTGTCGAACACAGCGTCATCGCCGCTCTTCAGTGTCTTCCAATAAGCCACAGCCTTGTCCCACTCTTCGCCCTTAGGCGCATATTCACGACCTTTCAGATAATTAAACGTCGTAGTATCAGGAGCCACAAAACCTCCGCGAGCACCCATCTCTATCGAGAGGTTACACAGCGTCAGTCGACCCTCCATACTCATTGCCTTTACCGTTGAGCCAGCATACTCCACAAAGTAACCAGTAGCGCCGCTTGTGGTGAGTTTTGACATCAGGTAGAGTGCCACATCCTTAGCCGTAACACCCTTGCCAAGCACACCGTTAATCGATATGCGCATCGACTTGGGTTTCTGCTGCAGAATGCACTGCGATGCCATCACCATCTCAACCTCACTGGTTCCGATACCGAAAGCAACGGCACCCATAGCGCCGTGGGTAGATGTGTGTGAATCGCCACAAACTATTGTCATTCCAGGCAAACTCAACCCCTTCTCCGGACCAACCACGTGGATGATACCATTGTCCTTCGACATCATTCCGTAGTGAGTAAGTCCGAACTCTGCCGCGTTCTTTGCCAGCGTGTCTACCTGTTTCTTCGATACGGGGTCTTCAATAGGTTTGTCCTGATCGTGTGTTGGCGTATTGTGGTCGGGCATGCAGAATATCTGCTGTGGACGGAAACATTTCAGTCCGCGGGCACGCATGCCGTCGAAAGCCTGAGGCGAAGTCACCTCGTGGCAGTACAGACGGTCGATATACAGCTGTGTGGGCCCGTCTTCTACCTGCTGCACCACGTGCTTATCCCATATCTTATCAAATAATGTGTTCATTCTTCGTCTTTCTTAAATTTGTTTATACAATCGATATACGCTTCAACCGATGCGGTAACGATATCGGTGTTAGCACCGAATCCGTAGTACAGACTTCCGTCGTACTCCACCTGCATGTGCACCTTACCCACATCGTCCGAACCCTTTGAGATGGCCTGGATAGTAAACTCCTTCAGCGTCATCTGCTTCATGATAATCTTCTTAAGCGCCTTGATAGCCGCATCCACAGGACCGTTTCCGCTGGCAGCAGCCTCGAATTTCTGCCCACTGATGTCAAGTCCGATAGAAGCCACACTCTTCACGCCCTTACCTGTAGTAACCTGCAGGAAGTCAAGTCTAACTGCATGAGTATCAGCAGTATCGGCTCCAGCCAGCATCAGTGCGTCGGCATCGGTAACCTCTTTCTTCTGGTCGGCCAGAACAAGGAATTTCTCATATACCTTATCGAGCTTCTCTTCCGAGAGATCCACGCCGTTCACGTGCAGACGATGCTTCAGAGCAGCCCTACCGCTTCGTGCGGTCAGAACAATGCTGTTATCATCGATACCAACATCTTTGGGGTCGATAATCTCGTATGTATGAACATTCTTCAGCACGCCGTCCTGATGTATACCGCTTGAGTGAGCAAATGCGTTACGACCCACGATGGCCTTGTTAGGCTGAACGGGCATATTCATCAAGCTCGACACCATTCGGCTGGTAGGATATATTTTGGTAGTATTTATGTTAGTCTCTATTTCCAGTTGCTTATGACACTTCAGAATCATTGCTATCTCCTCGAGCGAAGTATTACCGGCGCGCTCACCTATTCCGTTGATTGTTACCTCAACCTGTCGTGCTCCTGCCATCACTCCGCTAAGCGAGTTGGCAGTAGCCATACCCAAATCGTTGTGACAATGGGTAGAGATGATGGCACGATCGATATTGTCTACATGCTCCATCAGATACTTAATCTTGTCGTGATACTCCTCAGGCAGACAGTATCCTGTGGTATCAGGGATGTTTACTACAGTTGCTCCGGCCTTGATAACAGCCTCTACCACACGAGCCAGATACTCGTTGTCGGTACGACCGGCATCCTCGCAATAGAACTCCACATCGTCTACGAAACGCTTGGCGTATTTCGTTGCAGCAACTGCGCGCTCCAGAATCTCCTCGCGGGTAGAGTTGAACTTATACTGGATGTGCTCGTCGCTTGTGCCGATACCAGTGTGGATACGCTTGTGCTTAGCATATTGCAGAGCCTCAAAAGCCACATCGATATCACGCTCTACAGCACGTGTCAGTGCACAGATAACGGGCCAAGTAACGGCTTTAGAAATCTCAATCACGCTGTTAAAGTCACCGGGACTTGAAATAGGGAATCCTGCTTCGATAACGTCTACACCCAACTGCTCAAGAGCCTTAGCCACCTGAATCTTCTCTACAGTGTTCAACTGGCATCCGGGCACCTGTTCGCCGTCGCGGAGCGTTGTGTCGAAAATAAACAACCTTTCCATTTTACAATTTTACGATTTAACTATTTTACAATTTGACTATTTATTCCAAGAAAAAAGCCTTTCACACTCGGAAGTGAGAAAGGCTCGTATTATTTTGTTTAATGTATAATCTTTATGCTTCATCTACGTGCACCTCAATCACTTCCGCCTGCCCCAAGCAGTCGAATAATAATTAGGCCGTTAAGTAGATTCAGACTCTTCATTATTGATCTCAATTTGAATTTCGTCTGCAAAATTAATCTTTTTCATTGGAATAAACAAACAATTTGTAACTTTTTTAATCAAAAAACTAACATTTTATTACTTTAACCCAATTTTATAGGCATAAATCAATATTAATTCTTCATACACATATTATATTTTATAATTATTTTGGTTGCAAATATAAGAAAATTCTTTGTATCTTTGCATCCGAAAAGTAGTAAATAAATGAAAAAGGTATTAATATCTATTATATCACCCCTGCTGCTGTTGTCGGCATCAACATACTATCTGCCCCAGCCCGCCCACAAAGGCATGCAGCTTAACGCCGCCATCACAAAGAAAATACCCGCCAGCACTGATACCCTGACAAAGGACACCATACCCGCAGGTCTCGACGACGAATTCAAATATTACTTCGACCGTCACAACGTGATGGACGAGGGTTACGAGATGGTTGCAGCATTTGCAAACGGGAAACGACTTGAAATAGAACCCGCCCGCCGACTAACCGTATGGAACGTAGGCACTTGGCGCAATCGAATCCATGAGGGTACGGCTCTGGCAGTAGATACCGCAGGATATACCATTATTGCGACATTTGATGCTGATACCATTAAAACCGGATTACGTATCGACACCCTTGGCACATATCTTGGCGACTTTACAGGCACCACAGCCCACGGCCACGGAGCCTACGTAACCAATGGCAGTTATTTCGAGGGTCACTGGGTTGAGAACACTCGCGATGGATTCGGCATACAGTTATTTACTCCCGAAGGCGAAGAACCGCGACTGCAGGTTGGTGAGTGGAAGAAGAACCGCTTCTGGGGCGAGCGCATGAAGTACACCTCTGAGCGTATCTATGGTATCGACATTGCCCGCTACCAGCACGGCAAAGGTCGCCACAAATATCCCATCAACTGGAAACAACTTAGCATCAACTATCTTGGTCGCAAAAGTAATAAGAATGTTCACGGAACAGCCGATTATCCAGTTTCGTTTATATTCATAAAGAGTACCGAGGGCGTAAGCATCACAAACAAGTTTTATGACGACGATTATGCTCAGGCGCGTAAGCATCATATTCCCATCGGCGCCTATCATTTCTTCTCGCTCAAAAGCTCGGGTGCAGCCCAGGCTCAGCATTTTATCAAGCACACCAAGTTTCTAAAAGGTGACCTTCCTCCAGTGCTCGATGTTGAACCCAGCGACAAGCAGATAGCTGCAGCAGGCGGCCCAGAGAAGATGTTCCAGCAGATTCGCATTTGGCTCCGTATGGTTAAGGCCCGTTGCGGTGTTTCACCTATTTTATATATTAACCAGATGTTCATCAATAAGTATTTCGGCATGGTGCCCGACATTAAGCGCGACTACGATGTATGGATAGCCCGCTATGGCGAATATAAGCCCGATGTACGTCTGGCCTTCTGGCAACTAAGTTCCGATGGCCGTGTAAAAGGCATCACGGGCGATGTTGATATCAACGTATTTAACGGTTACAAGAGTCAGTTCGACGAGTTTGTAGCAAACAAAAGTATAAAATGAAGACAATACTGATATTGGTAGGCAAGACCACCGACAAGCACTTTCAGGCGGGCATCAACGATTATGTTGAGCGCATAGGCCACTATATGCCCTTCGAGTTGTTCACCATCCCCGAACTGAAGAACACCAAGAGTCTTAGCGAGGAGCAACAGAAGCAGACCGAGGGCGAGCTGATACTAAAGCAGATTCAGCCCAGCGACACCGTTGTGCTGCTTGATGAGCACGGAAAGGAGTTCCGCAGCATTGAGTTTGCAAAATGGCTTGAGCAGAAAAGAAATACAGCCCGCCGACTGATATTCGTCGTTGGCGGACCGTATGGTTTTTCTCCTGCTGTTTACTCTCGCGCAAACGAGCAGATTTCACTATCAAAAATGACGTTCTCGCATCAGATGATTCGCCTGGTGTTCACAGAGCAGATTTACCGCGCCTGTACCATCATCAAAGGCGAACCATACCATCACGAGTAATCAGAGATCGTTATAATTCTGAACGGCAAAGGTGCTAGTGCGCATGTCGCCAGTTTCAAAGCCACGCTTTAGCCAACGCTTGCGCTGATCGCTGGTGCCGTGAGTGAACGACTCGGGCGTAGCTCTACCCTGTGCCTTCTTCTGCAACCAGTCATCGCCAATAGCCTTAGCAAGCTCTAATCCCTTCTCCAAATCACCATACTCCATAGAGTGGTTCATTGCGTCCTCGTAATGAGCCCACACGCCGGCATAGTAATCGGCCAATAACTCCAGTCGAACGCTAATCTGATTTGCACTTACCTTATCTGTCTGATTCATAGCCTGATGCGCTTTGTTCAGCGTACCTGTGAGATACTCGATATGGTGTCCAATCTCGTGAGCTATCACATAGGCGTAGGCAAACGTGTTACCCTCAACACCCAGCTGTCGTTTCATCTGTGTAAAGAAAGAAAGGTCTACATATAGCTTCTGGTCGCCAGAACAGTAGAATGGACCAACGGCAGCTGTAGCCGAACCACAAGCCGAGTTTACTTGATTAGTAAACAGCACCAGTGTGGGATATTGATATTCACCCCAGCCGTTGTCCTGGAACACCTTTGTCCACACCTCCTCTGTAGATGCCAGAATCTTCTTGCAGTCAGAGGCTAACTCCTGCTCTTCCTCAGTAAAGTTCTCCTCGCCCACAGTCTCTGTTGGAGCCTGCATCGTCTGCTGCACTACGTTGTTTACAACATCGCCCACGTTTCCACCCTGTAGGAATGTAAACAGAGCAATCAGGATAATACCGCCGATACCACCGATACCAGCCTTGGCACCACCGCTCAATCCGCGGCGATCCTCAACATTCGAGCTTTCGCGCCTTCCGTCTAATCTCATAATGCTTTAAGTTTATTAGTTATTACTTTAATTTTTAAATTCTTACATTATTCAATTTTTACATTTTACCGCACCGTCATGTGAAAACATCCTTGCTTCACCTCATATTTAATGTAGCATCGTCCCTGCTCACGCATATCGCGCAGAACCTCCGATAGCACATATTTCAGCGAGTCGTTACGTACAGCTCGTCTTGCCGGACCATCAGGATTCTCAACAGTCTCATAGCGATTGTAGCAGATGTCGAATGTGGTACCATACAGGTGGCATGAGTTCTCAGTAGCATTTCCGTTATGCCGACGCAGTTTCTTCACATCGGCCTCCGAGCGCAATACGCTGGTAACAATCAGTCGGTGCAAGGGCACACCTTTTACGTACAAACTATCGAAGAAGGCCGAACCTATGTCCTGCAGCAAAACCGCCGCACGAGGCACCAGATAAGGAATGCTCGAGTATAACGGATCTATGTGATAATAAGGATTTGCACCCACGTAAACCAGTTCGTTTTTACGTTTCTCGGCATCCTCGCGGTCTTTCACTCGCTTTACGCCCCACTTCATCGCAGCCTGTAGCTGAACCATCTGAGTATCAGGGAAACAGGCTTTAAAGCTTGGTACCGACAGAATCTTGTGAGGCTTTACAGTCTTCAAACTTGGAATTTTCTGCTCGATAGCGACACTGTCCAGATCATAACAAACAGCTTCAGTCTCAGCCGCTTTCACGCTTGACTCCGCTACCTGCGGAAACGCCACACGTATCACCGCAAGCACCAAAACAGCCACCGTAAAACCTATCAAATATCTTTTTTTTGTCAGTTTCATCTAAAAATTTTCTTTTGCGTTGCAAAGATACAAATTATTTTTGTAACTTTGTGCCCAAATTTAAAAAACTTCAGCATTTGATAGAGAAACATATCGTATTAGAAGATATTGACCCCGTGATATTCTATGGGGTTGGCAACGGGCACTTGCAGATGATTCGCTCGCTATTTCCAAAACTGCGCATCATGGCTCGCGACAACGTAATACGCGTGCTTGGCGACGAAGAACAGATGGCTGCATTTGAAGAGAGTACTGAAAAACTGCGTGCCCACGTACTACGTTTCAACTCACTAGGCGACGAGGACATCCTTGACATTATTAAAGGTAAGCGTACGCGCGATGATGTGCCTGACGGCGTAGTATGTTATTCTATGTCGGGCCGCCCCATCAAGGCGCGCACACCTAATCAGCAGCAACTTATTGAAGCCTACAACAATAACGACATGATTTTTGCCGTTGGACCTGCTGGTACAGGTAAGACATATCTGTCAATAGCCCTCGCCGTAAAAGCACTTAAAGACAAGACCGCAAAGAAGATTATTCTTAGCCGTCCTGCCGTTGAGGCTGGAGAGAAGCTCGGATTCCTTCCTGGCGATATGAAGGAGAAGATTGATCCCTATCTGCAACCACTCTACGATGCACTCGAGGATATGCTGCCACAAGTGAAGCTGCAGGACATGATGGAGAAACACATCATACAGATAGCTCCGCTTGCGTTTATGCGCGGTCGCACACTTAGCGATGCCGTTGTGATCCTCGACGAGGCTCAGAACACCACTCCCGCCCAGATACGTATGTTCCTAACACGTATGGGCTGGAACACCAAGATGATTATCACGGGCGACATGACTCAGATAGACCTGCCTCACTCGCAGAAGAGCGGACTTATCGAAGCTCTGCACATATTAAATAATGTAGAGGGCATCGGCATCGTCAATCTCGATCGAGGCGACATCGTACGCCACAAGCTCGTAACCCGCATAGTCAATGCCTACGAGGAATTCGACAAGGAGATGAAAGGTGAATTTGATAATAACACAATAAAGAGATGAAAGCATTAACAAAAACAGACTTCAAGTTCGAAGGACAGAAGAGCGTTTATCACGGCAAAGTTCGTGACGTTTACAACATCAACGACGATCTGATGGTAATGGTTGCCACCGACCGTATTTCGGCATTCGATGTCGTATTGCCAAAGGGAATCCCCTTCAAGGGTCAGGTACTCAACCAGATTGCAGCTAAGTTCCTTGATGCCACCACCGACATCTGCCCTAACTGGAAGTTGGCCACACCAGATCCAATGGTAACCGTAGGCCTTAAGTGCGAGGGGTTCCGTGTTGAAATGATCATCCGTTCAATCCTTACCGGTTCGGCTTGGCGTGAGTATAAGAACGGCTGTCGCGAGCTGTGCGGCGTTAAGCTGCCCGACGGCATGAAGGAGAACGAGCGTTTCCCTGAGCCTATCATCACTCCAACAACCAAGGCCGACGAGGGTCACGACATGAACATCTCTAAGGAAGAGATTATCGCTCAGGGCATCGTTTCTGCCGAGGACTACGCTATCATGGAGGACTACACCCGCAAGATCTTCGCTCGCGGACAGGAGATTGCCGCCAAGCGCGGACTCATCCTCGTTGATACCAAGTACGAGTTTGGTAAGCGCGATGGTAAGGTTTACCTTATCGACGAGATCCACACTCCCGACTCAAGTCGCTATTTCTATGCAGAAGGCTATGAGGAGAAGCTTGCCAAGGGCGAGCCACAGCGCCAGCTGTCGAAGGAGTTCGTACGTCAATGGCTCATCGAGCATGACTTCATGAACGAGCCCGGACAGACTATGCCTGAAATTACTGACGAGTATGCTGAGAGTGTATCCGATCGCTACATTGAGCTCTACGAGCACATCGTAGGCGAGAAGTTTGAGCGAGAGCAGAGCGAGGGCGACATTGCCGACCGTATCGAGAAGAACGTGAGCGAGTGGCTCTCAGCATTCAAGAGTCGCTAATTATTTAATGTTTAATCATTAATGTTTAATGTAAATGTACGAGCAGGAAAAAATAACCCCATATCATGATGGTGAGAAAGCCTCGCAGGTAGAGCAGATGTTCGATAACATCGCTCCCACCTACGACAAGCTTAACCACCGCCTTTCGTGGGATATTGACAAGGGTTGGCGCCGCAAGGCTATCAAGCAGTTGGCACCATTCCACCCCAAGTCGCTGCTCGACATTGCAACCGGCACAGGCGATTTCGCAATACTTTCAGCCCAAATGCTCAAGCCTGAGCGCCTTGTTGGCGCCGACATCAGTGAAGGAATGATGCAGATAGGCCGACAGAAGGTAGCAGCCCTTGGACTGCAAGACATTGTTACGTTCGAGAAAGAAGACTGCTTACACCTATCATATAATAGCAACACCTTCGACGCCGTTACCGCTGCATTCGGCATACGTAACTTTGCCGATCTTGATGCAGGTTTGCGCGAGATGTACCGCGTGCTCAAGCCCGGAGGCCATCTCAGCATAGTAGAGCTTACCTCACCCGTAAGCTTCCCCATGAAGCAACTGTTCCGCATCTATTCGCACACGGTTCTGCCCATCTATGGCCGTCTCATTTCGCGCGACACCAGCGCCTACTCATACCTCACCAAGACCATCGAGGCTTTCCCACAGGGCGAGCGAATGGTCGACATACTGATGAAGGCAGGCTTTGCCGAAGCCTCGTTCCGCCGACTAACATTTGGCATTTGTACGATGTATTTCGCAACTAAATAATTACTAAAGAAATGGACAAGTACGGACTTATCGGCTACCCCTTAGGCCACTCATTCTCCATCAGCTACTTCAATCAGAAGTTTGCCGATGAAGGCATCAATGCCACGTACGAGAATTTCGAGATTCCGTCGATAGACGATCTTCCCGAAATCATCGACCGCTACCCCAATCTGCGCGGTCTGAACGTAACCATTCCCTACAAGGAAAAGGTAATCCCCTTCCTCGACAGCATCTCGCCCGAGGCACGCGCTATCGGAGCCGTAAACGTAATCCGTGTGACTCATCAGAAGAATAAAACATTACTCAAAGGCTACAACAGCGATGTTATTGGATTCACCCAGAGCATTGAGCCAATGCTCGACCCCAAATGGCACAAAAAAGCACTCATCCTGGGCACAGGCGGCGCTTCAAAAGCCATCAACTACGGACTCAAGTCATTAGGCATAGAGCCTGTATTCGTAAGTCGCTACGAACGCCCTGGCACCATTCAGTATCAGAGCATCACTCCCGAGGTAGTTCGCGAGTATAACGTCATCGTAAACTGCACCCCAATGGGCATGTATCCACATACCGACGAGTGCCCGCAGCTGCCTTACGAGGCGATGGACTCACACACCATTCTCTACGACCTTATTTACAACCCCGACCAGACATTGTTTATGCGCAATGGAGCGAAATACGGTGCCGAGGTCAAAAACGGTCTTGAGATGCTACTGCTCCAAGCCTTCGCCAGTTGGGAATTCTGGCATGAGCGTTAATTTATAATAGAGATTTTAGAAATAAAAGATATGGATAATCGTTATATGATGCGTGGTGTTTCGGCCGCAAAGGAAGATGTACACAACGCTATCAAAAACATTGACAAGGGAATCTTTCCTCAGGCATTCTGCAAAATCATCCCCGACATCCTCGGAGGCGACCCAGAGTATTGTAACATCATGCATGCCGATGGAGCCGGTACAAAGTCGGCCCTCGCCTACATGTATTGGAAGGAGACTGGCGACCTCTCTGTATGGAAAGGTATCGCTCAGGATGCCATCGTGATGAATACCGACGATCTGCTCTGTGTGGGTGCTGTCGACAACATCCTCGTTAGTTCTACCATCGGCCGTAACAAGATGCTCATTCCCGGCGAAGTAATCTCTGCCGTTATCAATGGCACCGACGAGCTGCTCTCAGAGCTCCGCGAGATGGGTATCGGCATATATCCTACAGGTGGTGAGACAGCCGATGTGGGCGATTTGGTTCGCACCATCATCGTAGATAGCACCGTGACCTGCCGCATGAAGCGTTCTGACGTCATCGACAATGCCAACATCCGCCCTGGCGATGTCATTGTCGGATTGTCATCTACAGGTCAGGCCACTTACGAGAAGCGCTACAATGGCGGCATGGGTTCTAACGGACTCACCTCAGCCCGCCACGATGTGTTTGCCAAGTATCTGGCCGAGGATTATCCTGAGAGCTACGACCACGCTGTGCCTTACGACCTTGTTTACAGCGGCAAGTATAAGCTTACCGACGCTGTTGAGGGTTCGCCCGTTGATGCCGGCCAGCTTGTACTCTCGCCCACACGCACCTATGCACCTGTAATAAAGAAGCTGTTAGACCAGCTCCGTCCCGAGATTCACGGTATGGTTCACTGCACAGGTGGCGCACAGACCAAGGTTCTGCACTTTGTTAACGACAACTGCCGCGTGATAAAGGACAACATGTTCCCAGTTCCCCCACTCTTCCGCGCTATCCACGAGTGTTCTGGCACCGATTGGAAGGAGATGTACCAGGTGTTCAACATGGGTCACCGCATGGAGATCTACGTACGCCCCGAGGTAGCCGAGAAGGTCATCGAGATAAGCAAGAGTTTCAACATCGATGCCCAAGTGGTGGGTCACATCGAAGAAGGCCCCAAGAGCCTTACCATCCGCTCAGAATACGGAGAATTCAATTACTAAAATACAAAGAGAGGTTCAAAACGAACCTCTCTCTTTTTTATGCATTGATAAACAATATTTTTCGTCTATTATTTGCGGGCCGCACGGCGAAGTGCAGCCAGATGGCGCCATAGCGATTCCTTTCTATAAGCAGTTCATCAAACTCCTGCTTGCTTTCATCAGCATAATCAAGTAGGATTGTGGCATAGCGGATTAACTGCTCCATTCCCAGCACGCGGATATCCACCGCACACCCTGTAAGGTGGTTGCTTGTAGGTACGCCCCCAATCTTCTTATTCAACTGCGGACTGCGATACCCCGAGTTTATTCGGATGGGCTCCTCGCCCACTCCATACTTGGCATTATACCTTTTACGAAGCACCTCCAGCCATTTTGTGAGGTTAGTGAGGTTCGCGATCGCCTCATGGCTTGGGATGTTATACACCTCGGGATGACTCCCGCTCTTCGTGAACTCCCCGAGCGAAAAGTGCTCGGAGAGTTTTGCATTTGCATTTAATTGTACTATTTCCATAATGTTATGTATGTTATGCATGTTATGTTTACCTCATTACCTTACCGGTCTTCTTAAACACAGCTTTGTTATTACCGCCTTCTAAGAACTCGCCAACCCTTTCCACAAGGCCATCCTTAACCAAACGATTAACCCTAACGCGTGCAACAGCCATATTTGATAGTGCGAAGCAGGTCATCACATCAGGCATACCATGCATAACATACATAACATCTGTAAAATGAGAAGTAATTAATTGGAGCAACAAGTGCGGCGGAGAAGATAATATTAATAATATATTATATATTAAATATTATATATATTATAATATATATAATATCATAATACGCCCTTACAGCCCAGAATATGCACATTCGAGTACGGACATGTTATGCATGTTATGTTGTTATGCCCTCCACGCGGCGGCACTTCGTTGCCCATAAAATTACGTTTATAAAATAGAAAAATTACGGCTCATAGGGCACGAAGTGGTACGCTAATTTTATTAACATCATTTAACGAAAATAACTCGATATATATTTTTTCATTACTTATTATATTCGTACCTTTGCATTGTCAATCATGAGAGACAACATAACTTAAACATTAACCATTTAAAATTACAAAACGCATTATGGCAAAGATTTTTTATTTACTGAAACAAAACAAAGCACAGGGTTCTAAGATTTACGGCAAGTGGTTTGCTCACGGCAAGACCATCGAGACCCTAAACACAAGAAAGATGGCTACTCACATTGCAGAGCACGGCTCTATCTACACACCTGACGTGGTGTTTGGTGTGCTGGAGAAGTTCCGCAGCTGTCTGCTGGAGATGCTCCTGAATTCGAAGCGTGTGAAGATTGACGGTCTGGGAATCTTCTACACCACTCTCGAGAATGAGAAAGGTGGAGCCGACCAGAAGGACGACTTCAGCCCAACCAAGAACCTGAAGGCATTGCACATCCGATTCTTGCCCGATCAGGAGGCTGAGACAAACATCAGCTCACGCGAGTTCATCAAGAAGGCCGAGTTCGTAAATGCAGAGGCATTAGCTGGACAGCTGCTGGAGAGCGATTCACCAAGCGGCTCAGGTGGCGGAAATGGTGGTGGAGGAAGCACCCAGCCATCTGGCGACGTCCCAGGCGAGGGAGATTAAACTAACGGAGGGGTAGAACCCCTACCCCTCCAAGTTACAAACCTTACTAATTTAATCAACCATGACAAAGAGAGAAACCATTAAGTTCATCGTACAGATGATTGCGTCAATCGCAACCGCGATTGTTACAGCCCTCGGAGCTACAAGCTGCATGGGCATGTAGCAAAAAAAATAGGTGAGCACCGCTCACCTATTTATGTTTAAAATTACTCGCTGATTACACACTAACAAATGATTTTTATTGCATTAAGTTTGGTCAATCCAAATAAAAGTAGTACCTTTGCACTCCATTTTTCTAGTTTATCTAGATAATCTTTTTACCATAGTTAAACTAATTAGTGCCGAGATGGCACGGAAGTTTTTGATTATTGATTAATAATTTTGTTTTCAGGAGAACTGGCAGTGATGCTCGTTCTCTTTTTTGTTAACTAACTCGGAGACAGAGCATTGTGAGGTCGTCGTTGGCCTCGGCACCACGGCGATGCTGGGCTACACGGGCCGACAGAGTCTCGACGACCTGCTGGGCTGAGTCGAAGTGGGTGTTGCGCAGGATTTCGAGCAAACGGTCGTCGCCAAACTGCTGCAGCTCAGGGTCTTCGGCCTCGTTGAGTCCGTCGGTATATACAAACAGCGGACGATTCTTGATGGTATCAATCTCCTCGCCTACATACTCGAGATCGGGCCACAGACCGATGGGAGCATTGGACTCCATCTGGAGGAAATCGCCATGATTCTCGCCACCACCGATTACAGGAGGATTATGACCGGCATTGCAGAAGTGGAGATGACCATTATCCATGTTCAGCATGCCAATCCACATGGTGACGAACATGCCGTTGACGTTATCCTCGCCTCCAAGCTCGGCATTCATGTGTTTGCATATCTCGGCTGGCATCAAACCTTGGTTAGCCATAGTGCGGAAAAGGCGCGTGGCCTGAGCCATGAAGAGCGAAGCGGGAACTCCCTTACCACTTACATCGCCTACGGCAAAGTAGAGCATATTGCCACGAACCACATAGCCGTAGAGGTCGCCTCCAACCTCCTTGGCGGGAGTCATCGAGGCGTACATGTCGAGGCCCTCGCGGTGAGGGAACTCGTGGGGTACCATCGACATCTGGATATTGCGCGCAATCTGCAACTCGCCCTCGATACGATCCTGAACAACCTTCAGCTTAGCAGCACGGCGGCGCAAAACACTATAGACGATGAAGAACACAATGAACAGCACGAGGGCGATGATCAACGCTGTGATACGTGTCTGGAGGAGCGAAGTTTCTTTCTCGGCTATCTGAGCCTCCTTATCCTTCGTATCGTAGACGGTGGCCAGCTCGGCTGCCTTATCGCGTTTCGCCCAAACTCTGGCAGAATCTAACGCATAAATAATACGAGTGGCAATGGCCAAGGCTGAATCGCGACGACCTGCGCCAAGATATGCCTTGAACCTTAAAGAAACAAAACCTGCGATATTGTCTATGTTCCACTCTTGTTTCCTGAAACGCAAAATTTCCTCAATATTATCGATATTCTTCAAGGCCTCTTCGTAATGATGGGATTCAAGCAGATAATCGACTGTGTTAAGGCGGCCTATCTGTGATTTATAATAAGGATTCTTAATAGCCTGCTGGTATGCAAGCGCAGCCTCATCGGCACGCCCCATACGATTAAGGAACAAGGCTTTCATTATCAGCAACTTATAGGATGTACTTTGCGCAGCAGATGTTTCACCATTTTTCTGTACATAGTCATTAAGATAGGTCTCGCCGACTTCCAACCATTTCATGGCTCGCTGATCCTGCTTCATATTAGCGTATGCAATCATAGCCGAAGCAGCCAGACGTATGCGCATATAAGCGTAGAGAGCTAAATCCAAGGAATCGCCTTGAGCGTCGGCTTCATACTTACCAATAAGGCCAACGGTTTTCTTAAACTGCGCCTCGGCCTCATCAAAGCGATAAAGATAGATATTATAATAGCCCAGGAGAGAGTTCAGCATCAAATGATTGGACCTAAGTTTGCTATGACTGGCAATAAAATCAGGGTCGACAGAATCGAGAAACTGTCTTGTGCGTCGCAAGCCGCGCTCATAATGTCCGCCAATATAATCGAGCTGATAAGACATTCCTGCAATCATATAATGAAAGTAACGATCCTCATCGTTCTCTATCTTGCGATTTAATGCAGTATCGGCAATGGCCATAGCAAGTGTATCGTTGTAATCGCTCCAATAGTTTACCTTATAAAAGTCGGCACCTGTACGTCCGATAGCTCCTGCCTGCAACAGGCTGTCGACGGTATGAGGTACAGAACGGGATGCTAGAACAAGACTATCAAACTTATCGGGATTGAAGTTACTTGTCTGCCGAGCCTTACCGCACGAGCCAAGAAATAATACTACAGCCACGATGGCTACAGACAAACCGAAAAACGGGCGTAACTGATTTGGTTGCATACAAAATTTCAGGTTAAATGATTAATAATTGGCTGCAAAGATACGCACTTTAAACGAAAAATGCAAAAAAAACGACGAATAATTGGCGGTTTGGTAAATTTTCAGTAACTTTGCACCCCAAATTAAAGGATTGAACAGAATATGGCAGAAACAAGCAACAGCATTCTACAGAAATTAGATGGCCTGGAGGCTCGCTTTGAGGAAGTATCAACTCTGATTACCGACCCATCAGTGATTGCCGACCAGCAGAGATTTGTGAAACTTACTAAGGAATATAAGGACCTGGGCGACATTATGGACGCTCGCAAGCGTTATATTGCCTGCCTGAACGGCATTAAAGAGGCTAAGGACATTCTGGCCAACGAGAGCGACCCAGAGATGAAGGAGATGGCTCGCGAGGAACTGGCCATGAACGAAGAGCTGCAGCCACAGCTGGAAGAGGAAATTAAGATAGCACTGATACCAAAAGACCCCGAGGACGCTAAGAACGTGGAGATGGAGATACGCGCCGGAACAGGTGGCGACGAGGCTTGCTTGTTTGCAGGAGATCTGTTCAAGATGTACAAGAACTACTGCGAATCGAAGGGTTGGCAGGTTTCTATCACCTACGTATCAGAGGGTGCCGTGGGAGGATTCAAGGAGATTGACTTCTCTGTATCAGGTGCCGATGTTTACGGCACACTGAAATATGAATCAGGTGTTCACCGCGTGCAGCGCGTACCTGTAACCGAATCGAACGGGCGCATGCAGACCAGTGCCGCAACAGTAGCAGTACTGCCTGAGGCCGACAAGTTTGAGGTGCATGTAAACGAAGGAGAAATCAAGTGGGATACCTTCCGTTCGAGTGGCGCAGGCGGTCAGAACGTTAACAAGGTAGAATCGGGTGTTCGTTTGCGCTATATGTGGAAGAATCCTAATACAGGCGAAACCGAAGAAATTCTGATTGAGTGTACCGAAACTCGTGACCAGCCTAAGAATAAAGAGCGCGCACTTTCCCGCTTATACACATTTTTATACGACAAGGAGCACCAGAAGTATGTAGATGATATCGCAAGCCGCCGAAAGAGCTTGGTATCTACCGGCGACCGTTCAGCCAAAATCCGCACATACAACTTCCCACAGGGCCGTGTTACCGATCACCGCATCGGCTATACCACACACGACTTGCAGGGTTTCCTTGGTGGCGACATTCAAGCCATGATTGATGCGCTGACCGTAGCAGAGAATGCCGAGCGCATGAAGGAGAATGAACTTTAATACATTAAACATTAAACATTAAACATTAAAGAATTAAATCAGATATGACCAGAAAAGAACTGATTGAACAGATTCGCGAGAAGCAGAGCTTTCTGTGCGTGGGACTGGACACAGACCTAGACAAAATGCCCAAAGGCCTGAAGGAGATTGTGAAGAAAGAGTATGAAGAGGAGGAAATGACCTTCGGCATGCTGTTTGAGTTTAGCACCCGCATTATCGATGCTACTGCTCCCTACTGCGTGGCCTACAAGCCCAACCTGGCCTTCTACGAGGCTTACGGCATTGAGGGTATGGCTGCTTTCGAGGGCATTATCGAATATCTGCAGGAGAACTACCCCAAACACCTTATCATCGCTGATGCCAAGCGCGGCGATATTGGCAACACATCTAAGATGTACGCAAAGACATTCTTTGAGCAGTACAACGTTGATGCGCTGACCGTTGCACCTTACATGGGCGAAGACTCAGTAACACCATTCCTTGGTTACGACGGCAAATGGGTAGTGCTGCTGGCACTTACCAGCAATAAGGGCAGCCACGACTTCCAGCTGATGAAGGACGAGAACGGCGAGCGCCTGTTTGAGAAAGTACTAAAGAAGAGTCAGGAATGGGGCAACGACGAGAACATGATGTACGTAGTTGGTGCCACACAGGGACAGATGTTTGAAGACATCCGCAAGCTGGCTCCAAAACACTTCCTGCTGGTTCCTGGCGTTGGTGCTCAGGGCGGCAGTCTGGAGGAGGTTTGCAAATACGGTATGATTGACGACTGCGGACTGTTAGTAAACTCAAGTCGCGGCATCATATACGCATCCGGCGAGAAAGACTTTGCTGAAGTAGCAGGCCAGAAGGCTAAAGAACTACAGGAGCAGATGGCCAAGATTTTGGCAGATGCAAGCATCTGCTAAAAGTGAATAGTGAATAGTGAATAGTGAATAAGTGGGCGAAGTTAAGATCATCAACGACCCGGTATTCGGGTTTATCAAAATACCAAAGGGTATACTCTACGGAATTGTAGAGCACCCCTTGTTTCAGAGGCTAAACCGCATCAATCAGCTGGGGTTAGCCTTTGTGGTGTATCCTGGAGCAAGGCACACCCGATTCCAGCACTCACTGGGTGCATTCCATCTGATGAGCGAGGCTATACAGAACCTGCAGCAGAAGGGCCAGTTTATCTTCGATTCTGAAGCTGAAGCCGTACAGGCAGCCATACTGATGCACGACATAGGGCACGGTCCGTTCTCGCACGTTCTAGAGAACACGCTGATACACGGCATAAGTCACGAGGAAATATCGCTGATGATGATGGAGGAGATAAACCGATCGATGAACGGGCAGTTGAATCTGGCCATTTCGATATTCAAAGGCGACTATCCAAAGAACTTCCTGCATCAGCTTATTTCGAGTCAGTTGGATATGGACCGACTGGATTATTTGCGTCGCGATTCGTTCTATACAGGAGTTACCGAAGGCAACATAGGTAGTGCACGTATCATCAAGATGCTCAATGTAATAGACGATTCGCTTGTAGTAGAACAGAAAGGTATCTACTCGCTTGAAAACTACCTTACAACCCGCCGACTGATGTACTGGCAGGTATACCTGCACCGCACATGCGTGGCATACGAAAAGGTATTGGTAAACATGCTGAAACGCGCCAAGGAACTCATCAGAAAGGGGCAGCAGGTTTTTGCATCTCCCGCCCTACTCTATTTCCTCGAAAACGACATCGATGCTAAGTGGTTTGCTTCACATCCTGAGGCTCTACAGAACTACAGCGAGCTTGACGACAGCGACATTTGGAGCGCCATGAAGGCATGGAAGCACCACCAAGACAAGATTCTTTCTACACTGGCCACAGATATGCTTGACCGCAAGATATTCAAGGTAGAGGTACTGGAGGAGATGCCTACCGAAGAGCGCCTTGAAGAACTGAAACGAACCATTGCCCAAAAGATGGACATAGCTTACGAAGACGCCCACTACATGATGAGCCTGAACACAATACAGAAAGACATGTATAACGTGGACGATGACAAGATACAAATACTTTACAAAAACGGAGAGATTAAGGATATTTCGGAAGCATCGGAACTGCTAAATGTTCAGTTACTTTCAAAAAAAATACGAAAATATTATCTTTGTTATCAAAGATTTCAAAATAATTAGTTATCTTTGCACGGATATTTAAATACATAACAGAATTATGGAATTTACAGCCAAACAGATTGCTGAATTGATTCAGGGAAGAGTGGAAGGCAATGAGAATGCAGCCGTTCGCACTTTTGCAAAAATCGAAGAGGGCGTGGAAGGAGCGATTTCTTTCCTGTCGAACCCAAAATATACACACTATATCTACGACACCAAGTCGAGCGTAGTGCTGATTAACGAAGACGTTGAACTTGAGAAACCCGTTAGCTGCACGCTGATTCGCGTAAAGAACGCTTATGAGTGCGTGGCTAAATTGTTGCAGTTCTACGAGAGCATGAAGCCTGCTAAGACTGGTATCGACCCATTGGCATCTATATCGTCAAAGGCAAAGATCGGAGAGAACGTATACATAGGTCCGTTTGCCGTTATCGGCGATGGTGCTGTGGTAGGCGATGGCTGCCAGATTTATGCTCACACAGTGATTGGCGACGGTGTTCAGGTAGGCGAAAAATGCCTGCTCTACCCTCACGTAACCATCTATCAGGGATGCAAACTTGGAAATAATGTTACAATACACGCAGGCAGCGTGATAGGTGCCGACGGATTCGGATTTGCACCTAACACCGAAGGATACGACAAGATTCCTCAGATTGGTATCGTGGTTATCGAAGACAACGTAGAGATTGGCGCTAACACATGTATTGACCGCTCTACAATGGGACAGACAACCATACACAAGGGTGTTAAGCTTGACAACCTGATTCAGGTGGCCCACAACTGCGAGATTGGCGAGAACACCGTTATGAGTGCCCAGGTTGGTATGGCAGGTTCTACCAAGATTGGATCATGGTGTATGGTTGGCGGACAGGCTGGTTTTGCAGGCCATATTCAGGTGGCCGACAAGACTTTTGTCGGAGCACAGTGCGGTGTTATCAGTAACACCAAGGGCAATGGCGAGCAGCTTATCGGTTCGCCAGCGGTTAATCCTAAGATGTACTTCAAGGCACGTGCCATCGACGCAAAGTTGCCAGATATGTATCGTCAGGTTGCCGCTCTGCAGCGTGAGATTGACGCTATAAAGGAAAAAATGGCAATAGAATTCTGAAAGTAAATAAACAAGATATGAAACAGAAAACTTTGAAAGGCAGTTTTTCTCTTTTCGGAAAAGGACTGCATACAGGTTTGAACCTGACTGTTACATTTAATCCCGCACCTGAGAACACAGGTTACAAAATCCAGCGTATCGACATGGAGGGACAGCCTATCATCGACGCTATTGCCGAGAACGTAATCGATACCCAGCGCGGTACTGTATTGGGCAAGGGCGACGCACGAGTATCAACAGTAGAGCACGGTCTCTCAGCCCTCTACGCTCTGGGCATCGACAACTGTCTGATTCAGGTTAACGGTCCTGAGTTCCCAATCCTCGACGGTTCTGCCATCCTCTACGTGAACAAGATTCAGGAGATAGGTATCGAAGAGCAGAACGCACCAAAAGACTACTACATTATCCGCAAGAAAATAGAGATTAAGGACGAGCAGACTGGATCGTGCATCACAATCCTGCCAGATGATGCATTTACCATCACAGCCATGTGCTCGTTTGAGAGTAAGTTCATCAACTCACAGTTTGCTACTCTCGACGATCCTGCAAAATATGCAACAGAGATTGCCAGCGCACGCACATTCGTGTTCGTACGCGACATCGAGCCTCTGCTGCAGGCCAACCTGATTAAGGGCGGCGACCTGGATAACGCTATCGTTATCTATGAGCGCCAGACAACTCAGGAACGTCTGGACATGTTGGCAGATATGCTACACGTTGAGCATCGCGATGCTACCGACCTGGGCTACATCCAGCACAAGCCACTTCAGTGGGAGAACGAGTGCACACGCCACAAGCTGTTAGACATTATTGGCGATATGGCACTGATTGGCAAGCCCATCAAGGGTCGTATCATTGCAACACGTCCTGGTCATACTGTAAATAACAAGTTCGCCCGCATGATGCGTAAGGAGATTCGTAAGCACGAAATACAGGCACCAATCTACGATCCAAACGAGGAGCCAGTAATGGACGTGAACCGCATTCGCGAACTGCTCCCCCACCGCTACCCAATGCAGCTGGTAGATAAGGTTATTGAACTGGGCGCCACAACCATCGTTGGTGTTAAGAACATCACATCAAACGAGCCATTCTTCCAGGGGCACTTCCCACAGGAGCCTGTAATGCCAGGCGTACTGCAGATTGAGGCTATGGCACAGTGCGGCGGACTGCTGGTGCTGAACACTCTGGAAGAGCCTGAGCGCTGGAGCACATACTTCATGAAGATTGACGATGTGAAGTTCCGCCAGAAGGTGGTTCCAGGCGACACTCTGATATTCAAGGTTGAACTGCTGGCACCTGTACGCCACGGTATCTCGTCGATGAAGGGATACGTATTCGTGGGTGATCACGTAGTATCAGAAGCAACCTTCACTGCACAAATAGTAAAGAACAAGTAAGAATTATGGCAAATCAGATACATCCAATGGCTATTGTTGACCCAGAGGCAAAGTTGGGCGACAATAATATCATCGGCCCATTCTGCGTTATCGATAAGAACGTTGTAATTGGCGACAACAACAAACTATACAACAGTGTTACACTGCACTTCGGCACACGTCTGGGTAATAACAACGAGATATTCCCAGGAGCATCAATCTCTACTAAGCCTCAGGACCTGAAGTTCCAGGGTGAAGAGACTACATGTGAGATTGGCGATAACAACTCTATCCGCGAGAACGTAACCATCAGCCGTGGTACAGCTTCTAAGGGTAAGACCACTGTAGGTAACGGCAATCTGCTGATGGAGAATATGCACATCGGACACGACTGCGAGATTGGTAACAACTGCATCATCGGCAACACAACAAAGTTTGCCGGCGAGGTTGTGGTTGACGACTGCGCAATCATCTCGGCATGCTGCCTGTTCCACCAGTTCCTGCACGTGGGCGGTTACGGTATGTTCCAGGGCGGCACACGTACCAGTCAGGACATTCCTCCATACGTTATCGCTGGTAAGGAGCCCGTACGCTACGCAGGAGTGAACCTTATCGGACTGCGCCGCCGCGGTTTCTCTAACGAGACCATCGAGGCCATCCACGACGCATACCGCATCATCTACTCAAAGGGTGTGATGAAGGAAGGTGTGGCCGAGGCTCGCGCCAAGTATCCCGACTCGAAGGAGGTAGAATACATCTGCTCGTTTATCGAAAACTCTAAGAGAGGTGTCATCCGCTAAGACCCTGATAGTGATAACAGGGCCCACGGCGGTAGGCAAAACAGCCTTGTGCCTGGATATAGCCCAGCACTTTGGCATCCCTATAATAAATGCCGACTCAAGGCAGATATACAAGGAACTGAAGATAGGTACGGCGAGCCCAACAGAAGAACAGCTGGCAAAGGTTAAACACTACTTTGTGGGTTCGCTTTCGCTGAACGACTACTACAGCGCATCGCTCTTTGAACAACAGACAATGGAAATATTGGAACGCGAGTTCGCCAAGAGCGACTATGCGCTGATGGCAGGTGGAAGCATGATGTATATCGACGCTGTGTGCGACGGAATAGACGACATTCCAACAGTGGATGATGTGACGCGCGAGACACTAAAAGCAAGGTTGGCAAGTGAAGGTTTAGAACCTCTGGTAGAAGAACTTAAGCAGCTTGACCCTGAGTACTACGAGATAGTAGACAAACAGAATCCACGCAGAGTGGTACATGGTCTGGAAATATGTCTGATGACAGGCAAGACCTACACTTCATTCCGCAAACGAGAAAAGAAACAGCGCCCGTTCCGCATAATAAAAATCGGCCTGAACCGCGACCGTGAGGAGCTATACGACCGCATTAACCAGCGCGTGGACCAGATGATGGACGAGGGACTGCTGGACGAAGCACGAAACCTCTACCCTATGCGCCACATGAACGCACTGAATACGGTGGGATATAAAGAGATGTTTGCCTATCTCGACGGAAAATGGACTCTTGAAGAGGCTGTGGAACGCATAAAAGGCAACACACGCAGATACGCGCGCAAACAATTAACATGGTATAAGAAGGATGAACAGATAAGGTGGTTTCACCCCGACGAAAAAGAAAATATTATAAGTTACATATCTCAAGACTATGAGCAACGAAACAACTAACAAATACACGAGCATGCTGAGCATGGTCATGCAGAAAATCAAGGGCTTTTGGCCTTGGTATAAAGGATTGTATCAGGGACGTGCATGGTATATAAAAACACTCGCAGCTATCGCATCGCTGGTGGTAGCATTCTTTCTGTATCTTGGTGCAGTAGACATGAACTTCCTGTGGCTGTTCGGTAAATCGCCATCAATGTCTACCATCAAGAACAAGCGCCCTGCTGAGGCATCGATGATTTATAGTGCCGACGGAAAACAAATAGGAAAGTTCTTCAGCGAGAATCGTACACCTGTGGGCTACGACGATGTTAACCCTGCGTTCTGGAAGGCATTGATTGATACAGAGGATGAGCGTTTCTATAGTCATCATGGTATTGACTATCAGGCTTTTGCCGCAGCTCTTAAGGACTACGCCTTGCATCACGATGCACGTGGAGCATCAACAATCACACAGCAGCTGGCCAAGAACCTGTTCCGTACACGTTCAGAATATTCTACCGGTCTGCTTGGTAACATTCCCGGCATTAAAATGCTTATTCTGAAGAGTAAGGAGTGGATTACAGCCTACAAGCTGGAGTTCTTCTTCAGTAAGAACGAGATACTTACCCAGTATGCCAACACCGTTGACTTCGGTTCAAATGCATTTGGTATTAAAACAGCATGTAAAACATACTTTGGTTGCTCGCCTAAGCAGCTTACCACTGAACAAGCCGCTGTTCTTGTAGGTATGCTTAAAGCTACAACCTACTATAATCCGCTTATCAACCCAGAGAACTCACTGAAGCGTCGTAACATTGTGCTCGACCTGATGAAGCAGCACGGTGACCTTACCCAGGAAGAGTGTGACTCACTGAAGCAGCTGGAGATAAAGCTTGACTACAGCGTTGAGAATGCATACGACGGCGAGGCTAATTACTTCCGTGAGGCTGTAGCCGACTGGATGAAGGGATGGTGTGCCGACTATTACGGCGAGAACAAGAAATATGCATACTACACAGAGGGTCTGAAAATTTACACCACCCTCGACACTCGCATGCAAAAATATGCCGAGGAGGCTGCCGTTAAACAGATGAAGCAGGTGCAGAAGACATTCAATGCACACTGGGGATCAACTAATCCTTGGCAAGACGAGCGCCATATAGAGATACCTCACTTCATCGAAGATCTGGCCAAGAAGACACCTTATTATAAATATCTGAGTCATAAATTCGATGGTAATCAGGATTCAATCAATTACTATCTGAACCTGCCTCATAAAGTAAAACTGTTCGACTACGATAGCGAAACGGGCTATATCGAGAAAGAGATTTCGACACTCGACTCGCTGCGCTATATGGAGCGCTTTATGCACTGCGGATTTGTTGCTATCGAGCCTAAGACAGGACACGTAAAAGCATGGGTTGGCGATGTTGACTTCAAGACCTGGAAATACGACAAGGTAACAGCAATGCGCCAGCCTGGTTCTACTTTTAAGCTCTTTGTTTACACAGAGGCTATGAATCAGGGTATAACCCCTTGCGACACTCGTAAGGACGAGTTCTTCTCGATGAAAGTAATGGATCATGGCGAAGAAGTGACATGGGCTCCAACTAATGCAGACGGACGATTCACAAACTCACTGATAACACTGAAACAGGCATTCGCTATGAGTATCAACTCGGTGGCTGTCCGTCTTGGTCAGGAGTGCGGTATCGACAATATTGTAAAGACAGCCCACGACATGGGTATCAAGAGTAAGCTGGATGCAACACCAGCTTTGGCACTTGGTTCGAGCGATGTAAACCTGCTCGAGATGGTTAATGCCTACTGCACACCTTGTGCCGATGGTGTTCAGCACGATCCAGTATTGGTAAGCAAGATTGAGGACCGAGACGGAAACGTTATCTACGAGGCTCCTACAGACGGTAATCAGGCAATTCCTTATCGTAGTGCATTCCTGGTTCAGCAGTTGCTGATGGGCGGTATGAGCGGAACAAGCTCACGCCTAAGAGGATTTGTTGGCTACGACGTAACAGATACAGATTTTGGTGGTAAGACCGGTACATCAAATAACCACTCCGATGCATGGTTCATTGGCACTACCCCTAATCTGGTATGTGGAGCCTGGGTTGGTGGCGAGTATCGTTGCATCCACTTCCGAACAGGAATGCTTGGCCAAGGCAACCGCACTGCACTACCTATCTGTGGCTACTTCCTAGGTAGCGTACTGAAAGATCCTGCATTTAAGAAGTATCATGCCAAGTTTGGTGCACCACGCGACGCATCGCTCAATCAGTCAATGTATGGTTGTGGTGGTTATCTGGCATTACCCTCTGACTCAGATTCAATAAGCGTTGACTCATTAGCTTTGTCTAATGGCGATGAATTTATTGAAGTTCAAGGCGAAGGTGGCAAACTGCCAGAAGGAGACACAGAAAACGCCAATCAGACTCCAACACCAAACAATAACTCAGAAGCGACTGAGAAAAAAGACTGATGCACGAAGAACAACAACTTGATTTGGACAACAAGGAGTGGCAAGATGCCCTCCAAATCATAAACTATACCCGTCGCTCGCTTTTCCTTACAGGAAAGGCGGGCACAGGTAAATCAACATTCCTGCGCTACATATCAAAGAACACCAAGAAGAAGCACGTGATACTGGCTCCTACCGGCATCGCAGCTATCAACGCTGGTGGTTCAACACTACATAGTTTCTTTAAGCTGCCCTTCCATCCGTTGTTGCCAAACGACAAGCAGTATGATTGGCGCCATCTGAAAGAAACACTTAAGTATACTGGAGCGCAACGAAAACTGATACGTGAGGTTGAACTTATTATCATCGACGAGATATCGATGGTACGTGCAGACATCATCGATTTTATAGATAAGGTATTACGCGCGTACACGCGTAACCCGGAACCATTCGGCGGAAAACAACTGCTGCTTGTGGGCGATATCTATCAGTTGGAACCAGTTCTGAAGGATGAAGACAGACAGCTGCTGCAACCATTTTATCCATCGGCCTATTTCTTTAATGCAAAGGTATGGCAGGTTATGCCGATAGTATCAATAGAACTGCGCAAGGTCTATCGCCAGACCGATGACAACTTCATCGCTATTCTGGATAGAATCCGCAACAATACCGCAACCCAAGCCGATCTGCAATCTCTAAACAGTCGCGTTAAAACCACCGCCCAAGGATTATCCAACAACACCCAACAAATAACACCCGACACCCAACTTACCATCACTCTTGCTGCTCGCCGCGATACTGTAGATTTCATCAACGAGCAGCAACTGGACGCCTTAGATGGCGATCCCAGTATGTTCAAGGGCGTGATACAAGGCAACTTCCCAGAAAGCTCGCTCCCCACCCCAATGGAACTACTGCTTAAACCTGGCGCACAAATTATTTTTATCAAGAACGATAAAGAAAAGCGCTGGGTGAACGGAACACTGGGCACTATCGAATATATAGATGAAGAAGGTGGTGTTATCGGCATCATAACCGAATCTGGAATGGAGTACGATGTTGAGCGTGACATCTGGGAGAACATGCGATACACCTTCAACGAGAAGGAACAGAAGATAGAAGAAGAGCTGCTGGGCACTTACACCCAGTTTCCGATAAGACTGGCTTGGGCGATAACTGTTCATAAAAGTCAGGGACTTACATTCCAGCAAGTTTCAATAGACTTTGGCGGCGGAGGTGCATTTGCCGGCGGACAGACATATGTGGCTCTGTCGCGCTGCACTTCGCTCGAAGGGATAACCTTGAAAGAGCCATTACGACAAAGCGACATCTTTGTGAGGGCAGAGGTAGTGAGGTTTGCCAACCAGTATAACGACCAGAAGCTTATAAACCAAGCCCTGAAGGAGGGCAAGGCCGATCGTGAATATCGTGATGCTATACGAGCCTTCGACAAAGGCGATTTTGGAGCGTTTCTTGATAATTTCTTCAAGGCCATCCACTCACGCTATGATATTGAGAAGCCACACATCAAGCGATACATCCGAAAAAAACTGGAGATAATAAACCGACAGAGACGAGCTATCATCGAGATACAGGCCCGAAAAGACGAAGAGATTTCAAAACTAAGAACAGAACTCGATGCCAAGAATGAGCAACTGAAACGTTTGGCAGCCGAATACACTATACTTGGACGCGAATGTGAACATGAACACATGAACGATGCCGCAATACGTAACTATCAAAAGGCTTTGGAGCTATATCCTGATGCCGGTGACGCAAAACGAAGACTAAAGAAACTGCAGAAACAATGAAACAAATAAAGAACATCGCATTCGATTTGGGTGGCGTAGTAATTGCACTTAGCTACGAGCAGGCCGTAAGACGTTTCGAGGAAATAGGACTTAAAGATGCCCGTCAACATCTTGACGCATTCCACCAGCGAGGTATTTTCGGTGATTTAGAACGTGGCATAATAACAACTGAAGAGTTTCGTATAGAACTTGGCAAGCTTATTGGCAGAGAAGTTACTTACGATGAGTGCTTTTATGCCTGGCACGGATATGTGGAATATGTGCCACAAAAGAATCTGCAGATGTTATTGAAATTACGCCAACTGGGATATAAGGTATGCCTACTATCTAACACAAACCCATTCATGATGCAGTGGGCAATGAGTAACGAGTTCGACGGAAATGGACATTCTATGGATTATTACTTCGATAATCTGTATCTTAGCTATAAATACAAGTACATGAAACCATCGCCAGAAATCTTCAAAATCATGCTTGAAGGACAACAATCAAGCGCCGAAGAAACTCTTTTTATTGACGACGGACAGAAAAACGTAGAAGCAGCAAAAGAATTGGGTATGAAAACCCTGTTTCCGGAAAACAACGAAGACTGGACAGAGTCACTTGCAAAGTTACTCGGAATTGAGTAGTTTTATACCCAAAAAGCAATCGTTTGCATAGCATTTCATGTTAATATAGTTTAAATTCAATAATTGTGTAGGCACACATCGGCAATTCATCAAAAAAAAACGCCAAAAAATTTGTGAGTTTCCAAAAAAAGCCTTACCTTTGCCAACGTTATCCTGAAAACAATCTTTTTACCTTAGAAAACTAATACCTATTGAAGATATGGAGCGATCGCTTGCGAAAGTCATCGCTTTATTTTTTGCCCTTAAGTTAACTGTTAAACTTTACTAAATATTGCACACCTACCATGCATAACTTCTTAAGTCTCAACTAAAAGTTGTACCTTTGCACCCTGTTAGAGTCCGTTGGGGCAGAGTTAAGTGTGTACGAACGTATGCCGCCTCGCGGAAAAACCCCTAAATACAAATTAAAAGCAAAATGTACGCAATTGTAGAAATTCAGGGTCAGCAGTTCAAGGCCGAGCAGGGCAAGAAGCTCTTCGTGCACCACATCAAGGATGTTGAGGCAGGCAAGACTGTTGAATTTGACAAGGTACTGCTCGTAGATGCTGACGGTGCAGTAAAGGTAGGTGCTCCAACCGTAGAGGGTGCCAAAGTAGTGTGTGAAGTAGTGAACCCACTCGTAAAGGGTGACAAGGTCATCGTTTTCAAGATGAAGCGTCGCAAGGACTCTCGTAAGCGCAACGGTCATCGTGAGCAGTTCACAGAAGTAGAAATCAAGTCAGTAATCGCTTAAAATCGTAGGAGGAACAACATTATGGCACATAAAAAAGGTGTAGGTAGTTCTAAGAACGGTCGTGAGAGCGCAGCTCAGCGACTCGGCATTAAGATCTTCGGCGGTCAGCAGTGCATCGCAGGTAACATTATCGTTCGCCAGCGTGGTACAAAGCACAACCCAGGTAACAACGTTGCTATCGGTAAGGATGATACTCTTTACGCACTCGTTGATGGAACAGTACAGTTCCACAAGGGCAAGCACGATAAGAGCGTTGTATCAGTAATTCCAAACGCTGAGGCCTAAGGTAAAATTTTAAAGAAACACTTATTCCAAACAAACAACACAGAGTCCCACTCTCCTACGGAGAGCGGGATTTCTGCTTTTTTTCGGCTAATTCCTTGGCTAATTAAACGATTATTTGTACCTTTGCACCTTAGAATAATGAATATAAACAAATAAATACGTATTTAATATGTTAACACTGAAACTCATCAATGAGGAAACAGAACGCGTAATCCGCGGATTGGAGAAGAAACACTTTGCTGGCGCTAAAGAGGCTATCGATAATGTCCTGGCCATTGATAAGCGTCGTCGTGAGGCTCAGCAGGAGCTTGACAAATGCCTTAACGAACAGAAGCAGCTGTCTGGCCAGATTGGCCGTCTGATGAAGGAAGGCAAGAAAGACGAGGCCGAGCAGGTTAAGACACAGGTAGCACAGCTTAAGGAGAAGTCAAAGGAGATGGACGAGGTTATGGCTAAGGCCCAGGAAGAGATGACCACATTGCTTTGTCAGATTCCAAACATTCCTTACGACGAAGTTCCCGAGGGACGTGCCGCAGAGGACAATCACGTAGTAAAGAGCAACCTTAAGGAGTGTACAGCCAATGATACAGTAGGCAACTGGGATGTTAACCCAAAACTGGGTATTGCAAATCCCCTGCCCCACTGGGAGCTTGCTAAGAAATATAACCTCATCGACTTTGATCTGGGTGTAAAGATTACTGGTGCCGGATTCCCTGTTTATATTGGTAAGGGAGCCCGCCTGCAGCGTGCACTCATCAACTTCTTCCTCGACGAGGCCCGCAAGAGCGGATATACAGAGATTATGCCTCCTACAGTAGTTAATGCTGCATCAGGCTATGGTACAGGTCAGCTGCCTGATAAGGAAGGCCAGATGTATCACTGCGAGGTTGACGATTTCTATCTCATCCCAACAGCTGAGGTTCCTGTTACCAACATCTACCGCGACGTAATCCTTGACGAAAAGGATCTGCCTATCAAGAACTGCGCTTACACAGAGTGTTTCCGTCGTGAGGCTGGTAGCTATGGTAAGGACGTTCGCGGACTGAACCGCCTGCATGAGTTCTCTAAGATTGAGATTGTTCGCATCGACAAGCCAGAACACTCAAAGGAGAGTCATAAGGAAATGTTGGAGCACGTTGAGGGTCTTCTCAAAAAGTTAGAGCTTCCCTATCGTATTCTGCTGTTATGTGGTGGTGATCAGAGCTTTACAAGCGCTATCTGCTACGACTTCGAGGTATACTCTGAGGCTCAGGGACGCTGGCTCGAGGTATCATCAGTATCTAACTTCGATACCTATCAGGCCAACCGTCTGAAGTGTCGTTATCGCAATAGCGAGACCAAGAAGACCGAGCTCTGCCACACCTTGAATGGTTCAGCTCTGGCTCTGCCAAGAATCGTTGCCGCTCTGCTGGAGAACAACCAGACTGAGAATGGCATTAAGGTTCCAGCAGCTCTCGTTCCCTATATGGGTTGCGACATCATCGACTAACCAATTCACTAAAAACAAATATTATGGACAAAGAAAAAAAATTCGTCATCACGATTAATCGTGAGTTAGGTAGCGGAGGCCGTACTGTTGGCAGAAAGCTGGCAGAGAAACTTGGCGTTCCCTACTATGACAAACTACTCATCCAGTCTCTACAAGAGAAGTACAATCTAACTGTCGATGAAATTGAAAAAAAGAAAGGCAATAAACATCCATGGTTGACCTATCTGAAGAACGCCTTTGTATCTATCAATCAGAACAAAGACGAACTTTGGTACTATCAGATGGTAAACGGAGAGCAGGGCGACATGGTTACAAGTGAAGATATGTTCAAGGTAGAGCAACAGATTCTGAAATCAGTTGCCGAAGAACAGTCGTGCATCATAGCAGGCCGTTCCGGATTCCATATCTTCGCCAACCACCCTAACCACCTGAGCATCATGATCCAGGCTTCGATGGAATATCGCATCGAGCGCGTCATGAAGAAACAGGGATTGAGTCGTGAACAAGCAGAGAAGGCTATTAAGCATGTAGACAAAATGCGTGAGAATTATGTCAAGAAGTACACTGGCAAATCTCGTTACGACACCCGAAACTACAACCTTGTTATCAACATGGATGGCAAAACCGAGGACGAAGCTGTTAACTTGATTCTCAGCTATATCGGATAAGTGCTAAGCCCCGTACTTAAATAAATAAATATAATTATCATGAACAAAATCGTTAGAAAGGAGCAGTTCTCTGAGAAGGTTTTCCTCTTCGAGATTGAAGCTCCACTGATCGCCAAGAGCCGCAAGGCTGGCAACTTTGTGATAGTGCGTATTGGCAAGAAAGGTGAGCGCATGCCACTTACCATTGCCGCTGCCGACATCGACAAAGGCACCATCACATTGGTAGTCCAGATGGTTGGACTCTCGTCGAAGAAACTCTGTGCTCTGAACGTAGGCGACTACGTGACGGATGTGGTTGGTCCTCTTGGTAATCCCACCAAGATCGAGAACTACGGAACAGTGGTATGTGCTGGTGGCGGACTGGGTGTTGCACCCATGCTGCCTATCATCCAGGCACTTAAGGCCGCTGGCAACCGTGTACTCTCAGTAATGGCCGGACGCTCTAAAGACCTTATCATCCTTGAAGACAAGGTACGCGAGAGTAGTGACGAGGTGATCATCATGACCGACGACGGTAGCTACGGCGAGAAAGGCGTAGTAACCGTTGGTATCGAGAAGTTTATCGAACAAGAGCCACACGTGGATAAGGTATTCGCCATTGGCCCTCCAATCATGATGAAGTTCTCTAACCTTACAGCTCAGAAGCACAACATCCCTTGCGAGGTATCGCTCAACACCATCATGGTTGACGGTACAGGTATGTGCGGTGCATGCCGACTCACCATCGGAGGCAAGACAAAATTCGTCTGCATCGATGGACCAGAGTTCGACGGAGCCTTGGTTGATTGGGACGAGATGTTCAAACGTATGGGCACTTTCAAGCGCGAAGAGCAGGAAGAGCTGGCTCACTACGAGGAGCACTTGGATAGCCTTAATACCGAAGAGAAAGCTTCTGCTAAGACTACCGATGTTGTAATGGATGCGGATCCTACTAACGATAGTATCGAGGTACTTACCGATCGTAACGCACCTTGGCGCAAAGAGCTCCAGCAGAGCATGAAGCCAAAGGAGCGTACACAGATAGCACGTGTCATCATGCCAGAGCTAGACCCTGTTTATCGTGCAACAACACGTACTGAAGAGGTTAACATCGGACTGACAAAGGAGATGGCTATGACCGAGGCCAAGCGTTGTCTCGACTGCGCTAAGCCAAGTTGTGTCGAGGGATGTCCTGTAAACATTAATATTCCATCGTTCATCAAGAATATCGAGCGTGGTCAGTTCCTGGCTGCAGCCAAGGTTCTTAAGAACACTTCTGCCCTACCTGCTGTATGCGGACGTGTTTGTCCTCAGGAGAAGCAGTGTGAGAGCAAGTGTATCCATCTTAAGATGAACGAGCCCGCTGTGGCTATCGGATATCTGGAGCGTTTTGCTGCCGACTTTGAGCGCGAGAGCGGAAATATCTCTCTTCCAGAGATTGCACCTGCCAATGGCATCAAGATTGCCGTTGTAGGTTCTGGTCCTGCCGGACTGAGCTTTGCTGGCGATATGGTTAAGAAGGGCTACGATGTTTACGTGTTCGAGGCTCTGCATGAGATTGGCGGTGTTCTGAAGTACGGTATTCCAGAGTTCCGTCTTCCAAATAAGATTGTAGACGTTGAAATTGAGAACCTCGCCAAGATGGGCGTTCACTTCCAGACCGACGTAATCGTTGGTAAGACCATTAGTGTAGAACAGCTTGAGAAGCAAGGCTTCAAGGGAATCTTTGTTGGCTCTGGTGCTGGTCTGCCTAATTTCATGAATATTCCAGGTGAGAACAGCATCAACATCATGTCATCAAATGAGTATCTTACTCGTGTAAACCTGATGGATGCTGCCAACCCAACAACCGACACCCCACTTAATCCAGCCAAGAGTGTACTCGTAGTTGGTGGTGGTAATACAGCTATGGACTCTTGCCGTACAGCCAAGCGCCTGGGAGCCGATGTTACATTGGTTTATCGCCGAAGTGAGGTTGAGATGCCAGCCCGTCTCGAGGAGGTTAAGCATGCTAAGGAAGAGGGAATCAAGTTCCTCACACTGCATAATCCTATCGAGTACATTGCCGATGAGCAGGGAGCTGTAAAGCAAGCCGTTCTGCAGGTGATGGAGCTTGGCGAGCCCGACGCATCAGGTCGTCGCAGCCCTGTTCCTGTTGAGGGCAAGACTGTTACACTCGATGTCGATCAGGTAATCGTAGCCGTTGGTGTATCTCCTAACCCATTGGTACCAAAGAGTATTGAGGGATTGGAGCTTGGTCGCAAAAACACTATCGCTGTAAGCGAGGAGATGCAGTCAAGCCGAAAGGAGATCTTCGCTGGTGGCGACATCGTGCGTGGTGGTGCAACGGTAATTCTCGCCATGGGCGATGGACGTCGTGCCGCATTGAATATGGATAAGCATCTTCGTGGAGAAGCTTAATGACGATAAAGAGAGCCGTCGCCTGTGGCATCGTTTAAACGAGCGATTTGTCAAGGCGATGGCTACTTATCATCTTATAGAAGATGATGACCACATACTTGTGGGCTTATCAGGTGGTAAGGACTCTCTCCTACTACTCGAACTTCTGGCTCGCCGTTCACGCATTTCTCACCCACGATTCAAGGTTGAGGCGCTACATGTAAGGATGGAGAACATCCACTACGAGACCGACACAAGCTATCTGCAGCAGTTCTGCGACAATCTCGGTGTGACGCTACATGTTAAGACGACAAGCTTCGAGGTAGGTGAAGCAGAGAATGGTAAAGATGCACGCCGACAGAAACAGCCATGTTTCCTGTGTTCGTGGAATCGTCGCAAGCAGATGTTCAATCTGGCTCAAGAGCTTGGTTGTAACAAGATTGCTTTAGGACATCATCAGGACGACCTGCTGCACACGGCACTGATGAACCTCACCTTCCAAGGACGGTTCGACACAATGCCTGCACTACTCAAAATGCGCAAGATGCCACTTTCCATCATCCGTCCGCTGTGTATGATTGAAGAGAAGGACATCAAGACCTACGCAACGCTGCAGGGATACCAGAAGCAGCAAAAGCTCTGCCCTTACGAGACAAACTCGCATCGTGCAGACATAAAGGAAATCTACGACGCAATAGAGCGCATGAATCCCGAGGCTCGATACAGCATGTGGAATGCGCTTAATGCCGACAACAAACTGATAGAAGAATAAATATGAACCTGAGGAAGATTACGATACTTTTACTGGCTATACTGCTGTCGCTACCGATGGCAGCACAGAAACGCAAGCGCAACACAAAACCAAAGCCAGCACCTGTAGTTGAAGAGCCACAGGAAGATCCTCGCATTACAAATATGCGCGAGATGACCCAACAGATAATTATCGTTGACAGTATCGTAGTAAACAAGGACCAGTTCCTGGCATCCATCCGTCTGTCGTCAGAGTGCGGTCAGTTAATGAATACCGGAGCTTTCTTCCGTAATCAGTTGCAAGGCACACTCTATCTCAATGAGATGGGCAACAAGGTTTACTTCAGTCAGCCCGACGGCCATCAGCAGCAGCTATATACCGCCGACAAACTTGGTAACGAGTGGAGCAAACCACAACCATTGCAGGGACTAAGCGAGGGCATCGACGAAGCCTCCTACCCCTTTATGCTAACCGATGGTCTTACCTTCTACTTTGCTGGTAAAGGTGAAGAGAGCATTGGTGGCTACGATATCTTTATGACCCGCTACGACTCACGTAGTGGAAGTTTCTTGAAACCCGAAAATATTGGCATGCCGTTCAACTCTGAGGCTAACGATTATATGTATGCTATCGACGAGGCCAACCGTATAGGTTATTTTGTCAGCGATCGTCGCCAGCCTGAGGGAAAGGTATGCATCTATATTTTCATCCCATCAGACACTCGAAAGACTTACGACAACTCAAAATACACCGAGGAGCAGATTCGCAACTTCGCCGACATAGCCAGCATTGCCGACACATGGGGTAATGGTACTGAACGTAAAGCGGCTCTCGACAGAATCAAGTCGAAATATGCTACCCACGACGTTCCTGGCCAACTGGTTAGTACAGGCGATGCCGCATCGGCAGTAGAGTTCCACTCAAAAGAGGCTAACTCGTTGTATCAGAAGCTCTTGAAAGAGCAGAACGCTCTCGACATAGTTAACTCAAACCTCGATCTGTTGCGCCAAAAATATCACAAGGCAAATGCCAGCGAGCGCAACAGCATGAAGAGCGAGATACTTAAACTTGAAGAGCAGGCCCTGCAGCTTAATACAAGCGTAAAACAGCTGACCAAGGCCACACGTAATGCAGAAATAAATAGTAAAAATCATAAATAAGAATAAGTCTATGAAGAAGAAATTCCCCGAATCAGAATTGATTATCAATGCCGATGGTTCATGTTTCCATCTGCATCTTAAGCCAGAGCAGTTGGCCGACAAGGTAGTGCTTGTTGGTGATCCTGCCCGCGTCGACACCGTTGCAGCCCACTTCGACTCAAAGGAGTGCGAGGTTAGCAGCCGCGAGTTCCACACCATCACTGGTATGTATAAAGGCAAGCGCATCACCGTACAGAGTCACGGTATCGGATGCGATAACATCGACATCGTAGCAAACGAGCTTGATACACTCGCTAACATTGATTATAACACCCGCGAAGAAAAGGCCGAGCACCGCACACTCACAATGGTTCGCATCGGAACATGTGGCGGTTTGCAGCCCAACACCCCTACTGGCTGTTTCGTGGCAAGTGTAAAGAGCATCGGTTTCGATGGTCTGCTTAACTACTACGCCGACCGTAATAAAGTGTGCGACCTGAAGCTTGAAGAGGCTTTCAAACAGCACATGCAGTGGAATCCCATAAAGGGAGCTCCATACGTTTCTGTTGCTGATGCCGAGCTTATCGACCGCATTGCCAAGGATGATATGGTTCGTGGCTACACCATCTCATGTGGAGGATTCTATGGTCCTCAGGGCCGTGTGCTGCGTGCCAACATTGAGGATCCTAAGCAGAACGAGAAGATTGAGAGCTTTGAGTACGACGGCATGAAAATCAGCAACTTCGAGATGGAGTCTTCTGCTCTTGCTGGAATGGCTTCTCTGCTTGGTCATCGCGCCATGACCTGCTGTATGGTTATCGCCAACCGCTACGCCCAGAAGATGAACACTGAATACAAGAACAGTATCGATACACTCATCGAAAAAGTACTTGAGCGTATTTAATTTTTAATGTTTAATCTTTAATGTCAGTCGATACAATCTGTGCACTTGCCACTGCTCCAGGTGGCGCTATCGGAATTATAAGAATCTCAGGTCCTCAGGCACTTGAGATTCTTTCTCGCGTATTTACAAAAGACGTCTCTGCCGCTCCAGCCAACACCATTCACTATGGGCATATAAAGAACGGAGCCGAGATTGTAGACGAGGTAATGGCGAGTGTGTTCCGAGCCCCCCACTCTTACACGGGTGAGGATAGTGTAGAGATTAGCTGTCATGGTTCGCGATATATACTAAACAAAGTACTAAATCTGCTGATAGCCGAAGGTTGCCGACAGGCTGGTCCGGGCGAGTTTACCCAGCGAGCATACCTTAACGGCAAGATGGACCTGAGTCAAGCCGAGGCTGTAGCCGACCTCATAGCCTCAACCAATCAGGCCACCCACCAGATAGCCATGAGTCAGTTGCGCGGTCACTTCTCTTCAAAGTTGGCTCAGCTCCGCGAGCAACTACTCAAGCTCACATCACTCTTGGAACTCGAGCTTGATTTCTCTGACCACGAAGATCTGGAGTTTGCTGATCGCAGCGAGCTAATGGAACTTACAAAAACTATTGACAATCACATCACTCACTTGTCTAATAGTTTTGAAACAGGTCAGGCCATCAAGCAAGGCATCCCTGTAGCCATTGTGGGCAAGACTAACGTTGGCAAGTCAACCCTACTTAATCGTTTATTAAAAGATGATCGTGCCATCGTGAGTGATGTTCATGGTACCACCCGAGACACCATCGAGGACACTATCGATATCAAAGGTATCACTTTCCGTTTCATAGATACAGCTGGTATCCGTCAAACACAAGACGAGGTTGAGCAGATAGGCATCACTCGTACCTACGCAGCTATCGACAAGGCTCGTATCGTGCTTTGGCTTATTGATAGCGAGCCTTCAATAAAAGAAATTAACGACATATTGCAACGCACTGATAATAAAAAACTTATCGTCATCAAAAACAAATCCGACAAGGCGGATAACAATAGTTATAATTCGTTAAAACTCCCATTTATCTCTATCAGTGCAAAGTTTGGCAAAGGGATTGAAGAATTAGAGCAAGCCATCTACGAGGCTGCAGACATCCCTACTCTCACAGAGAACGACATCATCGTTACCAACGCCCGTCATTACGAAGCTTTGGTTCGTGCCCACGAGCACATTCAGCGAGTCATCGATGGTCTACAGATGCAGTTAAGCGGTGATCTTCTTTCTGAAGACCTCCGTCTTACCCTTGACACTCTCGCCGAGATTACCGGCGGTCAGATCACCCCCAATGAAGTTTTAGGAAATATCTTTAAAAACTTCTGCGTGGGAAAGTAAAATACGATTAACGGTCATCACTCGATATTACAAGATATGACATAAATCGTTTATTTCCAAGCAATTCCACACTCGCAATATCATCAGCGTTAATCGTTGATGATATTTTTTTCGCTCATTTTTGTACGTTATTTGTACGTTTGGGAAAATCCCAACGTTGGCACATGCTCACTCAATGTCTCCGACTGGCACGCATTGGACACCATTGGATTGCTAACCGATGTCTCACCTTGGCACACGTTGGACACATTTGGACACATTTAGACAGACTTGGACAGAAAACAGGTGTAATAACATACAAAAATAGGATATATGGAAATAGTTAAGAAATGCGAATGGTGTCACAAAACATTCATTGGTCAGATGGTCACTGCAAGGTTTTGCAGCAGTAAATGCTGTGATCAAGCATACAGGTACAAGAGGAAGGTGCAGTCAGGCAAGTACACTCCTGCCGATAGCAATATCGATTTGAGTACCTTATCACGAAGAGTTGATGAGCGGAAGCACTTCAATGACACGCTGAAGGATAAACAGTTTCTTTCTCCCTCAGAGGCAGCAAAGCTTCTGGGTGTTTGCCGAAGTACAATCTACAACTATCTTGCGCTACAAGAATTAAGGGCAAAGCAGTTTCGAGGAAAGACTATTATCAGAAGGAGTGACATTGAAAAACTCTTCGATGAAGCCCCATCTTATAAGAAGCGAGGCAACATCCAAAAGGGAAAGAAAAATCAAAATGACTATTATTCTCTTAAGGAAATGATGGAGAAATTCAAAATCAGCAAACGGACGGTATTCCGTAGATGTGAACAGTTCGGTATTCCTCAAATCATTGAAGGAAGAAGAACTTTCTGGAAGAAGACTGACGTTGACGTGCATTTCGCAGAGTTGCTTGTGCAATATGACTTGAAAGACTGGTATAATGCACAGCAAATAGAGGACATATACGGCATGAAATGTGCTGCACTCAAGAAGTATGCCCTTCGTCATAATGTGCCACGAATCCAGTTTCAGAACATCACCTATTACTCGAAAAGCCATATTGATAATCTCAAACGACTTGCCAAGATTTCTGATGGCAACTATTACACCGTTCAGGATATTGTCAAAAGCAGCAGTTTCTCAACATCCCAAGTACGCTACTATGTCAAGAACGAAAAGCTAAGTGTGAAAAGAGTCAACGGACTACTGCTTATATTGAAGGCTGACTGGGATGCTTTCGTGAAAAGATACCAGGCAAGCCATCTCTCTGAAGCACCCAAGCAACAAGAACCCAATCCTTTCTACACCATTGATGAAATTATTGAGAAGTACAAGGTAAAGGAAACGACCATCTATCGCATTGCCAAAGCGCAGAACATAGATGTCTTTACTATCGGGGATAAGAAATGCTTCCCCAAGACTGGCATCGACAACTATTTCATCAAGGACAATCCCACCCCAGAACTGACAGAATGGTACTCCAGCGAAGAAATCCAATTGAAATACAACATGACTTACAAGCAAGTCACGACTTTCGTCTGCAAGCATCATATCCCTCGAAAGTATGTCGGCACAAAGCCCTACTACTCCAAACTGCATGTTGATAAGGAGAAGAACATTCTTCAACCAGAAGACGATTTCAAGACCGTTGAGGAACTAATGTCTATGTATCAGATGACTGTCCATCAGGTAAGAGAGGTTATCCGCTTCTATCATGTGCCAAAGAAGAGGTGTGGCAAGTTCATCAAACTCAGTTTACATGATTTCAACCGTATCATTGAGGAGCGAAGGCAAGGTATTGTACCGGCTAAATGTGATGAGTTGCCAACAGATCCATCCTAAAATCCAGTTTATTGTAAGTTTATGGCGGTATAAGGATATACTGACGATACACTCCCTAATTTTGCAGCCAGATTTTCAAAATAGAAGTATAACGCATTAAAAAATAAAGCATTATGAACACAAGTAACACTTGCACCAAGGTAACCGTTCGCCAGGCAAAGCTCAAAAACGGCATGATTTCACTCTATTTGGATTACTACCCTGCAATCCGCAATCCCAAGACGATGAAAATGTCTCGACGCGAATATCTTGGAATCTACATCTATGCCAACCCTCAGAACCAGATGGAGGCTGATTTTAACAAGGACATGTGCATGAAAGCAGAAGGTATTCGCTGCATGCGTGTGCAGTCTCTCATTAACGAACAGTTTGGATTTCTCGACAAGACAAAACAAAAGGCTGATTTCCTTGCATACTTCAAGGAGAAATGCAGAGTGAAGCACGACAGATGGGGTATTGTGTACAAGCATTTCTCCAAGTACGTCAACGGGAAATGCACTTTTGGACAAGTTACTGTCGAGCTATGCCGTGGGTTCCGTGAGTATCTTCTCAATGTACATCAGCTGAAGCACACCAAACAGATGCTAAGTCAGAATTCCGCCGCCAGTTACTATTCCACCTTCAGAGAACTGTTATATCTAGCCTACAGGGAGAAGTGGCTCAATGAGAATATCAGCGAGTATCTTGACAAGATTGACACGCTTGATACACGCAAGGAATCGCTTACTCTTGATGAGTTGAAGAAGTTGAATCAGACACCATGCAAAATTCCCACAGTAAAACAGGCTACACTGTTTGCGGGTTTGACAGGCTTACGTATTAGTGACGTTCTAAGACTGAAGTGGGAAAATCTTCGTATTGGTAACGATGGTGGTTATGTAATCCAGTATCGCATCAAGAAAACTGGTGCCGAAGAAACTCTTCCTATTAGCAATGAAGCCTATGAGCTTTGCGGTGAACGCAGTACGGGTACGGTGTTCAAAAAACTCAGCTACAGTATTGTAAGCTATACTTTGAAGGAATGGGTAAAGGCAGCTGGCATAGACAAGCACATCACCTTCCACTGCTTGCGTCGCACTTTTGCCTCCCTTGAAGTAAGTATGGGTACCAGCATCTATACCGTTTCAAAGATGCTTGGGCATAAAAATGTGGCAACAACACAGATATATGCAGACGTGAACGATGCCAACAAGCGTAAGGCTTCTGAACTCATTTCTCTGAAATAGTAGAGCATACGAAATCATTAACTATCAACTCCTATCATCCTTTGTCTCAGGCAATTATGAGATAAAGGATAAGACTTGATTTTGTGAATGAAAAGTATATTTTTAGCACAAATCATTACTCGTTATCACTAAAAAGCAGTACCTTTGCAGTCAACTTTTTAGGATAACGAGTTATGAATATCGACGAGTATTTTCACAAGACACTGTTTGCAAGCACTATTATAATTGGGCCTGCTTTAGCAATGACGCTACCATTTGTGTACTGGGTTCAGTACAGAGACATGCTGTTTTTCCCTAGTTTCCTTTACTATGTGACGGGAACAGGCTGTATTTCTGCAATGTTGTACTTCGGCTTATACGTTATGCCAGATAGCTTGAAAAGGCTAAAGGGAAAGAAAAAGCCAGCCAAACAGTTACTTCTTCTCCCACCACCAGCTACTTTCGTTGAAGAAAGCAAGCCTTCAGAAGAATATCATACAGCGGAGCCTAATATATATAATAAGGTGGAAGAAGTACCACCAATTCTTTCCCCTTCTGTTCCTGAAACGATTAGTAAAGCCCAGCAAGAAGAGACTGCGATGTATAAGAAACTCTACTATACTTACGTGGAGAAATACGTAAGGAAGAATCTGCCCGTTGAGGATGCCCAGATAGTATTGGAGGATATTTACCTGACTATTGATAATCGGGCATTAGATCTGATTGTGGATGGACGTAAGACTCGTCTTCCCTTTGAGGTTAAGGCTACATCAAAATTCAGTTCTCTTAATACAGAAGACATATACCACATTGGCTTTGTCGTGAAGTTCTTCCTCAAAAAGTCTAATGTCTTTGGAGCGACTTTCATAAAAGAAGTATTCCCCAACCAGTTGAGAGAGGTAGAATTCAGCACCGTTACAACAAAGTTGACTTCAAGCGAGTCGAAAAATCCATCTATTCCAATCCCTAAAGTATGTTGGGGTGACAACCGCAGTATATCGAAGAAATTCGGCGGTCATATTACAGAAGAACTTATCAAACAAATATAATCAACAATCACTGGGAATAAGCTCAACAGTATAGTTTATTCCCAGTTTATTTTAGTTTATAGCGGTATTTGGATATACCGTTGATAAACCCTGTTCCTTTGCAGCGATGTTCCACTAAAGGGACAGGCAAAATAATGATAGAACAACAAATTCAGAATCTGACAGAGAAAGTCGATCAGCTTACCCAACTCGTTTATGAGTTGTCTAGAATGACTACTCCTATTGAGCAGTCATCAGTATCTAACCGCCATGTCCTCACCGACATTCAAGGAGCCATGCGAATTACCGGTAAGGCAAAGCCCACCATCTACGCCAATGCCCGTAAAGGTATCATCCCCAACTACAAAAGAGGTAACAAACTCTACTTCTACGAGGATGAACTCTATAAATGGATTGAGGGAGGGAAACAAGACTGCTATGGCATCAATTCCGAGGAGATGCTGAAAGAGATTCGGCAGCGAGTTCATCATCTGCCAAGTAATAACCGCTAATGGCCTGTACTATGATTAACCAGCAATGTTTACCCTTTGAGTGTTTGCAGGTGGAGATTCAAGACATCATCAAGAACTTTGTTGATGTCTATCAGTGTGATGCAGACATCGTTATCACAACCATCTATGCCATTGTGAGTATTGCCGTCAACAAGTCTATCAAACTGTTTGACGGCAAATACACAAACTATCCCTCTATGTGGATATGTCATGTAGCACCCAGCGGCAGCAATAAGAGTGCCCCTGTGAAGATGCTATACAAGCCTATCAATGAACTGAACGAAGAAGCAGTGATGGCATATTATGAAGAACTACGAAATACTGATAGGGACGATGGAACCAACAAACCGAAACCCATCTGTAAGAAGCTGTCACTCACTGACACCACCCCTGAAGCTATCTACAAAGCACTATCCTTTATGCCACAGATGATATACCGTGATGAGATCAAAGGAATGATAGACGACTTTGACCGCTATAACCGTAGTGGCATCATCAGTAACATGCTCTCCATCTGGGATAGTACCAGTTTCTGCATCGACCGTAAAACGGAAGACCCAGTTTTCATCAGAGAGCCATTCCTGGATATTCTTGGCGGCATCCAACCAGGGCTGTTAAAGTCGACATTCGGCAATCCTCAGTTGATGGTCAGTGGCTTTAACCAGCGTATTCTATTTGTTTATCCCGATAAGGTTCCAGTCACGTACTATTCAGACAAACAACTCTCTGAAAGCATTATGCCTTACTGGACTGATTTCATAAGGGAACTGTTGAAGGTAGAGCCAACGGAACTAACCCTTTCCCCTGAGGCTAAAGATTTCTATTGCACTTACTACAACATGTTGCAAGACAAAAAGTCCTCAGCCGATGACTACATGCAGTATGTCTATAGTAAGTTGCAGATTATCATCCTCCGTTGGACTATCGTCACCCATCTGTTATGGGAGAAAACTTTTGATTACTATCAGAAAGATATTATCTCTGGTGATGAAATGATTCACTCAGTTCAGTGTATGCTCTATTTCGAGAGTGCTGCCGAGAAGGTCTATCAGGAGATTTGCGGTGGAATGTATCAGGGCTACACCAAGGAACAGAGCCTGAAGATTATCTATAACACCTATGGCGGTGAGGTTAATCTACAGAAACTGGCTGATGCTCTGGGCTGTTCTCGCCAGTATGTGAGCAAGGCGGTCAACAAGAAAGACCTAAGTTGACAGGTTGCGCTAAAATTTAAAGTTATGCACTGGTTATCAACAATATACACATCAAAAAGCCGCAACCTCGCAACCTTTGCATCGAATATGGCAGACAAAAGCCCTCCGCAGGAGTTCTCTGCCACTCTTCCTTAGAAGGGTGGTAGCCCACTAGCACCCTAAAGAGTGCACATGGGCTCAGGGAAGCATTCCCTAAGAACCTTTCCACAAGGGCTTCGCCCCTTGACCCCATCTTTTGAAACATCAATCACTAAAGCAAGAAAAACAATATGGCAAAAAAGACATGCATACATTTCGACCCTGTTAAACCAGGGTGTGAGATTCACAATTGGCGTATGAAGGAACTTGACTATGTCATCAACGAACTTACACCAAACAACGAACACTGGGTTGATCCTCGATACGCAGGAAAGACCTTATCAGATATTCGCAAAGAAATCGCAGAACGCTATCAGGCCACCGTTGGACAGAAAATGCAGGCAAAAGCAGCTCCTATCCGTGAGGCAGCTGTCGTCATCAAGCCTGATACTACGATGGCTGACCTGCAACTGTTGGCAAAGCAACTTGAAAAAGAGTTTGGCATCAAGTGTATTCAGATTCATATCCATAGGGATGAAGGTTTCAACAAAACCAATCCTGACCCTTCGAAGTTGAACCTGCATGCTCATTTTGTGGCAGATTGGACACACGATGACGGCACTTCACTACGTCTGGGACGTCCGGATACCTCAAGAATGCAGACCGTCGCGGCTGAATGTCTCAAGATGGAACGTGGCAGCAGTTCTAACGTAAAACACCTCAATGCCATACAGTACAAGGAGAAAAAAGCTCTTGAAAATATCTCTTCCCTTAGGTCGCTTGTCCGCAAGTCTTTCCTCTCCAAGGATGCTAAGAATGCACTCTACAAGAAAATCGACCAACTCGTAGAGGATCTAAAGGCAGACCCATTGAACATCGAACTTCAGCAACAAGTGGAACAACTGACTGAAAAAGTCTTGCAACTTCAGGCGGATATAGAGCGACGGAAGCAACTACATGAACAGGATCAAAAAGTCATTTCGGCTTTAAGGGATGAAAACAAGCTATTGCGTAACAACAATAAACAGAGTGCAGCCCTAAACGAGAAGGCTCATAAGGAGATTGACAGCCTACGTAAAGAAAACATGGATCTGAAGCGCAAGGCATATCCAGAACGTTATGTCCTACCCTCCTTCATCGATGTAGAAGCCACCCATGCCTATAAGGACAAACAGGGGCAGTGCCATATCATGATGAAGTTTACAGGTGGCTCCAAGGAATACAAGGAGAAAATGAGCAACGAGGACTTTGTGGCTTTCAAAAACGGTAGTTTGACGAAAGAAGAGGTTATAGCCAAATACCACAAGCCACGCATCGAAGCCTATATCCGTAAAGAATTTTCGAGACCCGACAAACGCTCCGCTGCTATATCCCTCATAGAGAAAACAATATTCAGCTACATGAAGCTCTACTCCAGTTCCACTTTTGTTCCATCATCTAATGGTGATAATAACCCACGCAAACGTGGAAACTATGATGACATTGACGACATGAATGAAGAAGAAAGGAAAGGGAGATCATATAGATGATACTACCTTACATTCACATATAATTGAATCACTAGTGTCCCGTTAAGACGAGACACTAGTGATATCGCGATACAATAACTTTAATGCTTTGACCTATAAAACTCAAACATAAATGCCTGTCCTTCAGTAATCTTACATACTGAATATCCTCCATTCTTAAGGGGATACTTATAAACAGACCTCGACACAGGACATCATAGACAGCTTTGAGTTCCAACGGCAGATGAATCCCAGAATCTCAAAACCTGTAGGCCATATTGCCCTGAGTTTTCTTCCAGAAGACAAGGACAAGTTGACAGACGAGATGATGACGAAGATTGCAAAGGAATACATGGAACTGATGGGCATCAAGGATACCCAGTTTCTCCTTGTGCGCCATTTCGATAATGGCAATCCCCATTGCCATTTGGTCTATAACCGTATCAACAACGAGGGCAAGACCATCTCAGACCAGAACGATTTTAGGCGAAACGAACAGGTGACGAAACTGCTTAAACGAAAGTACGGGCTCACTTTTTCCAATGGCAAGGGACATACTAAAACTGAGAGATTAAGAGGACAGGAGAAGACCAGATATGAGATTTACCGCATCGTGATGACCGCCTTACTCCAGTCCAAATCGTGGCCAGAGTTTGAGGCGGACATCAGGAAACAGGGCGTTGATGTGGAGATTGTGATGAAACGGAAGGATAGCCGAGACTACAAGGACATACAGGGTCTGCGCTTCACGAAAGACGGGCTGACATTCAAGGCTTCTCAGATAAAGCGCGACCTCACATTTGCTAATATCGTCTTGTATTTGGACGAAAATGCGAAGAAGAAACTGGAGACCAAGACCACATATCAGCAACATACAAGGAAGAACGATGGACCCAAACTGGAGTTTAATCTAAGACAGGAAGAGCGTCAAGAGGAATCACATCAGCACACATCTGGCTCATCTATCAGCTTCCCTTCATTGGGTTTGTTCGACACCAACAACCCCGTCTATGACCCCGAAGATGAAGATTTCCGCCGCCGGATGCAACGTAAGAAAAAACATGCCCGAAAAATGTAAGTGTTTAATGAACAAATAATAGGAGGAAGTGCCACAAAAAAAAATGGCAACTTCCTCCAACTTAATTACTTTATACTATCTTTATGAATCTCAAAATCTTTTATAAGTCTATCTTTTTGTGTAAACTTTTGAAGAATTGAATTTTCAAAGTAGAGTGTAGTCGTAACGATATAGGGACAATTTGCAACACGGACTGGCTCTTTGTAATATAAGACTTCAATAGATTTTCCCTCTTTAATATAGATGTCATACATGAAAGGACGGCCAAATTCTTTCAAAATGTCCTCCTTGTGAATACCAATGCTAATGGAAATGACATCAAACCGTGATGTAGTTGGAATTGTTGCACAAGAGGAAACAATCCAAATAGTCATTAATACGGTAACAACTTTCTTCATTGTATTTTAATAACTTTATTTGTTTCCAGCATTTCTTTTGTTATCACAACACTTCTACTCTGAGCCTGAGAGCCATTAATAGGTGTCAGATTGAGTACGGCATTAGACTCTTCGTAACTTACACCTTGCCAACGCCCCTTAATCTTTATTTCTTTTCCTGATATTTTTCCTATACAAGTGGCAATATAGTCGACATCCATATCGTATTTATATAGTGTCAATTTCATTGTTGCTATATTATATGCAGGGACTTCTACAGGATATTCCCTAGTAATGGTTTTAGTAACCTCTTCCGAACTTCCATAGGCAAATTTTTGACCTCCAGAAACCGACGTCGTGATTTTTCCACTTGCTATAAAAGGAACACTTGCTTTAAATTCTGTTGCTATGGAGACATTATAGGAAGTTTCCCTATTAAACGTAGATGTTTCTTTGTATGATTCGTTTATGACAAATTTGTGGCTTTGAGCTATCTGGCCATTATTTACATAAGAATCAGAGAATATTTGATTTGGTGTCTTTGACAGAATTGAAGATGCTTCTACATCGAAATATATATCTTTCACCACAAATTCTTCTGCGGGTATTATTTCAAATTCTTGACGTGGTAAGTTGTTGTATTTCGCAAAAGATATTTTAGAGCCGTTTACAGTGATAACACTATAATATATATCAAGCCAGTAGCCACTGCTTCCTTGTTGTGGGTAGTCTTGATTCTCTATAATATATGATTTGTCAGAGTATTGCCCCCGCTTAATATCCCACGATGCTCCAAATAGACTGCCAGTCGCATCCTGGCTGGCATAAAGGATCTTGGTATCCGGTGCACTTGTGTATGCGCCTAGTCTTATTGGCGTATCGGTTTTCTTAGAATATATTAGGTATGGAATTCCTGTATATGCAGGCAAAATTTTTATATAAAACTGCTGATTAGTTGAGTTCGCATTGAAACCCTCTACCGTCAGTTCCTTTCCCTTGGCAGAAGCACTTAGGTAGTGCTTGTCTGTTGTATTTCCTTTTACCTTTAGATATATAGGAATTTCATTGAGTTGGTTCAGCTCTTCTTTTAATAATGTGTAATCATTGTCTGTTGAACGTGTTAATGCCGTTGGTTTCTTAGGTAATGAATCGCGGCAACCCTCAATAGGAATGATACTGTCGCTTTGTGCGACACTAATTGTATCAAGCATAGTGGAAGTGATAGCTCCTGAAGTTTTTTCAACAAGTTCTTGGAACTCATCATCAGAAGAACATGCAGACGTGAAGCCTGCCACAAGAACACTAAATAAGATAAATTTGTATTTCATTATTATTTGATATTTGAATTGCCTACTCATATAGCTTTTCGGCTTCCGCTCCTGTTAGGCAGTCAGGTCTGCTTTTGTATATTTCATTAAAGGGTGATTAATCTGTACCACTATTACTCTTTCTTATTTTGTTGTATATATAAATATAAGGTACTACCATAAGCAGGAGTATTAGCACAATTATCAATGGGCGCATATGTACCAACTGGGTTGAGCATAATGTAACATATAATATAATAAGAAGTAGTAGCAGGTTTGTTGATTGTATATATGTAGCCAATGCTTTTGACTTGCTTTCATAATTCTTAATTTTAGGCAACCACTTTATCTTATATGGATTCTGCTCATAATAGCGGAAAATCCAATATGTCAAAGTTGAAATACATGGATAGAATAAAATTAGATATGCAGGTCCATAATTAGCAATATTTCCATATATATCCCAATTAAGAACAATGCTCTCGGTATTATTAACCAATCTAATGATTGCAACCAAGAAAACAGCAATAATTATCATAATTGATGCAATTTTACTCTTCATATGATATCATAGTTGAGGGAAAACTTTCTATTTCAAATTCTTAATAACAATCTTAATAGGACTTCTCTGCCCCTAAGTGGCAGGAATGAGCCGCAACTGTTAAGACCTGAGTTTTGGATGACCAAATATGAATTGGTGTTCAGCAAGTTTGTACCACTTAATCCTATCTCTCCTATTTTGCTGATTTTGTAGTTCATACTGGCATCAAAAAACATTTGACTCTCATATTGCGACTCTGCTATTTTGTTAGTTATATCTTGGCATTTCATCTTTATTTCAAATCCCTTAAATGGGAAGAAATAAAAAGAAGCATTAGCATTGAGACTTGACATTGTCTCTGAATCGTGATAACTATTCCTTTCCCAAAATAACGTTCCTGTAGCATCAAGAACAAGTCTCATCCACTTAAATTTCTGAAAGGTGGTGCTGACCATCCCTGACAAGACATGAGACCTGTTGTAGATATGTTCTGTGGATTGGGATAACAAGTAACCGCTTTGGTTATACGAAATCTCTGTTTTCAGTGAAATCCCTACATCTACAAACGTTTTATCTGCCATTCCGTTTATGATGAATGTCTTGTAATTATTCTCTCCCTGTATTTGCCTGATGATATTCAGAGAATCCGTATAGTCATAATGGAAGTAACTTTCGCGCTTTCCATTTGAATAGGAAACAGAGAGGTTGGAAAAGAACATTGAGGCGAGATTCCTGTATTTCAGCCTTAATGACAGCAAATAATCTGTGTTCTTATACAGGTTGCTGTCATACAAATAGACAGTTCTGTAACCTATGCGAAGAAAGTCTGGCGAATAGAATGGCTTAGTGTCATTACTATTGCCTATTGAAGCAGAGAAACCTAAAGAGAATTCATCCGAGAACGCATGATTGAAAGAAATCTCTGGAGAGAGCGAGAAGAAACCTCGATTTTTTATTGATTCATTGACAGGAAGCAGACGGGCATACATCCATCCTATTGGCAGTGCTATGGTGAGGCCACTGCGTTTCCCGTATTTCACATAGTAACTCGGTGAGAAAATAACATTCAGGTCTTGATGATGAGTATTTCCATTGTAATCATAGCTATTGTCGTGATAATATGCTTTTACTCCGAGATCAAGGTAATTGCGGAAAAGCAAAAATTTAGTGGACAAGGTACCCTTTGCGACAAAGGACTTAAATGCATAACGGTTCGAGCAATTATAAATAATTGTTGAGTCAGATATGTCATTAAGACTTTCCGTCCTGTCAAAATAGCGTATCAAAGATTTCGCCTGCAAGATTGTATTTCCGACCGGGAATGAAGATGAGAAATAATTCTGGATGTATGACGGGTGTGTCTTTACAGTCTCATTAATTGAAGATTCGTTGCTTAATATGGCAGTGATAGCAGATTTCTTGCTAACGCTAACGCGTAACTCATCGGACACGAAAGTATTTGCTGAGTTAAGTTCGTATTTGAGAATCGGTACTATCGTAAAGTCTTTCTTCTTCATACTGGCATCTTCCCTGAGACTCAAAGGATGAAAGCCACCAAAAATGTATTCAATACTGTTATTTCGTGAAGAATGATCCTCGTAAAGCTGGGTGTTAAAGCGAAGAGTAGAATTGTCAGACAACTTTCTGAGGAAATTGACACCGCCAGCATAGGACTTATTGTATAGATAACGATTCTGCGGGAGTTGCTCCTGTACCAAATCTGTTGTCAGTAATGGAGAAGTGATAGGCTCGAATGCCTCCAAGTCGGTTACGTCAATATGTTCTGTGGTTTCCTCTGACAAGTCATTGCCTGTATTGTTCATCTTTCCCGAAAGTAGTAGTTGGCTCTTGTTTGCGATGTGGGTAACAAATGCGCGATTGTCCCATCTTGTCGGACTCAACCCTAATCCTCCCTCCAATTCTCCAAAAGGGCGTGATTTGTGCGACTTGTCAATCTTGATGTTTAGTGCTGCTTTGTCGGAAAGTTGTTTCCCCTGAAGCATTTTCACGGGCTGGTGATTTTCAAGAACTTCGACGCTTGTTACTGCATCGATGGGCATATTCTGAGTGACTTGATTGTAATTGTTTCCCATCAAGTCCATACCTTCAATATAGAATTTGTTGATAGCCTTACCTTGCACAGAAACGGTACCATTTTCAGATACCTTCACCCCGGGCAGGCGTTTGAGAACGTCCTCCAGATGCTTGTCTCCAATTTTGGCAAAAGCTCCAACACGGTAAACAAGGGTGTCGTTCCTGGCACTGATTGGAGGAGCTTTGATTTGCACTTCTTTCAAAGTAACTGAACTTGGCTTCATATAGACGATATTTGCCTGTTTTAGATGATAATGATTAACTCTGACTTTTTGCTTCTCATATCCCATAAACGTAAACTCCAACCAGTCACTTTGATGAGGACTTAGTTTAACGATACCATTTTTATCTGATATGGCATAAGTGTAAAACTTGTCTGAGGAGGTATATACCCGGCAAGTCACACCTACTAGAGGTTCAAGTGTTGTTGTGTCCTTAACCTCAAAAGACATTGAGACTGCATCACCTTGTGTCTGCGGATAGGCCACTTGCAATCCACAGACACATAGGAGCTGCGTCAGTATCATTTGGATTTTATTCAAGTTCAATAGGATTATATGGTTTAACACTAACAGATGCTTTTACATCATCTGGTACTTGAATATCACCATTACTTGTTAATGCACCTACAGGGTCGGCACAATAATTTTTGTAAATTTTGCGCACTTTGTTACGGCTGGTCTTGATAATGTCCTTGCTTGCCCAAAGATAGATGGGATAATACTGACTAACCTTTTCAAGACCATTTAGCGTAAATTGATGATGACCGCGAGTATCGGCAACCATAAAAATCAAGCCAGGCAGGCCATTAAACTTGTAGGGACCATACGGCATGTCAACCTCTGGAGCATACCATGCTATATAGTCTCGTCCCCAAAGGCTGGTTAATGCTTTCTTACAATTATAGCTGGCAATGACTGTGTCACCTTCGACCAGTTCCCAATTTAGCGTTGGACAAGGCTCGTCATACTGGTATCTCTGTACCAGTCCTGCCGTTCTCTGGATTGTCTCCGTGCTTTTTTGTTTGTCAATGACAATGTTTTCCCTGAACTTTCTTTTTTTGAGAGCCTGCATCATCATGGGGCCTGTCTCAGCATAAGGCTTCAGGCTTTTGGCGGTTGCATCCATCAGTGAATCGAAGCGAAACTCATTGTAATCCATAAAGCGGTTGTAGCGTTTTCCCACCTGTAACATTGTCATACCGGATCTCTTGTCTTCAGGAAATTCGGCATCTCTGACATATTCGTAATCGTAGATGATGAGATACTGAGAATTTTCCAACACCACTTTTGCAATGGAGTCAGACTCAGCGGATTTTTGGAACTTGGAGAAGTCCACGGTTTGGGCAGATGCATTAACAATACCGATTAGCGCAAATGCTAATATAACATTTCTCTTTTTCATTCTATTCTTCAACTTAATCAATAGGCGTAATGGAATAGGGCAATTAAGCCCTATCCCACTACACAAATCAGGTTAATTATTACTCACCACCGCAGAGGGCCTCATCGATAGCCATTACCTGCTTCATGGTGTTCTCAACTGTGGTGCGGTCAGTGTCAATGTAAGCGGTCTTGCCGCATGAAGTGTGAACTGGTACCACGTTTTTTGCGGAAACAGAAAGTGTTCCAAGCAGCATTGCTGCAACAAATAAAGCTTTTTTCATTTTGCTTAAATTTTAAATTGTTAATACTATTTCTTTTGTGGTTTTTTAGGTCTATCCGCAGTCATGACCATTTTTTTCTATAACCAGATGTAACTCCAGAAACAAAATCTTCCACGTATAATCTGTAAGCAGTATTCGCCTGAGAGGTACGAAGGGAGTGAAATGGTAGTTGCCCCTTCTGGTATAGTAACCAAATACTCTATATCACCATCATCGCTTGTTATTTTCAATGTACAACCATCACAAGATGTCACAAATTTGATGGAGTGCCCGTCCTGTTGAACCGACGGGATTTTTACAGGCCCCAATTTGTAGGGTTCTTGATCTTTTGTCGGATCTGTAATACTTGCATGAAGAATAATCGCTTCATACGATGACAATTGCTGTGTATCGGCAAAACTTACACCGACGAATAACAGCATACTCAATACTAATGTTAATCTTTTCGTTTTTTAATAACGTTTTCGTTTTGATGCTGCAAAGGTACGGCGATTATAACATAAAAGAAATCTTTGCCTTCATTTTCAGTAAGTCAAATGAAGACAAAAAAGGAATCACCCCCCTAAAACCTTTTGTATATCAAGGGGTTGCGTGATTTTTAAGTCAGATTAAATCAATTGGCCTTTATGAGTTGTAAAAGCCCAGCTTTTAAGGTTTGAGCACTCTTTTCATTGAAGATTTTCCTGTTAGCCCGAGACTTGGCTGTGGTTATAGTTTGTGATATAGAGTCTGTCATGTTGACTATAGAACTGTCTTCAAAGTCAAGAATCAATAGCATACAGACATGGAGTTCCAAAGGAGAAAGTTTCTTGTCTTTAGCAAGAATCTTGTATGCAGATGGCATATCTTTGCTAAATTGTACTTCTAAAGCTCGCCATTCCGCTTTGTTTGGTATAGGATTGTCAGACCTAAAATCTTTCTTCTTGCGGAATACCCCTACAATTTTGCTGTTTTCAAAATCACTTAGATTGTCAATTACAGATGGAAGGCCTGTCGCATCAGCAAGTTCTTCAATTGTCATTTTCAGTTCTTTCCCCTTCAGTTCTTTTTCAGCAATAAGTTTCTTATAATCCCTATCTTTTAGCCTTTGGAGTTCTTCTTGTATGTCTTGGTATTCTTTTTTGGCAGAATTGAGGGATATAGCCAGTTTTTCTATTTCGTCTTGTCTTTTCCTCTTGTAGTCTCTGTAGATATAGAAAATCAAAATCCCACCAAAAACAACAGATATAAGAATCCCAATAATCCACAGACGAGCATTTCTGGCTTTCTGTGCTTCTTGCTCTGCTACTTTTTGACTGCGGCTGTAGTTATATAGAGATGACATTCTGTGAGTGGCGTCTATTTGCATCTGATTGTGCAAGGAGTCTTGCGCATCCTCATACAAAAGTGAGAAATGAATAATGGAGTCTAGCACATTCTTATGGCGATAGACAGACAACAACCCTTTATAGGCATCAGAAAAATGTCCGAACTGTATAGACTTTCTAAAATATATTTCCGCAGAATCAAAGTCGTTGTTTGCTAACTCGTAGAAACCTTTAGTTGCATAATAGTGCTCGCGTCCACCAGCAATATTACCTTTATCATCAAATAAACCAGACTCATGCTCAAAGACCGTTATCTCTTTTTCTGCTTCGGATAGCAAATTCCGCTCGATATTGATATAAATTGCAGTAGGCAGTAAACCAGCCGCTCTTTTAGTTTCTCCAAGTTCTGTTAGTCTTTTATACGAATTTTGTATTATCTGTAATACGGAATCATTCTCGCCAAGCAAATAGTATGGCTTCATTAGTTGGCTCTGAGCAATAGTATATTCAATTTCATTACCAAGTTGACCAATGCATTTCACATAATGTCGAACGGCCCAGATTTCGTCGTGTGGCAAATATTGCTGATGAAAAATACTCGCCATTTGTCCGTATATAGCAGCCAAAGTCCCATAGTCGCAGTTGGAATCTAAAGTGTCGGCTTTATCTATGGCATCATAATAAGTCTGTAAAGCCTGTGGTGCTTCTCCGATGTTAGCATAAAACCTCCCTAACAGGTAGTAGGCTAACATCTGTTCGTTATGTTCCCCATTGCCATCAAAGTATGTGACAACATCTTTTATGATAGAGTCTGACTTGATTTTCACTCCAGACTTATTCAACGCTTTCAGCCGTATGAGTTCATAATGCATTCTGTCGGCCTTGCCCCAATCATCCTTTTGTTTGCTGTATTCATCCAATACGATAAGTGCAGAGTCCGGGTTGGCATCCGCAATCTTGCTGACAGCCTCTAACTGAGAGGTGATCTTCCTGCCGTTGCAACCAAACAAGGTCACGACAATCATACTTATATATATGTAAGCTAGTCTATTCATATTCCGTAAATCCATTATTGCGCGAGGCAAATATAAGCCTCGGTGTTATTTTGGGGTGCAAAGGTACAAAAACAATTCGATTTAGGCAACGATTTCACGTTTATTAAGCGGTATGAAGTCTATATTGCGGCTACAAAGTTTGGTGATTTCAAAAAATCTTCGTACCTTTGCACCCGATGAAGGGTCATAGAAACGGCTGGTGGCTCTGAGTCGGAGTTCTTTGAAAGCAATCCAAAGCAGAACGTGGAATTGAGAACGGTCTCCAAATCGTAACCCGCGACATTTCCCAATCCCCCGAACTGCCTTTATACAAAGAAAGATTGCTTTTTCTATCCAAAATTACGAAATAATTTTGAAATTCAAAAGAATATCGCTCATTTTTTCTGTTTTTTAGGATTTTTCTTTCGAATTTCTTTGTTATCTTGTGATTATTGATTATCTTTGCAGCGCAATAGTGCAGAACAGATGATGATACTCTTCTGAGTGAGAAGGGCGAGTTTAGTGGAAGACCTGCCTATGAACTAAAGGGATGGGAATCGCGAAATTCCATTTCCCAAAGTTCATTTGTACGGTTTAACTCATAAAGTACAGATTATCAACACTGTATAGATATTGCGTGGGAAAATGAAGCCGCTACAAAGACAATATTGGTTCTGAAATAGTCAACTTTGATTGGGTATGAATATTGAAGAGGTCAGAGAGTACACATTATCACTTCCAGGAGTGACCGAAGACCAAGCGTTTGGTGAAGACATCCTTAACTTCCGCTTGGAGGGAAAGATATTCGTCTGTCTATGGTTAGGCGGTGGCAGATATGATATGAAGGACGGAGTTTCAAGAATCGCCTTGAAGTTATCTCCAGACAGAAATATCGAACTTAGAGAACAATTCTCTACAGTGACACCAGCCTATCATTGGAACAAAACGCACTGGAGCGACGTCTATTATGAAGAAATGGACGAAGCAATAGTAAAGGGGTTGATAAAAGAGTCATACAAACTCATTGCATCGAAACTTCCAAAGGCTATTCGCTCAAAGTATTTGTCAGAATGTGATTGAGGTGGAAAAGAGCGTAATATTCTTTTTATTACCGCATCAAAATCCGTTTACACCCTGAAAACGCTTGTCCATGGGGTAAAATAAATAGATTTCAGATATGAATATACTGATAATAAACGGAAGTCCACGTAAGAAAGGACTGATATCGCAGATGCTTGGCATTATGCAGGAGGAGGCTGAAATGCGAGGCGACACGGTGGAGATGGTCTATACCAACGACCTGACCGTGAAGCCTTGCACAGGCTGTATGGCGTGTCGCACGAAGCAGAAATGTGTGCTGGCTGAGGATGATTCGCAGCGGGTGTTGAAGATGATGCAGCAGGCTGATGCGATCATCATGGGTGCACCTTGCTACTGGGGCAACATCCCTGGACAGATGAAACTGATGTTCGACCGTCAGGTGTATGGCATGATGCGTGATACTAATCGTTTTCCAGAACCGCTGATGAAAGGTAAGAAGTGTATCCTTATCAGCACCTGCACCACGCCCTGGCCTTGGAACATTCTGTTCAAACAGTCGCGCGGAGCTATCCGTGCCATGCGTGAGATAGCCCGCTATGCAGGTTTCAAAATCGTAAGTACCATCGAGCGTGGCGGCACAGCCATGCATCCCGCGCTGACCGAGAAAGACAAACAAAAGTGCCGTAAGGCTGTTTATAATTTGTAGTTAAGATTAGAAAATGGATCTTCGATTATTTACAATCAGTGATGCTCCAACAATCTTCTCATGGATAAAGGATAAGACGGCATTTCGTAAGTGGAGTGCCGACCGTTATCCTGTGTTTCCTCCTGAGCCTGAGGATATGGCTGCGCAATATGCTGCCGATAATATTTTTCCCTTTACTGCTGTCGATGGTGAGGGCAACATCGTGGGGCATATCATGCTGCGTTATCCTGAGCCTTCAAAGGCTGTTATTCGTTTGGGATTTGTCATCCTAGATGACCGGCTGCGAGGTAAAGGCTATGGCAAACAGATGCTGCAATTGGCCATTAAGAAGGCACAACAGGAGTTTGGCGCCAAGAAAATCACTCTTGGGGTGTTTGACAATAACCCGTCGGCCCTTCATTGTTACGAGTCGGTAGGGTTCGTTGTGACTGGTACCGACACCTATGTGATAGATGGTGAAGAATGGAGCGGAAAAGAAATGGAATTAGTACTTACTTCGAGATCAACATAAGAATATGAATAAAGAACAAAGATTTTGTCAGAGTTGCGGCATGCCGCTCACAGAAGATGTCCTCGGCACGAATGCCGACGGTAGTAAGAACGAAGATTACTGCATGTACTGCTACAAGGATGGAAAATTCTTGCAGGACTGCACGATGGAAGAGATGATTGAACATTGTGCGCAGTTTGTTGGTGCAGTAAACGAGGGGCTGGAGAAGCCCATCACCAAAGAGGAGTATATCGGCATGATGAAAACGTATTTCCCACAGCTGAAGCGTTGGCGCCAAACGTTGATTGTAAGTAACGATGAAGCTATGAATACCAAGGCTGCGATTAAGCGAGAGGAATCGGATAAACAAATAGTATTATAATCACCCCAGGCACCTGATGGCGAGCATCGTGAGGTCGTCGTTAGGTTCAGCACCGTTGCGGTGCGACTCAACCGACTCGCTGAAGGCATCGATTACTTGCTTGGCAGTATCTGATTTCATTTGTTGCATCATCTGTTGCAACTTGTCGTCGCCATACTGCTCCTGCGCCTGGTTTTCGGCCTCGTTCAGTCCGTCAGTATAGATAAAAAGCATTTTGCCCCTGATGTTGTCTATCTCTTCACCTACATATTCGAGTTCAGGCCACAGACCGATGGGGGCATTCGATTCTACTTCGATAAACTCGCCATCGAGCAGTGGAGGATTATGTCCGGCATTGCAGTAGTAAAGATGGCCGGTAGTGAGGTCGGCTTCGCCAATAAACATGGTAACGAACATGCCGTTATCGTTGTTCTCCGACAGCTCATTGTTCAGGCGGTTGGCAATATCGCAGGGTTTACGCCGCTGCTTGGCCATAGCGCGGAAAAGGCGGATGGCTTGCGCCATAAAGAGTGAAGCAGGAACGCCCTTGCCGCTTACATCGCCAAGACAGAAGTATAGCTGATTGTCGATAATCTCGAAGCTGTAGAGGTCGCCACCCACTTCCTTCGCAGGCGACATCAGTCCATAGAGATCCAGGTCGCTACGCTCAGGGAAAGCCTGTGGCACCATCGACATCTGAATATCGCGGGCGATGCGCAACTCGCTCTCAATGCGCTCCTTGGCGGTGGTGGTTTCCTCAAGCTGGTCGTAGGCAACCGCCAGCTGGTGGTAGGCATTTTTCAGTCGGCGTGCTGACAGTTGACGGCGGTATAGGTAGAAACTGAGGAAGCAGATTACTAACAACGCTATAGCTCCTCCAGCTGCTATAAGTATATGATGTGCGTGCTCCTTCTCCTCTTGGGCATGCATCTTCGATTGGTATTCGCTCAGTTGCAGGTTCTTGTTGTTGGTTTCAAGTCTGTCGTTCTCCAGCTGCATAGTAGTGTTAGTCAGTTCTGCGTCACGGTTCTTTAGTTTTAGCATCAGGGCCTCTTCCTCCAGCTTTTTGTTCTCGAGCTCTTCGGCAGCCATGTCGAGTCGCATCTGTTGGTTACGCAACTTCAACTCCTTAGCCTCGAGTTCCACTCGTCCCAGGTCCATAGTGGCGGTCATCTCCATCAGCAGGTGGTTGTTACGCCTGCTATTAATAGAGTCGCGCAACTCCCAATATCTCTGTTGCACCAAGTAAGCATTTTTATAATCACCCTTGCGTTTGTGTATAAGGCTGAGCAAGTCATTTCTGAAGAGTGGCGATCTCAATTTATTGCAGAGAGCGATGGCTTCGTCGTACTGATGATCATTGATTTTTCGCCATACTGCGATGACGGGACCACTTGAATCATCTCGCCCGTATGCCTTCTTGGCTTTCTCGCGCTCGCCCCAAACGTAGTCAAACTCCTTCTGATATTCAGCCGCATCCTTTACCTGATATAAAGCTGTGTCCACCTTACTCAGACAGATTACCGACCATGCGTTCAACCTATGCATGGCACTGATATTTGGTTCCTTCAGGGCTTGTTCGGCATCTTGGATAGCCTGATGTATTTTTCTGTTGGTAAGGCTGATTCTGGCCAGCTCTATCCACGAGGCCGCCGCACTCTCTTTGGGGAAATTCTCGTGCAGAAAGCTGATGGCTTTCTTGAAGTTCTGTATACCCTCCTGATAGTCGCCCATCATGCTCTGTATGGTGCCCATCACATGTGTACCTGTATAGATGCCGTACTTATGGTCGTGGTTCAGGGCATACTGCTGCATATCCTTGGCGATGAGCTGTCCCTTGTTGCGTTGCTGATGGTTGGCAAAATAAAGTGCCTGATTTGACCATGCCTTGTAGAAGGTGCGTTCGTCGTTAGCCTTTTGGGCCGCCTCCTTCAGCTTGTTGGTAATATCAACAAAAGCCGTCTCGTCGTTTTTATTGTAGAGCTGGTACATCTCTTTCTGCAGTTGAGCGATGTCATCGGCAGCTACTGATTGTGCCCACGTCGGAATCATGCTCGACATAAGTATCAGAATAAGAAGGATAAGCTTTTTCATAAGCTGATGTTTTAGATTATTCTGCGGCAAATATACATACAATTTCTTAAAAATCAAAAAAATAAGCACAAAAAATTTCTCCATATCGCTCTGATATGGAGGCTTTTGTTTATATTTGTAACGTAAAACCCTTTATAACTACTGAAAAAATATGTTTGACGTGATAGATGCTACTGGGGCGGGCAACAAAAACGACCCTCGGATGCGTAACGTTGAGGCAGAGATGATTCGGAGTCATGAATTATGCCTTAAGATATCGTCCAAGAAGCCTACTGATCCTGATTACAAGAGTCTGCTGGAAGAACTTTTCCAATGCAAGATAGACGATAGCGTGGCTATAGTTTCTCCTTTCTATTGCGATTGCGGATGCCGGATGACATTAGGCAGAAACATCATAATCAACAAAGGAGCCACAATCCTCTCTCCTGGGCGTGTAGTGATAGAAGACAACGTGCTTATTGGCCCCGAGGTTAAGATTGTGACGGTAGATCACGACCTGAACGACAGGCACAACCTTTTCCATTTCGGAAAAGTTACCATCAAAGAGAATGCGTGGATCTGCATCGGTGCCATCATCTGTCCTGGCGTAACCATCGGCAAGAATGCCGTAGTTGCCGCAGGGGCTGTTGTCACGAAAGATGTGCCCGACAATGTAGTGGTTGGTGGTAACCCAGCCAAGATAATAAAAAGAATTAGCAAGTAAAAACCAGGGCGATATTATTTCGCCCTGGGGTTTTTAAGGGTTTACTCGTCGCTGCCTTCGTATTCGATCCATTCATCCTCCTCTTCGTTATAATAGCGAGGCATCCATCCCTTGGCTTTGAGGGCGGCTACCTGACTCTTAGTGCAGACGTTTTCCTCGTCGCCATAGCTATTATCAATCACATCGAAGTTGTATGCATTTGGATTATCATTCTGCGCCAAAGCGGTGATAATGGCGTCCATATTCTGGCCGCTGATCTTGTTTCGGGTTAAGGACACAAAAGACAATAGAGGGTTATTTGTGAAGTCGAGCGATGAAATCTGATTACCGTCGCAGAATACTAACCACAAATTCGGATTGTTTGAAATGTCGAGCGATGAAAGCTGATTGTCATAACATTTTAAATATTCTAAGTTCGGATTGCTTGAAACATCGAGAGTAGTAAGATAATTATCGTTGCAATTTAAACTCTCCAGATACGTGAGATTTGAAATATCAAGTTGGGTTAGTTCATTATCTCCGCATGTCAACGACTCCAACTCGGTACACATGGAAACATCGAGAGCGGTGATCTTGTTTTCCTCACAATCCAGAAATGTCAACGCAGTATTCTTTGAAACATCGAGTGAGGTCAACTCGTTATCATAGCATAACAGGCTCTTTAATGCCACATTATTTGTAATATCGAGCGATGTAAGATAATTCATGCCGCAATAAAGCTTCACTAATGCGGTATTCTTCGAAATGTCGAGAGTGGTGAGTTCGTTGTCCTCGCAATCCAGCATGGTTAATGCGGTGAAGTACTCAATGCCCTGCAGACTGCTGATTTCCATATCATAAACATCCATATCGGTGATGTTCATTATTTCTCTTTCGGTAAGCACGCCATCCTTGCCGTAGTCCTGGTCGAGAAGATACTCACGGAAGTTGTCATCGGGGAAGTTCTCCTTGTCGATGGCTATACGCACTGTGGGCGTAACGGGGTTGTCGCCATAATCAGTAACACACGCGGTAAACAAACTTGAGCCGCAAACGAGGGTGGCAGCCATCACCCATGCACTAATTCTTTCCATAGATTAATAAATTGATTGTTTGAATGCAAATATAGCGATTTTGTTGTAATAATTGCAACTTTATCAACAATAATTAACATTAATGTATAATATCAAAGAAAAACCATCTTTCCTCCATCCCTGCCAAAGATGTCCTCACCTATAACTTTAATCGAGGCAGGGAGATATAATTCCAGATACCCCTCGTGTGCCAGGAAAGCCTGGTCGCAAATAGTTAATGTCCCTTCGGGAACCACATACTCATCACCCCTAAAGGTTATAGGGGCATAAAGAAGGCGTTTCCTGTCCTTTGAATATACCACATGATTCTCATCAACAAACACCTCATCGTCTACGCGCCATGACTCATTTGGACCAAGTTCCTCAGGCACATATGGTCTGTCCCAGAAACTGATAGCCCCTATTGTGTCGGCACCACCTAGAATAGCATCAAACTTCTCCTCTGGGCAGGTATATGGTATGTAAAGACACTCCAGCTTGTTACAACCAATAAAATACAGATTTATCATCTTCAATAAAGATTTTTAAAAAAATACTTGCAGAAAATCTAAAAAAGGTGTATATTTGCAGCGTCAAAAATCTCAAAAAGGTGTAAAATATGTCAGAACAAAAATCTCAAAAAGGTGCAAACCTGCGTCACCGATTAGTGCGCATAACAGATAAAAATAGATAAAGAATCAATAAATAATCCAAGCCGCGAGCAAAAACTCACGGCTTGGATTTTGTTTTACGCATTGATAAAGTTTACCTTACGGCGGTTATTGCTTGGCCTGACGGCGAAGTGCAGCCAAACTGCGCCATAGCGGTTTTTCTCGATAAGCAGTTCATCAAAGTCCAGACGGCTTTCGTCAGCATAATCCAATAGGATTGTGGCATAGCGAAGCAGCTGCTCCATCCCCAGCACGCGTATATCCACCGCACACCCTGTAAGGTGGTTGCTTGTAGCCACGCCCCCAATCTTCTTATTCAACTGCGGACTGCGATACCCCGAGTTTATTCGGATGGGCTCCTCGCCCACTCCATACTTGGCATTATACCTTTTACGAAGCACCTCCAGCCATTTTGTGAGGTTAGTGAGGTTCGCGATCGCCTCATGGCTTGGGATGTTATACACCTCGGGATGACTACTACTCTTCGTCATCTCGCCTAATGTAAAGTGAGGCGAAAGTTTCGCCCCACTATTTAATTGAATTATCTCTTCCATTTTTAATTTAAAAATATTAATGTCATAATTGAGAAAGTGAGAAAGTGAGAAATTTTATAGTAACTCACTCACTATTTTGTGATACTTACCATACTTCATTCTCTCTATAACCTTATCTCCAAGAAAACGGTTAATGGCTCTCGATGCTGTTGCGTGCGAACAGTTGAATATCTCCATGAATTGTTGAGTATTGAACTCCTCAGGCAACTTGCGGAAGCACTCATCATAGCGGGTGGTGCGGCGACGCTGCACAAACTCCTTGTTCTGGTCGGCAAAGTAGTTGAAGGCCATTTCGCCAAAGTAGAACTGCTGGCATTTGTACTGAATGTCCATTGCCAGGCGGCACAAACGGCGGTCTCTATCGTCCATTGTCAGTGTGCGGTGCTCCTGCCACTCTTCCCAATGGCGCATCAGGATAAAGGGCAGCGAGATGCCGATGCCATAGTACGGAATACGTTTCAGCAATGTTCGGTCTGCCTTGTCGCCGTTAAACTCGGCTATCTCCATGCGAGCCGACTGCCAGTCGTAGGTCTCGTCATTTAGAGGCTCAATGGGTATTTCTCCTTCAACCTTATCCAACTTGTAAGCCCACTCACGCAGCACCTCGTCGGCACCTTCTATCACCTCCTGATGGCGCTGGGCAGTGCCCTTATCAGGCAGCGGGATTACAGCCAGGCGGGTACTCATTCCTGTACCGAAGTTACGCTGGTTCACCTTGCGGTGCAGGGCATAGGGCGTGCCGGTGTAGATAAAGTTCCAATACACGTTGAACATACCCGTTACCGACTCTTGATTGGCGTACATCTGACCATCCTCCTCGTTGTGGAAAGCCTTCAACTCCAGCACCTCGCGGTCTTTCCAGTCGCCACCTTTGTTCTGTTTGGTAACGTTGTCAAGCTCTGCATCAAACGAGAACATGTGGAGGTTAAGAGGCTGGCCTTGAATCGTCTCTACAGCGGCATTCATGTGGCGGATAAACTCACCTGTAGCCGTACGGGCAGGATGAACACGGATGCCGACTACAGGGCGTTTCAATGCCTCGCCCTTCTGGGCTTTTGTAGAGGTTGTACGCTCCGTGCGGCCCTCCTTATAGCGGTTCACGGCATCAATCAAGCAATGGTCTGCCTGAATCATCGGGTCGGCAATAATCTTGTAGAACTCCTCTATCAGATGCTTTCCCGCACCGGGATCACCGATGATGAAGATGCAATAATTAAGTCTTCTCACTATCTTCGGAGCAAACCAGAAATGGTACCACGCTCGTGTCATTAAGGTACCAAATAAAGCCGCAGATGAAAAAAAAACAGCAGCCATCTTATGTGAATGCACATTCAAGAAGAGCTCCTTCATGCAGGGGTAATACTCCGACATTTCAAGTAGTTCTTCAGCCCACTTATCCAGCGGCAATGCTGCGTAAACATCAGAAGCCTCCCCCGGCCCCTCCAAAGGGAGGGGAGAAAGAACCGCCTCCTGCGTGAGAGCACCTGAGGCTTCCAAAGCAGCTTTCATCTCTTTCGAGATTTTCGGCAGCCATGACTTACCTTTCTTGGCATTCTCATTCTCCTGGGCAGTAACATAGTCGGCAGCATTATTCACGGTGCGCTCCACATCCTCCTGGCGTTCCTCAACAATCTGCTTTACCCATGGCTGAGCCATCAGCAGAGCCAGTGTCGCCTTCTTGTCGCGGTCGGTCATAATGTACAAATCGCGAGCCAACACCACGCTGGCCTCATGCCTCGACACACCATCCTTACCACCAAAACGCTGTTCACTCCATGCCTCAATTATCTTCTGATAAGGCACGCCGTTATAGGTCAGAGCATCAACAGCCAACTGGTTCTCTCCATCACATCCTGATATAGCAGGTCGGTCTTCTGCAGCACTTTCCACATCGGCCAGATTAGAACCATCAGCACCACTCTTAGTAATGTCAATAGTAGGCTGGCTATGACCAGCGTGATACTCATCATTATACTTCTTGCCAAATTCTTCGTTTTCATACGTAAACAGTTTTTCTTTGTTAATAAAAATTATATCTTCATTTGTAGTTAGGAACGCACCCCTTGAGGCATCCTTACAGGCCTCGTCTGGGTTCAGTCCCAGTTTAACAGAGAACACTATCTGGTTGTCAATCAGGTTACCAATAGCAGCATCTGCCATAAAAACCACCTTCAATCCATGCCCTGATGGTGTAACGAACACAAAGAGGATTCTCGCCTTATCCTCGTCAGATAATTTCGCATAAGCTTCTTCCCAAACTTCGCGAACATCGCCTTCCACATGATCATAGTCTATAACACACAATCCGTTCAATCGGCAATGCTGCTGACTGCGCCAACAGCCCCTGCGTGTGGTTTCCTCGCCAGTTTTCTTATCTTCAAACTTCTTATCCCATTCTTCATAGGTAGCAATGAAAATCACAAACGGCAACCCTTTCTTCTTGTTGTCGTAGGCGTTTTTGTCGCCTCGTGCCAGCGCCTCGCGAGCCTCTTTTACTTTTCTGTAAGTTTCAGGCGCCGTGATAAGCGCCCGAAACTGTTCCGCGGTAATTACTTCGGTTGGCGAACCAAAGCTTCGTTGATAACAAAACATTTGTCGATCTTACTTGAAAGTTGGTATAACTGCGTCCTTACGTCTAATAATCCTTCAACCTCGAATGTGAGCCAAGCCATAACTCTCTGTTCATCTGCCGCAAACTTCACCTTCACACAGGGTTCGTTCAGCAAAAACACGCCCTCTGGCATCTTCGGCTCCTCTATCTCCATGTCCTTCGTCAGCTTTGCCAGCTCCCTATGGAAGAAGGCCGCCTTGTCGGGCACATCCTCAGGACACTTCAGTTCAACACACGTAAGCGGGTTCTTACCATTGGTAATATAGCGCTTACTCTTCCCCACCTTCTTCACATCCTTCTGGCTTGGCTCACCCTGAGCCTGTGGGTCAACCTCTATCGAACCATCGCTGTAAATACGAGTGTTCGACTTGAACGACTTCTGTAACTTTCTCTTCTTTACGTCTTCCATAATCTCAAGATACTCTAAAGTCATTACATCATGTTGATTTTATCAACGTAGATCGTTGTTGCACTCATGTGTTCACCTGTTTGGGTGCTATCCCACTCACGTACCACCATCGAGCACTGCACCTTGTAGATGTACTGCGGGTCGTACTTAGGGCAGTTCACAGCTCTCTCTCCGGTAATCTCACCTAAGAAGGTGTCGGTACCATCGGTCAGCTTCAGCACAACCGTGTTAATTACTCGCTGTTCGCCTGTTTTGCGATCCATGTACTGGCGGGTCAGCAATCCACTCTGATTCAGAATTCTTACAATTCTTTCCATTTAAATCTTTAACTGAACTTTCGCAAGTGA
>DEHD01000023.1:0-71349 GCA_002351725.1 Prevotella sp. UBA2809
AATTAATTCCGCCAACGGGTAGTTTTACTGTTTCTCCTTTAAGTATATACGGATTAAACCGGCATTACGATGGTCGCGGAAGGTAGACATCATCTTCCTCCAGGTCCGACCGCCATTAAGACTGCGGAGTCGCTGTTCGCGCGTAGCAGGATCCTTCACTTTATCTATTATGTCGACTGCCCGCTGCATGCCAGCATCGTTGAGATTCTCACGAAGATCGGCCCAAGCCTCTCCGCCACCTCGGACATCGAACAAAGTATCGTCTACATCAACATATCTGCGCAGATATTTCTTAAGTGTATTGGCTCGATTCAAAGCCAAGCGCTCATTGCCCCACTGCCCGCCATCGACAGAGGCATAACCCACTATCAGAATCTTCTCGATCTGACATTCTGGATCGGCCTGGAGCTCCTTAATGGTACTTACTATGCGATCGATAACCTCACCATTGCCATGATAGTAGCGGTTTATGCCGTACTTGCCCACTGGATAGTAGACAAACAAGGCACCATCAGTCTTACGAACAGCCTTGTCTACATCGAACGTACCATATTCTGAAGCTGGAGCCAAAAGCGGATTCTGGTTTATCAACTGTTCAACGTGCGATGTCTCTGCCAACATCTGCTGTGGCTCTGGTTCAGGCATCTGCTCAAGTTCGGGCTGATAGACCTCAACAGAATCGGACTCGTAGGTGATAGGCAGGACGTGGACTTCGGCTGGAGTACCGTACTCCGAACGACGAGAACGCTTAGGAATGTTGTAAACCACATTGAGTGCAGCCTGAGGCATAGCAAACACTTTCTGATCGTCGCCCACCTTCATACCGCAATGACCGCACTTGTAACTGGAGAACCAAGTATAGCCTACTGCCGCTCCGATAATAGCTTCGAGCCTGAGATTGCGGGCAAGAGTCCACGAATAGCCATAGAAAAGCCCAAGAGCAGCGAGGTCTCCTTGACGGCGCTCATCGCGAACAGACTTATAAAGGCCGAAGGGAAACATAACATCAGCTACGTTATAGTGGCTATAAATAAGATTCATGCCATAGAAATGGCGATGGGAAACAGAATCCGTCCAATAGCGAACATCGGGCGATACCAGCAGATGACGCCACTTACGGGAAGTCTGCTCACTGGTAGGCCAGGGGCGATAACCGCCTGTAATGCCCACCGACCAGTGAGGAGAGAGACTCAAACCGAGGCGAAGATTGGGCGTAAGAGTAGCATCGTACAGCAAATTGTTGCTGATGGTTGATTGCTGTGCTACAGTCTTCTGGCTGATAAGCATGAGCATCAAAACTAACACAACGCGTGTACAAATTCTATTTTGCATGCTCTTTTGCATTACATTTCACTTTGCAAAAATAAAAAAAAAAAAAAAAAATAAAGCCAAAACCAAGGTTAAAAAGCCTTAATTTTGGCAATTATTTGCTCTATTTATCGACAAAAAGAGAGAACTCAGTTTTCAGCCTTATCTTCGCCTGTAGTATCCATGCTTCCATCCAAACGGATATCCACATCACCAAAATTGCTTACACTTACTATCATCGGTATATACTCGTCGGTCTGAGGATGACATACGCTTGCAGCAAACAGGAGCTGAGAGCCATCAACCTTATCGAACACAAAACCTTCAAGTATACCTGTCTTTCGATAATCATCGTTCAAGCATTTGTCGAAAGCTGCCTTTGTAAAGGTCTTTGTACAGAAAACGCTACCATCGCTACGAATGATTCGCAGAGTAATACGGTTATCAACAAACTGCTGTCCCAATTCGTCCTTAACCATAGGCAGAGAGTCGTTTGCAATACGCGACACTTCAACCTGATACTGCTTACCGAGCCATAAAATATCTTTTACATCGCGATAGTCCTGCATACGTATAGGAGCCAGAGGCTTAGGGGTTTCCACCTGCTGGACGATAATATCATCGTGCTGTTTCTTCTTACCGCAACTAACCGTGAGAAGAGATACACATATAATAGATAATAGTGCTTTATAGTTCATAATCTTCATAAAATTTTGTGCAAAGATACGAAATAATTGAGAATTATTTGTATTTTTGCAGCAAAAATGTTGGATAATGAAGAGAAAACATGTAATATTAATAGCCAGCGGCATAGTAATACTGATAGCAATCCTTGGTTTTACCATAGGTTGCCATAATGCCAAACAGGAGCCAGAACCAGAGATAGCTCCCCTGGCCCAGGGTATAGACACAGTGCCTATGCTGATAACCCAGGTGCAGAAATGTTCTAAGCTGTATACAGCAGAGTATCGCGTACATAAGATTATAACTCATGACGATGCCCTGAGACTGAAAGGTCAGCTGATGAGTAAGGCATTCGACCTGAAAGTGCCTCTGGCTGACAGAAAGATTGCCATCCCCATGGATGCGAAGATAAAAGCGTATATAGACTTCAGTGAGTTCAGCGAGAAGAACATAGAGAGAAGTGGCGACAAGATAACCATAATACTGCCCGACCCACAGGTGGTGATGACAAGTTCGAAGATAGATCAGAAGAACGTGAAGCAATACGTGGGCCTTACTCGTGCCAACTTCAGCGATGAGGAACTGGCCAGCTATCAGCAACAAGGCAGGGATGCAATCATAAAGAGCATACCCGACATGGGGATAGTAGAGACCGCACAAGCAAACTCTGCAAAGGTTCTGGTGCCAATGTTGAAACAGCTTGGATTCGAAGAACAGAATATTACGATTGCGTTCCGCAATACTAATCGCGATTGGAAATCGCTGATTAGATTCGAGGAGTGATTTTCGAGGAGTGAGGAGTGAGATATGTTTAGAATATGAAATACGTTAAGATAATAATAGGTATAGCAATCGTGGCTATTGCAATAGCAACTGTGCTATGGGTAAAAAGCTGCAATAAGGATAACTTTATCAGCATAGAGGCTGATAAGGCTATCGACCCAACGCCTACGCAGATACAATCGATAAAGGATATCGGTGAGTGGGAGTTTTTATCTGTATCAGCAGAGGAGATGGTAGATACCGTAAGGAAGGGATTCTTCAGCAACGACGAGTTGGTTAGGATTTACTACGGTACACTTAGACTTGGAGTGAATATGCATCAGGTGGAGCCTGGCTGGATAAAAACTAAGGGAGACACCATAGAAGTTACCATGCCAAAGATAGGTCTGCTGGACAAGGACTTTATAGACGAGGCAAAGACAAAACCTTTCTTCGAGAGTGGGAAATGGACTCCAAAAGATCGCGAAGCACTCTATCGGAAAGCCTACAGACAGATAATTCAGCACTGCTTGACAAAAGAGAACCTGAAAGCCGCACAGGACAACGGCGAAGCGCAGATGAAGAATATGATGACGCAATTAGGATATAAAAAAATCACTATTTTGTTTGGCGATTAAGAAAAAATATATATCTTTGCCCCATGAATATTACTAAGACCCTTTTGACTACGACACTACTACTAACCGTTTGCATCAGTCAAGCCAAAGTAGATTATAATAAGGACGCGAAGTATATAGAACTTCGTGACTCGATGACCCATGGATTCAACAGTGGCGACAGCGCCAGATTCTATACGCATGTACACAACCTGCAGAGATACCTGTTGCACCAGGAAGACTATCACGGCTACTACACCCAGCGCTGTAACGAGATTATCTTCGAGATGAACCGACAGCGCATCTTCGAGGCTTACGTGAAGGCCCAGGAGCTGTCGAAAGAGCTGCGCGAGAAGAAGCTGGACAAGGAGATGTATATGGCCGTGAACATGATGGGCCACATCAACAAATACTGCGGCAACAAAGAGGCTGCAAAGAGTTGCTTCTTCGAGGTGATAGACATGATGACGAAAAACGGATACTATGAGAGCATCCCACCTATATATATGAACATAGTGAACGTGGCTCTGGACGACGACCCCGACGAGGCCCTGATGCTGCTTGACAAAGCAAAGGAGATAGCCGAGAAATACGCTCCCGAGCGTGTGTTCGACATAGAGACACGGAAGACACTGAGCTACTATAACCGAGGACAGATAGACAAGTTCCTTGAGGGATACAAGCTGTATAAAGAGGGTGAGAAACAAGGAAAATCATCGGTCCACGGGCGAAGCATGGAGGCTTACTATCTAGCATGCACAGGCAAGGTGGACGAGGCGGTGGAATATGCCAAAAAGTATTTGGGCGATGAGGGAGGAGAAGCCATCCCACTGATATACGAGCGAGCCGGCAGATGGGAAGATGCATACAGGGCATTCAAGGAGGAATCATTAGCCAGCGACTCTATCGACAACGTAGTGATATCAAACAGCATGCATGGTATTCAGGACCAGATACAATTGTTTGAGAATGAGCACAAGCAGGCCCTGGACCGCACCTACGGACTGCTGACCATCATCTTCCTGCTGATGCTGCTGATTATAGCGATGGCCTATATCGTACAGGTGCGCAAAAAACATATGCTGGAGATGAGAAAGGCATATGTCAAGGCTATGGAATCGGAGAAGATGAAGACGGCCTTCATACAGAATGTGACCCACGAGGTGCGCACACCACTGAACATCATCACGGGTTTTGCACAGGTGATAGCCAACCCCGACATGGCCGAGAGCGCAGAAGAGCGCAAGCATATATCGACCATGATGCAGAAGAGCACACGCCAGGTGACAATGCTGATGGACGAGATTATCGGACTGTCGCTTATCGACTCGACAGAGCAGGTGACAAAAGATGACGACACCAACATCAACAGGATGTTGCGCAAGCTTACCGAGGAGTACAGAGACCACGCCACCTGTGATACGGAAGTGAAAATGGAAACCACCCTACCCGACGACTACACCCTGAAGACCAACGAGAACATGCTGCACAGAACGCTGAACTGTCTGATGGAGAACGCAGTGAAATATACCCAGAAGGGAAGCATAACAATAAGAACCAAGCAGGACGACGAGGTGCTGAAGATAGCCATCGAGGATACCGGAAGCGGTATACCAGAGCATGAGGCCGAGCATATCTTCGACCGGTTTGTGAAGCTTGACAACTTCAAGGAGGGTATAGGCTTAGGCCTGTCGCTAAGCAGAAAGCTGGCACAACAGTTAGGTGGAAACGTAGAATTGGACACCACCTATAAAGATGGTGCCCGATTTATCGTTACATTACCAATAGGTAACGTGAATTAACCCAAGTATTTCATCAAGATGCGAGCATAACCACTGTCGTGCAGTTTGGTGATGCTCTTTTCGCGTATCTGACGGACACGCTCACGAGTGAGTCCCATCTCAGCTCCAATCTCCTCGAGACCACGCTCCTGACAACCGATGCCAAAGCACTCCTTGACAATCTTAAGCTCGCGGTCCTTAAGTACGTTGCGAAGAACATTATCGAGATCGGAAGTAAGCGACTCGTAATCAACAAGCTTATCGGTACGAGTGTCGTCGCCCGAGCTAAGCATGTCGGCCATTGAGTTATCATCGTCCTCGCCAAATGGGGCATCGATACTCATGTGGTGACTATCGGCCTTGGCGGTCTGCTCAATCTTAGACTCCTCAATCTGTGTGAGCTCAGCAAGCTCGGTGACAGACGGACGACGCTGGTGCATCTGCTCGAACTTATTGATCTCCTGGTTAATCTTGCTGAGTGCACCACTCTGATTGAGAGGCAGGCGTACGATACGGCTCTGCTCGGCAATGGCCTGCAGAATGCTCTGACGAATCCACCATACGGCATAAGAGATGAACTTAAATCCGCGTGTCTCGTCAAACTTCTCAGCTGCCTTAACCAGTCCTATATTACCCTCATCGATCAGGTCGGTAAGTGTCAATCCCTGATGCTGGTACTGTTTTGCTACAGACACCACAAAGCGCAGATTGGCTGTAACAAGGCGCTCCTTAGCCTTCTCGCCCTCAGGACCGCCACGGCGGATGGCCTGAGCCAGCTCAATCTCTTCATCAATAGTGACAAGGGGTTGACGACCGATTTCTACCAGGTACTTATCAAGTGCCTCACTAGATCGGTTGGTAATGCTTTTTTGAATCTTTAATTGCCTCATATTTCTATCGTTACTCTGAAAAAGTGTGCAAAAGTACTAAAAAAAACGATACGTTGCAACCAACGCATCGTTATTTTAGAGTATTTTAACAACAATTGACTACATTCCTATGGACGAAGGCTTTAAATCGATCGACTCGGCGTGCAAAGTGGGGGGGGAAAAGGGTGAAAGGGTGAGGGGGTGAGAGGGTGATTTAACTACGACCATGCACTTGCCAAAGAAGGCTTTGCGGCGGGGAGCCTGGAAGCGCTCCATAGAGGTCTGGCAACCGTTATCGGTGCCAAGGATCTTAGCTCCGCCAGTGGTTGAGAACTCAATCTGGTTCTCGGCCCAAGGACAGAGATTACCGTCCTTATCTACCACCTCGACAGTGATGAACGTGGTGGTCTTGCCTTTGTAGTCGACACTGAGGCGGATGTGATCGGGAGCGCCGGCGGTGCGTATCGTTTGAGTGCAGACGGTTTTGCCGTTTTTGCGACTGACAGCAGTGATTTCGCCAGGGGCGAACTGCACACGCCACGCTACGTGGTACGGCGTGCAGATGGCTGATGTATGATGTGAGATGGCTGATGTCTTATGGCGAACTCCTTGGCTGACGCCATTGATGTAGAGCTCTACTTCATCGGCGTTGTTATAGTAGGCCCAGAGGTCGATGGTCTGGCCGGGGCGCCAGTTCCAATGGGGGAAGAGATGGAGCATTGGCTTGGTGGTCCACTCGCTCTGGTACATATAGTAACTATCCTTGGGGAAGCCGGCGAGGTCGATAACGCCGAAGTACGAGCTACGTGCGGGGAAGCCGTAAGGTGTGGGCTCGCCGATATAGTCGAAGCCAGTCCAGATGAACTGTCCACCTACGTAAGGGGTGTTCTTCACGACATCCCATGTCTCCTCGTGAGTAGAGCCCCATGAGGCCGACATGTTATCGTAGGCCGAGCACATGAACGAAGGATCGGTATAAGGCAGCCACCACTGTTTGGGAGCGCGATAGATGCTATCCGATGGCATCATATAGTAGCCGCGCGTCTGCAGAGCCGAGACACTCTCGGAGAAGATCATTGGCTTATCGGGGAAGTTCTTGGGGAAGTTCTTCACCATCTGGTGATGATAGTTGAAGCCGATGATATCGATGGCACCGCTCTTGAACAGGTGGTTGTTGGGGTTGACCTCGTTACAACCGGCCGTGATGGGACGGGTGGTATCGTAGCGCTTAATTATCTCAGCGAGATGACGGGTGAGCAGTGAGTTGACACTGAGCTCGCCCTCCTTAGCCAAGGTAGAGGCATCGTGACCGGCATTGAGAATGAGGTTGGCCTGCTCGAGAGTGAGGGTATCGGCCTTGGCGTCGCTCCACTGCTCGAGAACCTCGTTGCCGATAGACCACATGAGGACGGAAGGATGATTGCGGTCGCGCAGCACCAGGTCGGTAAGGTCGCGCTCATGCCACTCGTCGAAGAAGCGGGCATAGTCGTTCTGTGTCTTACGGCGTCGCCACATGTCGAAGCTCTCGTCCATTACGATGATACCCATAGTGTCGCACATGTTCAACAACTCGGGTGCGGGAGGGTTATGCGAGCAGCGGATGGCATTGACACCCATGGCCTTGAGCTTGGTGAGTTTGCGATGGAGGGCATCTTCGTTAAGTGCGGAGCCCAGGCAACCGAAGTCGTGGTGCTCGCAGACGCCATTGAGCTTGAAGTTCTTGCCGTTAAGCCAAAAGCCAGTTTTGGGGTCGAATTTAAAAACGCGGAAACCGGCCGTAGTCGTTAGTTCGTCGACCACTTGGCCGCCGACTACAAGTTGCGTTCGCACCTTGTAGACATAAGGGTCCTGAAGGGACCAGGTATGGAATTTGGAGTTAGAGGAGTTAAGGGAGTTAATGATGGAGTTAGAGGAGTTAGAGGAGTTAAAGGAGTTAAAGGAGTTAGGGGAGTTAGGGGAGTTAGAGGATTTTGCGGTGGCGATGACTTTGCCATCGCGGTCGAGTAATTCGTTTTTAACTGCTACTCGCTGGTTGGTGGGGTTTTCGTAGTCGACCTCTACTTTGCCATCGTGGACGTAGACGCCCCAGTGCTTGATGTGGATGGGATGGGTTTTGGTGAGCCATACATGGCGGTAGATGCCACAGCCGGAGTACCAACGGGAGTTGGGCTGGTCGGAGTTGTCGACACGCACTGCCACCACGTTCTTACCTTCGTGGACGTAAGGGGTGATGTCGTACTCGAAGCTGGAGTAGCCATAAGGGCGGGAGCCTACCTTCTTGCCGTTTACGAATACCGTCGAATTCATGTAGACTCCGTCGAATTCGAGGTAGATGGCTGATGGAAGATGGCTGATGGAAGATGTGATATTGCCGACATCAAAGGTCTTCCTGTACCACCCTATGCCTCCTGGCAAGGCACCACCGCTCGCGCCGCTGGGGTTACTATCGTGGAAATCGCCCTCGATGGCCCAGTCGTGCGGGACATTGAGAGTGCGCCAATGGGAATCGTTATACTCAGGACTGGCCATCTGAGCAGAGTCGCCCAGGATGAACTTCCAGTCGTTATCAAAACAAACTCGCTCTCTGGCTTGTGATGCCAGAGAGCTGAGTATTACAACTATTAAGAAAAAAAGTCTTTTCATTTTTTAGAAGTTTCCTCCATAGATGAGACCGTAGTAGCGGTCGCTCTTATCGAATGAACTATTGATATTCGGGTCGCGTTTAGGTTGCCATGTTCGTACCTTGATACACGGTTGGTCGATATCATTAAGGTCGACCATCAGGAACAGGTAGCCGGTATCAGAATAGCTTGAGCTATAGTAATCCTGGTGGATCTGGATGCCATAGGTATCGGCACCAACGCCCATCTTCTTTACGTCGTTATCGGTAAAGCGGATGTTGATGAACTGATTACTCTTGAAGCTGCGCTCAACATTCTTGATGTACTCCTGCTTGCTAAGGCGGGTGTGCTTAACCATCTCGTTATCGAGGTACTTATCGTTCTCGGCAGTCTTCTGGGCCTTCTTGATGACATGACCTACGATGATGATAGCGTCGTCGTCGAAGATGCTCTTGATATAGTCGGCACGCTTAAGAGCGAAGGCAGTCTTGTAGTTCTCGAGGAAGGTGGCGATGACCATGCGGATAGAGTCGGTCCAGCCAGCAGCCTCGCGGTTGAATATATCATCGCGTGCAGCCTTGTCGAGACCGAAGGCGATAGACTCAATCTTCTTATCGGCATCGAAGGTAAAGGTTACATCCTCTACGAACGAGCGGTTGTTGTTCTTGAAGGCGAACTTCATAGGAACGCTGCGGCAGATGACACGCTCGCCAAGCTGATAGAAGTTAAAGCTTGGGTTACCAAGGATAGTGGCTGTGCCATAGCCGACGAGACGGTTGAACATATCGAAACCACCCTCGGTGAAGTAGTCGCGAACAGAGTCGTACTTCTTTGCCTTGATGGCATTGACGATATTACCGATGATCTGTGCCATCTCGGCTGATGCATCCTCCTGCACAGCTGTGGCATGACCGGCAACACTCATGTTCTTGACAGTCTCCTCGAACTTAGCCTGAGTGGCCTTCATCTCCTTCTTCTTAGGACCATTGATGACTACAGTGGCCTTGGGGAACGGTGTGGGGTTGAACACCTCGGAAACCATCTCGAGCTCGCGGTCCTGGCGCATCTGACCGGCAAACTCGTACTCGTACTTGAGCTGGAGCTTATCGGTAGGCGTGCCCGGGTGGAGCTCGATCTCAGAAAGACCGTCCTTGGCTGAGTTGACGAACGAGTAGTTCATACCATCCATGAAACGGAAGTCGAGACTGGTGACGGGCTTGCCCTTGTAGCTGATGAGAAGGTCGACAACATTATCCTCGACCTTGGCAATCTCGGTCTTGATACCACCGAGGATGCTGTTAATCTGCTCGGGGATCCATACTGTGAGAGTCTGCTTGATACCATCCTGATCGATCTTAACAGCGTTGGGGTGCTGCAAGCTCTTGAGCAGGCAAAGAGCCCAATAGTAGTTGCGCAGGGCATCGTCGATACGGGCCTCACGCTCGGCATTCTGGGCAGTGTAGACATAGCTGAGGATACGATCCTCGCGCTCCTGGAACACCTTTTCCAACTCGTCCTTGTGGATATAGCGAACAACATAAGCCTCGGGCTCGTGGGTAATCCAGATGGTACGGCAGTTGTTAAGACTACCAGCAGCGTATGTCTTGATGACAGCCTCCATGGCGGTCTTAGAGTCAATCTTATCGCCATCGTTTACCTGCTGCATATCGAGGTTAGTCTCACTCTGTACTGTTACTGAAATCTTACTGATCAGATCGTTTAGTGCACCTTGGTTGGCCTTTGAGTCGGTGGTGTTGCGACCCTCACCCCAGATATAATTCTCGTCGGCCTGAATCTTGGCCAACTGCTCCAAAGGAGTCTGTGCCATAGCCAACATTGGCAGTAGAATCAGGCAGAAAATACCTATAACCCGTTTTTTCATATTACTATAGTTTTTTGTTTCTAAGATACCTATGGGTGCAAAGATAAAAAAAAAATTGGAATATAACGAATTATAGACCAATTTTTTTCTTATTTACGCAAATTTCTATAATTTGATGCTTATTGCCTTACCAGAGTACTGGACCATCTTACCCTCGGGATTGTCGAGATTCAGGGGTTTTGGGGCATCGCCTGTGATGAGAACGACATTGAAACGGCGGTTCTTCAACATGCCATTGAACTGACCCTTGCGAGCACCGAAGGATACAGTGCGAGTGGCATCATCGTAGGTGATATCGATGGTGGCATACTTGCCCTTCTCGTAGTTATAGTTGGTACCCTCGTCCTCGTAGAGCTGGAACGAGCCGTTCTGACCGGCATAGACATAGAGGTTGATGAGCTCGGCGGGTTTCTCGTCGCTCCACTCCATCTCAGGGCCAAATGGGATGATGGCACCCGAGCGCACAAAGACAGGTATCTGCTCGTATGGAGCGTCGACGATCAATCGCTGACCGCCATCGACCTTCTCTCCGGTGTAGAGGTTGTACCAACCACACTGGGCGGGGAAGTAGACTGAGCGGTTGCGGGCTTTATAGTAGCCTACAGGACAGGCCATGAGGGCCGGACCGAGCATCCACTGATTGCCGATGTTCTCTACCTCGCGGTCGCCATTGAAGTCCATTACCAGAGCACGCATCAGGGTGTAATCCTTGAAATGAGCCCATCCTGCCAGAGAATAGAGGTAAGGCATGAGGCGATAGCGGAGCTTGTCGTAGTAGACAAACGACTTATAAGCGGGGTGATTATCGGGAGCGATGTTCCAGATTTCGCGCAGAGGCCACTGACCGTGTGAGCGGAACAGAGGAATGAAGGTTCCGAACTGGTTCCAGCGAGTCTGCAGCTCGCGCCACTCCTTAAGATCCTCGTTCTCCTGACCTGTACGATCGAACAACTGCTGGGCAGCTACATAGCGGTTCTCAACACAGAATCCGCCCTGATCCATACCCCAGAATGGGATACCAGAGATAGAATAATTGAGTCCAGCTGTCATCTGGGCGCGCATATCCTCCCAACGTGTACCGATATCACCACTCCATGTGGCGGTAGAGTAACGCTGCTCGCCAGCGAAGCCGCTACGAGTGAGCAAGAATACACGAGGCTCATTGATTTGACCATTTGACGATTTACGATTGGACAATTGCTTCCAAGTATTGCGTTGGCCGTTGTAGATGGCATCGGCATTGACGGTGCTGTAGGCATTGAAATATTCGGTTGAGGTGCCTAAGGCTGTTGGGCCAGAGAGAGCCTTGCGATACCACATTGGGGTACAGTCGCGTACATTGGGCTCTGAGGCATCCATCCACCAAGCGTCAACGCCAGCGACACCATTGTGGTTGTACTTGGTATACAGATTCTCATCCATCTGGCGCCAGAACATCTTACGGGCGTTGGGATCGTAGGCATCGTAGAAGCCGTTTTTGTAGCCTGGACCTACCCAGTCGTGGATATCATCGGTGGGGCTCTGGATATACATCCAGCCCTTGGAATCAAGTTCCTTGTAGTTGTCGGTATTGCAATAGAACTTTGGCCATACGCTAATCATGAAACGTCCATGCATGGCGTGAACAGAATCGAGCATAGCCTGTGGATTAGGATAGCGAGAGGCCTCGAACTGATGAGAACCCCACTGATCCTCGGGCCAGTAGTTCCAGTCCTGTACGATATTGTCGATAGGAATATGGCGCTTACGGAACTCAGCAAGGGTTCCCTCGATTTCATCCTGAGTCTTATAGCGCTCACGACTCTGCCAGAAGCCAAGTACCCACTTAGGATAGAGTGAAGCCTTACCAGTGAGTGTGCGATAGCCAGAGATGACCTGGTCGAGATTCTCGCCTGCGATGAAGTAGTAGTCCATATCCTTGGCCATCTCACTCCAGACACTGAGCTGCTCTCGCTCAGTCTTGTTGCGTGGTTCAGAGACACGCAGACCGCAATAAGCCTCGCCACCATCGGGGCGCCACTCTATGCGAAGCTGCACACGCTTACCTCTCTGCAATTCGGTTGAGAACTTATAGGTGTTGGGGTTCCAGGCTGTACGCCAGCGCTCAGGAACAACCTCCTTACCATCGATATAGACCTTGATATAACCAGAATAGTACAGGATGAACTGATAGAGGTGAGAAGGTGAAAGAGTGAAAGGGTGAGAGGGTGAAGAGTGAATAGTTTGGGGTTCGAGGAAACCTTCGTAGGTGACGGTGGCGCCATAGAGATTGATGCCCTTGGGGAAGTTCTTGATACCTCCATTGTCGGTCTTAAGGGCGATGGCAGATTTCTCAGGCGTACCATATTCATAATAGATACTATCCTCATCGCGTACCAGTTTCTTGCCACGGGCATCGATATAGGTACCAGTGAGATGACCCTCGCGACCTTGTTTGTCGTAAAGCTTGAAAGCGCGGTTGAGCTGCAGATAGTCGTTGGGATTACCAAAACGGCAATAGCTGTAAGAATCCCAAAGCAGTCCGTAGTTCTTATTAGAAAGGACGAATGGGATAGACACCTTGGTGTTATACTGGAAGAGGTCCTCGTTCTTGCCCTTCATATTGAACTCCTCGCTCTGGTGCTGACCGAGGCCGTAGAAAGCCTCATCATCGGGCGAGTCGAACTTCATCTGCCAAGACAGACCATGTTTCTGTTCCTCGGGAACGGTATAGCCGGTCTTGATACCAAGCTCGCGCTCGGGGACAGTGAAATCCCAGAACTGCTTACCGTCCTTAGCCTCAGCAAGCAGTTGCTTACCATTGGCATCGAAGAAGGTTATCTGACCGGTGGCTTTAGACACCACTGCCTTTACGTTCTTTGCCTTTACAACTACATTGCCGCCCTCGTCGGTAATACAGTAGCCCTTGGCAGGGGCCGACTGAGGTACAATCATGAGCGAGGCAGGTTTTACGGGCAGAGCATCCTTGGATGTAGCACGCACTCGGATGATGTTGTCGTTCATCACCTCGAGTTTGATTACCTTTGCCTGACCACCATCAGGACGAATAGTCACATTGTTTCCATTGGTCTGCACCTCGGCTGCCATCATTGTTGAGGACAGCAACAGCGCAGACACAAAAATCATAATTCGTTTCATCTTTTATTATTGGTTATTAATCTATTGACACTTCGTGTCGAGCCCTCTCACGTTCGGCAAAGCTTAAGCAAGCTTATCTTTGCTCTCACTTAATCGAGGCCTTCATCCAGCATGACAGCCTCTTCCACCCTTGTCTCTTCATCAACGGGCAGGTTGATGGTGAAGATAGAGCCGCCACTTGGGTTATTCTCGGCAACGATAGTACCTCCGTGCATCTCGACAATAGCCTTTACGAAGAACAGGCTCATACCAGAGTCGTCGTCGCTAATCATAGGATCGAAGATGCTCTCCTCGGCTCCCTCAGGGATACCCACACCATTATCGGAGATACGGATGGTGCCAGAGGTTGAGGTCTTATCGACAAATACCTTTATCTTACAGTCGGTTGGCGAGAACAGGGCACTGTTGCTCAGAATCATCTGAACGGCCTGAGCCATCTGGTCGTGGTCGAAGTCGACAGTGAGGTCGTTGGCCAACGGGAAGAACGAGAACTTGACATGCTTGCCAAGAGGAGCCTTGAACAGGGCGCACTGCTCTTTCATGAAGTGCTGCAGGTCGTGAGGTTTCTTGACAGTCTCCTCGATAGACCATGCCTGAGCATAGAGCTCCTCGGCCTGAGCCTTCTGGTCGCTCTCCTGCTGTTTCTGCAGCTCTGCACGCATCTCGTTCATCCACTGTTTTTTCATAACCTCCATGCGCAGATAGTCGCGCTCGGTCTTATCGGCCTGTTGCTTGAGGAAGCGCTTACGCCACAGGTAGATTCCGAGAGCTATGATGCTCAGGAAGATGACCATGATCCAGCGGTTACGCAACAATGGTGGTGTGACGGTGATATTGAGAATAGCCTCGTTCTTACCCATTGTTCCATCCTCGTTGAGCATGCGTACATGCAGTACATAGTTGCCATGATGGAGCGACATGTAGGTGATGTTAGGATCGTTCTCCTCGGTGGTAATCCACTTATCGCTGAAGCCCTCGAGCTGGTAGACAAAGCGTGAGTCGTTATGTATCTCACCCTTGTCGGTGGCCAGCTGGATGGTGAACTGACTCTCGTAATGGCGGAGCACAAGTTCACGGCTTACATTAAGATCCTCTTCAAGGATGACACGACCATCGTACTCCTCGCCTACACCCATCTGCTGTCCGAACAGCTTGAGTCCACTGAAGATAGGAGTCTCGTTATTATCGGTACTTGTGATGAGCTTGGGATTGATGACGTCGACACCATTCATACCACCAACCAGGATCAGTCCGTCAGGGGTGACACTTACAGAGCGCTGGTTGTAAGGGCCCTGCTGGAGTCCGTCCTTGCTGCTGAAGCTGCGCACATTGAAGCTCCACTCGCCATTAGCATCTTTCTTAGGAACAACATTAGACACACCATGTTCGGTGATGACCCACATGGTGTGGAGCTGGTCCTCGACGATGCCCACAACACTTGAGCCAATCAGACCCGAGTTCATGTCGAGCATGTGTTGCTTGTTGGTCTTGAAGTCGACAACACAGCAGCCCGCCGTAGAGCCATGCCATATAAGTCCGCGACTATCCTCCATGACACATGTTGTGGTGGCCATGGCAGCCGTCTGCCCCTGGATGGCGGGTATCTTGACGTTTGCCACCTTGCCGCTTACGGGGTTGATGAGCGAAAAGAACTCGGAGTGGCCGACCATGAGCCAGCCCTTCTTTGTCCAATACTCGGAAGTCATGAAGTCGCCTGGCAATGATGAGTTATGCGAGTTGATGGTCTTGAACTTTCCCGACTTGAGAGAGAGCTTCTGCACACCACTGCCAAGGGTGCCGAGCCAGATATCGCCCCACTTATCCTCGGTTACCGACCATACATTATTATTAAGCAGCTCGCCGTTGGTATTGGCCATGGTATAGTTCTTGACCTGACCATTGGCGATGTGGATCAGTCCGCCGTTATATGTACCAAACCACACAGAGCCATCCTTAGCGCCATGGCTGGCAACCATAATATCAGAGGCAATGCCGAAGCGAGCCTTGTCGAAGACCTCGGTCTCGCCCGTCGCGCGTACATATTTTATTATACCACGGTTATCGGTACCGAACCAGTAGTTGCCGGCAGCATCGACAGTGGTGGTGTTGATATCGCCCAGCTCGAGGGTATTGAAGCCCATGAGTTTCTCGATGTACTGGTTCAAGCCGTTACGATAGCAGGCTATCCACATGTTACCGCTCTTATCGAGCATGAGCTTCTTCTGCGTGTTCTCGCTGATAGACGTGGCGTCGAACTTATTGTTGACAAACTGCTTTATCTCGGCGTTCTTGGTGTCGATGACATAGACGCCGTAGTGGTCGGTAGCCAGCCATATCCAGCCTCGCTGATCCATGCACACATCCCATGCCTGAAGGTCGGGAGCCAACGGAGCGATGCCGAAGGTGGCGAGATAATCGTTGAGTGAGCTGTACCATACCTTATCCTTCTGGTTGAAGATGAACAAGCGGTTGGTGGTAAGGATCCAGTAGTTGCTGTGCTTATCGACATAGCAGTAGTAAGCCTGACTTGGCTGTCCGCCATGAGTCTTCATGAAGTCATCCTTCCACAGCACCTTTCCCTTATCGCCATCGATGGCCATGATATCACCGTCGCTCGATGTTACGAGCAGCTTATCGTTCCACTCGGCAAAGTTAGAGAAATAATACTCCTTGTTTATCTGGTCGGCATCGTAGCCGTACTTGATAAGCTTGTGAGTCTTCTTGCGGGGGTTATAGCAATAGAGGCCCTCGTCGTAGGTCTTAACCCAGAAGCGTTTCTGCGAGTCGATATAGAACCTGTCGATACCGCCCTTGATGCCCCATTTAGAGAGGATGGTGGTAGGATTACGTGTTACCTTCTCGGTGACAGGGTCGAACACGCTGTAGTTCATGCCCTGCTTAAGCCACAGCTTACCATCGCCGTCTTCCCAAATCTGGTCGACATAGTTATTGCGCAGAGTGGTAGAGTCGTTCGGATCAGAGTAATATGTGCGGAAGCGGTATCCATCGTAGCGGTTAAGACCATAAGAGGTGCCTATCCAGATGAATCCGCGAGAGTCCTGGAATATATAGTTTATCTGCGAGTTAGACAAACCATCGCGTGCATCAAGCCTACGGAACTTCATGTCGGGGATTACCGCATTAGCAGCGCTCACCGACAAGCAGGCCATACATAATATAGAGGTAAACAGTTGCTTAATATTCATATATAGAGGTTTTTATTTCATCTACACAAAAGTGCGACGTTGCAAAGGTACACTTTTTTTTGTGAATAGCAAACGTTTACAAGTATTTTTTTTAGAATGTGGCGCGCACCTTCAGTCGGATGCCATGCTTATGGGCAGTGGGCAGCTCGTTATAGTTCAAGCGGCGCACATACTCAACATGTATAATCTTGAAGATGTTATGGATGCCCACGCTGAACTCCATGTAAGGACGATTAGAATTGATGACATAGCTGCCCTCGGGGAAGTACATGAGCATAGGACTGCCCGCATTCTTATCGAGATACGGGTTGTTCTTCTCAGACAGTTCGCCCCACAGGATACGGAAGCCGAGCCACTCGCGCCACTTGAGTTTGCGGATGAGCGGGATGCGGTTGAGTATCTTTCCGTTCAGGTCCCAGTAGAGCTGGCCAGACAGGAAGCGGTCGGTTGGGAACTCCATGTTGTTGATAGCCTCGAAGGTATAGTCCTGTACGATATACGAGAGGTTGGTCTCGGGCATGATGAGCAATGGGAAGGGAACCTTCTCCCACTCTATTCCACCCTTCACCTTGATATCCATCTTACCCCATGAGTTGAGCCAGAAGCGCTTGTAGATAGACGCCTCGGTATAGTTATAGCTGTACTCGCCGCCAAGGACACCGCGGAGACCCAGGGTGTGACTAACGGTAAACACCGGTGCATCGAGGTTAATTGGCAGTCGGCGCTGTTTGGTATTGATGAATGTCTCGCCCGGAGCGAAGCGCAGCTCAGCGCGGAGTTCAGTTGTACGAATCTTCTGACTTGGGACACTGTTAGCACTTGATATAGGCGATGGAGGATTACTCCAGTTGGTCCATTTGCTTCGATCGCCATCCTCCGACAACGGTATAAAATACAGATTGCCGCAGGCCTCGTTCTCCTCGGTCTTAAGCTGCAAGGTGGTGCGGAAGCCCCAGTCCTCCTCGCGCTCGAAGGTAAGCGTCTGGCGGTTATAGAACATCATCTTGTCGACCTTGCTCCACTTGAATGCGGTGAACACGTTATCCTTATCGGTACGTATGAACTTATCCGACGGCGACATGACATCGTAGGTGCTGGAGAAGGTGAGTGTGCGCTGCGGGAACTCGCGGGGCAGGTACTCCTTCTTGTTGAACGACCAGATGACATCGCCCTTATAGTACCACTTCTTAGAGCCCCAACCACGGGCCACATAGCCGCGCAGGAACAGGTTAGAGTCGAGATTGGCAGTGGTCTGTGCAGAGATACGGGTACGTATGCCATCGATGAAGTTCTTGGTAATCATGGTGTTGATAGGACCGATATCCACCTTGCTTGGGTGCTGCTTGGTGCCTGTCTCAACGAAGTTCTCGATGAGAGCCTTGAGACCGAAGATGATATACTTGAAGCCCTTGATGTTCTCGATGTTGCTGATGAACGAGCCCATCTGACTCTCGCCCTTGGTGAGCTCTACCTGACGGTACTGATTCCAGAACTCGTCGCTGCGCATCATGGCGTTTACATCCTTTACCTCCTTCTTGGTGCCCTTGAACAGTTGGCGGGGCAGTTCGTCGAAGGCATAGTCGTTGATGCGGGTGTTACGAATCACCGCCAGCTGCTGAAGGAAGCTGGCCACCTTTATCTCGGTGAACATATCGTCGACGCTGAGCACCCAACTGCCATCGGGCAACTGTGTGAACTCCTGTACCACCTGCATGTTCTCAACCCAGTTGACATCGCTCTTCTTAGGGATGGTCATCTCGCAGCGCTTTACCTGCCAACTGGAGTCGGCCAGGATATACAGGTCGCCACGGAAACCGAAGTCCTGTTGGTTGTTTGGCAGGAAGTGCAGCTGGAAGCAGAGGTCCTTATCGACATAGAGTGTATCCTCGATATAATAGCGGTAGAAGCCAATGGCATCTTTTCCGATAGGTGATGTGAAGGGATACTGCAGCATGCGGATCTGGTCGTCGTAGATGTTCACATCGGTGAACACCTCCTTCATCACCGTGTTAAGAATATCGCCAGTCTGTATCAGGTCGTTGATACCCTGGGTGTTGATACCTTTGATGATGGTCTTCTCATCGTGAGGTTTCTTACGATAGATCTTCTGCGACACCGTCTCGTCGACGCTGATGGGCAGGATAAGCTTGTTGTTATAAGGACAGGCCTCGATCTGGTCGATGAGCCACTGTTTCTTCTTGTACTTAGGCGAGTCGAGCACCTCAGGACGGAAGTCGTTCAGCGCCAGGGTTATCTTCTGGTATTTGTTGTACTGATAGAAGTCGCGATTGCTGAGATCGGTTTGTTTCTTAGCAGCAATAACCTTCTTCATCATCTCTACAGCCGGGTTGTTCTTACGGCTATAGCGCTGACGCTTGGTCTTGATGGTGACCTCCTTAAGCATCTTATTGTCGGTCTTAAGACTGATCTTTATGTTGCTCTTTATGCCAGAGTTAACATTGATGGTCTGCGACACATAGCCTACAGAGGTGAACGTAAGCTGCCAACCATTATGACGTGCTATCTGGAAGTTTCCATCGATATCGGAAGCCACACCCACTCCATGACCCAGGTACTGGGCACTGGCAAAAGGTATAGGCTCACCGGTCTTGGCATCAAAAATCTGACCGGTAATCATCTGCTGTGCCCATACGCTCAGGGTCATCAGCAGCAAGCTGAATAATACTGTTATCCTTCTATTCATTAACTATCAATTGTTTGAGCGCAGTGATGACGCGCTCTGCGTTTGTTTCGTCTACGGGATCGTTAGTCCAGCCTTCGCCTTTGAACCATACTGTGTGGCAACCAGCCTTAGAGGCAGGAATGATATCCTTATCCATGCTGTCGCCAACAACCACAACCTCATCGGGCTGCATACCAAGAGCCTCGACACCGAGAGTGAATATCTGCGGGTCGGGTTTACGTACACCCACCACAGCGCTCTCTATGATGGTATCGAAGATTCCATCGAGCTTAAACTCCTTAAGCACGGTGGCTATGTTGCCATAGAAATTACTTACCAGCACCATGGGATATTGCTTTTTAAGAGAAAGCAGCACCTCGCGACTTTTACTTGTCTCGGCAACGGTGGCCTCGTAGAGGTGAGATGTAAGAGGTAAGATGTAAGAAGTTAGAGGGGTGATGTATGATGCCTGCAGGTATTCAAGCTGGAGGCGGATTTTTGTCTCCAGTGTCTTATAGAAAGTGAAATCGGGCTGGATGATGGGGTTCTTACCAAGAGTACGCTCAGCATGAACATATGCATCGCGGAAGTCGGTCTCACTAACAGGCACCTGCAGATGCTCGTAAGCATGCCATATCACCTTACCCCAGTGCTGACCACCAGTGTCGAGCGTTCCGCCGTAATCGAAAATAAATCCCCGTATCATAGCGCAGCGCATAATTTCTCGTGGGTGCGGTGCATGTACATGTACATGGCCTGGAAGACGGTAAGCTCAACAAGAGGGTACACCCATGGACAATCCAGCAGACAGGTAACGTAGATGGTGATGGCACGGGTGTTGAATGTAAGCAGATTGGTGTACTTCATAAGAGGACGACTGCCCTCGAGGAACTTCTGACGGATATCCTCGCTGGGGTTCTGCTTCCAACGGACGATGAACTTCTGGAACTCGGGGGTACGCTTCTCCTGACTCTTGCAGTAGTTGGCATAGTTGAAGTAGAAAGTACGTGCCAGCAGGTCGCCCTTAGGCAGCGACTCGTAGGTGGCACGCTGCTGCTTGTAATTATCGAGCTCGCTACCATCCTTACCCAACAGGAAGAACAGGTGTATCTGACGATAGTAATCGGCCAGAGAGCTCTGGTCGGAGTGGAACAGGAATCCTGCTACAGCACAAAGAACAAAGCCCCAGAAGCTCCAATTGGTATCGAAGAAAGGCATGGGCTGATCCCACAGACGGTACACGATACCAAGGTAGATACTAACGAACCATAAGTCGCCCGCAAATCCGTCAAGCATTCGACCAATGAGAGTTTTCTTACCTGTGATGCGGGCCATCTGACCGTCGGTTGAGTCGCAGAAGTTAGCAAACATAAGCAGCAACACGCCATAGATGTTATGCATCAGATCGGTGTAAGAGAACATCACGCCTGCTCCTACACCCAAGAATATAGATATGATTGTGATCACGTTGGGGTGGACATCCAGTTTGTTCCAGAACAAGGCAAACGCCAAACCAATGGGGCGCGTGAAATGCACATCCAACCACTCTTCAGTATCTTCTGATTTAAATGATAATTTCAATAATTCCTTAAAACTTGCCATTATTATCCTAATTATTACATTGTCTCATTTTTAAATTTTTACATTGTCTCAACAAGAGACGCGATTGCCGTGGCGGCGTCTTCGCGGCAGCGGGAGAAGCTGGGCCAGTCGTTGAAATCGATGATACAGAACGAACCATCCTCGCCTACTATGCAGTCGCCTCCGTACACCTTTATGCCTACTGCCTTGGCCAACTGTTCGGTACATGCATGCATGGCCTCGACCTCGAAGTGGAAATGACGGGCTTCGCCATTGCGGTGCTCATCGCCGAACTTGGTATCGCCATCGTCGGTGGGATAGAAATAACGGAAGAAGCCTGTGCCTTCGACACCGTAGAATTTGATAAGATCGCCCGGGACATGGGCACTGATGGTATACTGGGTGATGCCACGAGCCTCGAACTCGCTTATCTTTCGCTCCAGCTCGCCCTTGGTGACAGCATACTGCACATCGCCCTCGCTCTGGGCAGCAGCATCGCCACGCTTGAGCCAGTAGCCATAGTTGCCCTGGCGCGGTGGCATGGGCATGCCTGTGTGCTGCATGATAGTCTCGAGCTTGCAACGAGAGCAGTTCTCTATGCCTACCGATGAGTTGATGGCGGGAAGAGACCTCAAACGGTCTAATGTCTCAGGCAAGCGACCCATGGTCATTATGCGGTCGTACTGCTCGGGGGCATACTGCTGTTCTTCGCTGACAGTGTCGACCTGATGACCGGCAGTCATCAGTCGGGCAGCTACTGTATCCAGTATTGCCTTATCCTTTTCGACCGAGTTGGGCGAGAACTTCTCCGCCCGTTGAATCATCAGTATCTTCACACTCCCGTATTATTTAATTTTTACATTTTTCAATTTTTACATTTTCAGGAAGTCCTCGGCTTTTTGGATGTCGCTTGCATGATCGATGTCGAGCACCTTAGAGAAGCCATAAGCCTTGAGCTTAAGTCCGTCGGTTACCAGTGCGCGCTGGAAGTTGCGCATCCTACTGTCGCCGCGCTCAATGCATCGGCGCAGAGTGTCGATACTCTTAGGTGTGAGACCATAGATACCGCCACTGATGAATTTAGGATTGTCGCAGGTATCGAAGAAGCCTGTGATGTCCATTCCATCGGTAGTGCTGACATACAGCGGTTTCTCGTCGTCGATATAGTCGGTTACTCCCATGAGTCCGTCGACAACACCCTCTGCAGCAAAAAGCTGGAAGGTGTTGGCATACACCTTGAACTCGTTCTCGCGGAAGATGGTGTCGACCGTAGTAAGGATGAACGGCTCATCGCCGAGCCACTTGCTGAGCTCCCACATGCTATGCATGGAACTGGGAGTGCTCTTAACAGTGTACTTCAGGGGCACACGTCCTGCCTCTGATATCTGCTTGAGATGTTCGGCTACTGCTGTCATCTGCTCATTACAAATCACGCATATCTCGCTGGCATTGTTATCCATAAACACGCGAATCAGTCGGTCAATAAGCATCTCGCCACCCACCTTTACAAGCGGTTTAGGCGCTGCTACGCCTTCCTGCATTAATCGCGATCCCTCGCCAGCAGCTATAATTGCATACTTCATCTTTCCAAACTAAATCTAATTCAGTGTGCAAAGTTACGCATTTCTTACGAAATGTAGAAAACTTTGTACACTTATTTAGGTTTTATTATAATAAAAACACAAAAAAAAGTAGGACTTACTGTCCTACCTTTAAATCGTTTGAGTTTATATCGCCCGACCCTCGTTTGCGCATTTCGAACTGCGTGACCCGGCCTTTCAGGCTGATGTCGCCTGAGCCCTGGAGCTCGGCAGTGACAGAGCCGCAACCGCTAAGGAACTCAACATCGATATCGCCAGAACCACGGAGCTGGAGCTGGGTGTTGGCGGCATTCATCTGACGGATGTCAAGATCACCCGAGCCGATAAGGGTGGCTGAAGTCTCGCGGGTGTCGAGGTGGTCGATATCCAGGTCGCCTGAGCCTACAAGCTCGGCATCGCAGCGGTCGCACACAACATCGGCGAACTTAATATCGCCCGAGCCTTTAAGTTGGATGTTTAGAACATCGGTATCGACAGTCCTCTCGCTGATGAAATCGCCTGAGCCACTGAGAACAACACCGGTAAGATCGGGCGAGGTGACATAAACTGAGAGGCCCTTTTTGCGACCGAAATCAACATTTACGATACCTATCTTACCCTTGTTACGGATGGAGAGGGTGTTACCATTAACCTCGGTGATGATATTGGGGACAAGGTCCTTGGGGCCCTTTACACGTACTGAGAACGAGTCGGCCTGGGTATAGAACACCGTGGGCGAGCCAATGACCTCGATCTTCTCGAAGCCACGGATATCGCGGGTAGCGACCTCCATCTCGTCGGAAGAGGTATAGCTGAACTTAAAACCACTGTCGCTGCAGGTGCTGCAAGAAATCATAGTAAGAGCCACGACAACTAACAAAACAGGAAGAAGAATTTTTTTCATATCGAACTTAATTTTAAATATTTCTACCTGTTAGACGTAACAGACGTAGAAAAAGTTGCACGAAGCAAAAAAAAAATTATCGCATAGGAATCTCTACCCAGAAACGAGAGCCCTCGCCAAGGATAGAATCGACGCCGATAGAACCGCCGAGACTCTCGGCATGACTCTTGGCAACAGAAAGACCAAGACCAGTGCCTGGGATATACTCGTCGACCTTGACGAAGCGCTCGAAGATGCGCTGCTGATCGGCCTCGGCAATACCCTTACCGGTATCGAGAACCCACATCATTATCTTATCGCCATGAGGCAGATCGAAACCAACGGTGATAGAACCCTGGGCGGTAAACTTAACGGCATTCTGAACAAGATTTGTGACAATTTCCTTTACCTTGTCAATATCGGTAGTAACCATAAGCTCGGTGATAGGGAACTGGGTAGCAAGGATAACCGACTGAGGATCGACCATTCCCGAGAAGGAATCGACAATCTGCTGGAGTACAGGCACAAGATTGATCTGCTGTTTGACAAGACTCTTAGCCTCGGCCTCAACCTTAGACATGCTAACCAAACCATCGATAATGCTGAGCAGTTTGTAGTTATTTTTCTGAATCTCAGAAATGAGCTGATTACGATCCTCCTCGCTCTCGACAACAGGCAGCAGATCGGCAAATCCTACGATGGCGTTGAGCGGGGTTCGGATCTCATGACCCATGTTGGCAAGGAAGGCAGTCTTAAGGCGGTCGCTCTCCTCAGCCTTGTTACGTGCAGCGATAAGCGAAGCCTCCATCTCCTTCTGGGTATCGATACGGAAAGAGGCACCCACCACTCGGGCCGGATTACCATCCTCATCGCGGGATGATATGGTACCAAAGCTCTCTTCCCAATAAGTAAGTCCCGACTTACCGGCCAACACACGATAGGTCTCGTGATAAGAGAAGCTTTCGCCACTACACAAGTTATTGAGGGAAATACGAATACGCTGGGCATCGCTCTTATCAATCAGACTGAACAGCTGTTCGATAGGAACCTCGGGGATAGAGACAAGGTCGCCATGGTCGTCGCGGAAATCGGCATCGACACCGATAGTACGGCTCTTACAGTCGATATGCCAGGTACAGAGATGCATGGCCTTGAGAACGAACTCGTACTCGATGCTGTTCTGCTTTACCTTATCAAGATCGCGCAGCTCACGCTTAAGCCTTCCACCAGCCCTGCGCTGAAGAAGAAGCATGATGATAAGCGCAATGAGGAACACGATGCCGATAGCCCACAGCATCGGGATGAGATACTTGTTCTCTGTCTGGGTATAGAGTAGTAAACTATACATAGGTTCGTAATTTCAATGGGCAAAAGTAAGAATTTTATTTGGAAAAACGACATTTTTAGCACGTTTTTTCATAAAAACAAAGTTTTTTTGTTAGATTAACAGAAAAAAAGTGCGTTTTTCGGCAACTTTGCAGTAACTTTGCACCCTGTAAACATTAATATAATGGAAAAGTACGAATTGATTGCCAAAACGTTCATGGGACTGGAACCTGTGCTGGCAAAAGAGTTGACCCAATTGGGGGCTAGTGATGTAGTGATCGGTAGACGAATGGTATCGTTTACAGGTGATAAGGAAATGATGTATCGTGCAAACTTTCAGTTGCACACGGCTATCAGAATTCTGAAGCCTATACGCCATTTCAAAGCAAGAAGCGCTGACGATGTGTATGATGAAATCAAAAAGATTGACTGGACCGAGTATCTCGGTACAGACAAGACTTTTACTGTAGACTCGGTGGTATTCTCGGAGGAGTTCCGCCACTCTAAGTTTGTATCGTATAAGGTTAAGGACGCGATTGTAGACCAATTCCGCGAGAAGACCGGCAAGCGCCCTAATATCTCGATAAGTAACCCTGACATCAGACTGAATATGCACATTGCCGAAGACAAGTGTACACTGAGTCTGGACTCAAGCGGTGAGAGTCTGCACCGTCGCGGATACCGTCAGGAGAGCGTAGAGGCACCACTTAACGAGGTGCTGGCTGCAGGAATGATACTGCTTTCTGGATGGCAGGCTGACACAGACTTCATCGACCCGATGTGCGGTAGCGGAACACTGCTTATTGAGGCAGCACTGATAGCCAAGAACATGGCACCGGGACTGTTCCGCAAGGAGTTTGCATTCGAGAAGTGGCCTGACTTTGACGCAGACCTGTTTGATGAGATCTACAACGATGAGAGCCTTGAGCGCGAGTTCAAGCACAAAATCTACGGCTACGACATTGACATGAAAGCAGTAAACACCGCCCGCATGAATGTAAAGGCTGCAGGTCTGAGCGACATCATCAGCGTAGAGCAGCAGGACTTCAAGAACTTCACACAGCCTGCTAACAAGAGCATCATGATATCGAACCCACCTTATGGTGAGCGCATCTCAACACCCGACCTGCTTGGTACATACAAGATGATAGGTGAGAGACTGAAGCACCAGTTCAAGGGTAATGATGCATGGATACTGAGCTATCGCGAGGAGTGCTTCGACCAGATAGGACTGAAGCCAAGCATAAAGATACCTCTTTACAACGGCAGTCTGGAGTGCGAGTTCCGCAAGTACCAGATGTTTGACGGAAAGCTTAAGGACTTCCGCTCGGAGGGTGGTATTGTAAAGACCGAAGAGGAGAAGCGCCAGATGGCAGAGAAGCACCGTTTCAAGAAGGAGCGCGAGTTCAAGAAGCGCCTGGAAGAGAAAGAGGAGAACGAAGAGGCAGATATCCTGAGCTTCACCTTCCATCGCCACGACCTGAGCAAGAACCGCGGTGGTCATGAGAGCTTCGACCGCAGCGGTAAGGAGCGCAGAGAGCGCAAGGAGCGTAAGGAGTTCAACAAAGACCGTAAGGATTTTGGCGGCAAGGACCGCAAGGACTTCAAGCGTGGTGGAAAGAGAGACTTCGGCAAAGGCAAGGACTTCGGTGGAAAGAAAAAGAGATTTGACGATGATGAAGATTAAATCATTGTTGGCGATCATCGCCATGATAGCAATACCCGCAACCATGAGCTCTCAGGATAAGAAACTGTTTACACTCGAAGACCTGAACTTCGGCGGTACCAACTATGCAAACCTGCGACCACAGAGCATGTGGCTTACATGGTGGGGCGAGAAACTTATTGAGACAGGTGTGGAAGAGTGTAAGGTGATAGACACCAAGACTGGTAAGAAGAAATGCCTGTTTACACTCGACGACATAAACACATGGGCCGGCAGTAACGATGAGAGATACGTTCGCCACCTGATGAACGCCTCATTCCCCTACCCCGACAAACCTATTGTGGCTCTGGGGAACAGAAAGGCGTTTATACTGCTTGACTTCGAGGCAAAGAAGATAGTATGGCAGGACAGCATATCAGGACAGACTGCTAACGACTGGAATCCTGTATCGCGCGCCACTGCCTATGTCGAGAAGGACCAGTTGTACGTGGTTGACGGAAAGGGTGTGAAGCACCAGCTGAGCAAGGACGGCAGCAGGGAGATAGTTTACGGACAGAGCGTGCATCGCAATGAGTTCGGAATAAGAAAAGGTACATTCTGGAGCCCCAAAGGCAACAGACTGGCCTTTTATCGTATGGACCAGAGCATGGTAACCGACTATCCGCAGGTAGACATCTTCCCCCGTTCGGCAAATTATGAGCCCGACAAATATCCTATGGCAGGCATGACAAGTCATAAGGTTACCGTGGGTGTTTATGACGTGAACACCGACAAGACCGTGTATCTGCAGGCCGGCGACCCAACAGACCGCTATTTCACAAACATAGCATGGAGCCCCGACGAGAAGACCGTGTATATGTTTGAACTGAACCGCAAACAGAACGACTGTCGACTGGTATCGTATGATGCAGTATCGGGCAAGAAGATTGCCGAGCTGTATCGCGAGACTTCAGACAAATATGTGGAGCCACAGAACCCGATACAGTTCCTGCCATGGGATGGCACGAAGTTCATTATGCAGAGTCAGAAGGACGGATACAACCACCTGTACCTTATGGACAAGAGCGGTAAGGAGCTTAAGCAGATTACCAGCGGCAAGTGGGTTGTGATGGATATTCTGGGTTTCAACCAGAAGGACAAATCGGTGATCATCGCATCGAACGAGTTGAGTGCTGTGCAGCGCAACCTCTGGGCTGTAAACATCAGCACAGGCAAGCGCACACTGCTGGACAACGGTAAGGGAATACACCGTGGTGAGCTGTCGGCAACAGGCGCACTGCTGTACGACAAGTATCAGGAGCCCACCGTACCAAATGCTATTGAGGTGACCAGCACCCATAAGGCAGCACCCATCACCCTGCTGAAAGCAGCCGACCCTTGGAAGGAGTACCAGCAGCCTATATTCACCTGCGGCAACATAAAAGCAGCCGACGGCAAGACCGACCTATATTATAGAATGGTAAAGCCTCACGACTTTGACCCCAACAAGAAATACCCTACAGTGGTATATGTATATGGCGGTCCGCATGCCCACAATGTTGATGCATCGTGGCACTATGCCAGTCGCTCGTGGGAGACATATATGGCTCAGAAGGGATACATAGTATTCATTCTTGACAACCGAGGATCGGAGAATCGCGGTAGAGACTTCGAGCAGGCAACATGGCATCAGCTGGGTCAGGTAGAGATGCAGGACCAGATGAAAGGTGTGGAGTTCCTGAAGCAGCAGCCATACGTAGACATGAACCGACTGGGTGTTCACGGCTGGAGCTTCGGCGGATTCATGACCATATCGCTTATGCTGAACTATCCCAACGTGTTCAAGGTAGCTGTAGCAGGCGGTCCGGTGATAGACTGGAAATGGTATGAGGTGATGTATGGCGAGCGCTATATGGGAACACCACAGGACAACCCTGAGGGATATGCCAAGAGCAGTCTTATAAGCAAGGCCAAGAACCTGAAGGGAAAGTTGCAGATCATCACAGGATATAACGACAACACCGTGGTACCACAGCACTGTCTGAGTTTCCTGGATGCATGTGTGAAGGCCGGTACACAGCCCGACTTCTTTGCCTACCCCGGTGAGGAGCACAACATGCGAGGTCATGCCTCAGTACATCTGCATGAGCGCATTACCCAGTATTTTGAAGACTATCTGAAGTAAGTGAATAGTGATTAGTGAATAGTGAATAGTGACAATATGAAATTATTACTTTTAGGAAGTGGCGGACGTGAGCACGCCCTGGCTTGGAAAATTGCTCAGAGTGACAAATGCGAGAAACTGTACATAGCACCAGGTAACGCAGGTACAGGCAACTGTGGCGAAAATGTAGCCATGAAAGCCGACGACTTCGAGGCTATAAAGGACTTCGTGGTTGAGAAGGGCGTTGACATGGTGGTGGTTGGTCCTGAGGACCCATTGGTAAAGGGTATCTACGATGAGCTGAAGGCCGACGAGCGTACAAAGAGCGTACCTGTTATCGGACCATCGAAGGCCGGTGCAGTGCTTGAAGGCTCGAAGGACTTTGCCAAGGCATTCATGCAGCGTCATAACATCCCTACTGCCCGCTATCAGACCTTTGACGGCGAGCATCTGGAAGAGGGATTGAAGTTCCTTGAGACACTTGAGGCACCATATGTGCTTAAAGCCGACGGACTGTGTGCAGGTAAGGGAGTGCTGATACTGCCTACACTCGACGAGGCAAAGAAAGAGCTGAAGGAGATGCTGGGCGGTATGTTCGGCAATGCTTCAAGTCGCGTGGTCATCGAGGAGTTCATGAGCGGTATCGAGTGCTCGGTATTCGTACTTACTGATGGTAAAAACTACAAGATCCTGCCTGAGGCTAAGGACTACAAGCGTATCGGCGAGCATGACACCGGCCTGAACACCGGTGGTATGGGTAGTGTTACACCTGTGCCTTTCGCCACCAAGGAGTGGATGCAGAAGGTTGAGGACCGCATCATACGTCCTACTGTTGAGGGACTGGCTGCCGACGGTATCGACTACAAGGGATTCATCTTCTTCGGACTTATCAATCGTACAAACACTCCAAGCAAGGAGCCAGAGCCATACGTAATTGAGTATAACTGCCGTATGGGCGACCCTGAGACTGAGAGTGTGATGCTGCGACTGAAGAGCGACATAGTTGACCTGTTTGAAGGTGTGGCAGAGGGCAACCTTGACCAGCGTGCCATAGAGTTCGACCCACGTGCAGCAGTATGTGTGATGCTGGTGAGCGGTGGTTATCCACAGGAGTATAAGAAGGGCTACCCCATCAAGGGCATCGAGAATGTTGAGGGCTCGATAGTGTTCCACAGCGGAACAGCCTTGAAGGAAGGTGAGGTGGTTACTGCCGGAGGTCGCGTGATAGCTGTATCATCATACGGAAAAGACAAGGCAGAAGCTCTGCAGAAATCATTCGAGGAGGCACAGAAAATACAGTTTACCGACAAGTATTTCCGTCGTGACATCGGAGCGGATCTATAGTGAACAGTGAATAGTGAACAGTGAATAGTGAAAAGATTTCAGAACAAAATAGCCGAGAGCCGAAAGACATTGCCGATTACCATAATATATGGTGTCGGCATATGGCTGTTGGCCGGGTTGGTAAATAACGGCTGGTGGTTCCAGTTCCTGTGTTTCTTTGCATCGGTTTATGCCATGATTCATCTGAACAACATGAACCTGATGATAAGGATATACAGTCGTTCTGTGTCGGCTGCATACATTATGCTGTCGTGTATTACCGTATGGCTGTTTCCATCGGTAAACGGGGCTGTTATTCAACTGGGATCGGTACTGATACTGTTACTGCTGTTCTCGTGCTATCAAGACCATCAGACAAGAGGCAGGGCTTTCTACATATTCCTGATAGCAAGTCTGATTAGTCTGCTGGAGCCTCGCTACCTGCTGTTTGTACCTATAATATGGCTACTTATGGCAACAACAGTGTACTCGCTGTGTTTCCGCACTTTCCTTGCATCGCTTATTGGTTTGATAACGCCTTATTGGCTTTATGCCGGTTGGCTGTTGTATAACAACAGACATAACCCGGAGATGGCATTGAGCTTCATGTCGCGGTTCACTGAGATACAATGGGCAACAGACTATAGTGCACTGACCAGACCACAGATTATATATCTGGCTCTGCTTGTTGTGGTATTCCTGGTGGGAACAATACACTTCTGGATTACAAGCTATATGGACAAGATACGAGTACGACAGATATACACCAGTCTGATAATGCTTACACTGTATACCTTAGTGCTGCTGGCTGTGCAACCCCAGATATATAATGTACTGATATACATGCTGACAATAGCCGTGAGTCCGATAATAGCGCATTTTGTATCGCTGACACATACCAGGATGTCGAACTTATTCTTCCTGTTATTGATGATAGTGATATTTACGTTAACAGGCATGAACCTATGGATTTCATAATAAACCTACTCTCGCAATACGGCTACTGGGGAATGCTGTTGGCAGCTTTCCTGGCAGGCAGTTTCTTCCCGTTCTCGAGCGAGGCTGTGATGGTGGCACTGATGGCTACAGGGCTTGACCCATGGGTACTGATGATATACGGTACCATAGGAAACGTGATGGGAAGCGTATTCAACTACTGCGTGGGCAGAATGGGTAAGCTTGAGTGGATAGAGAAATATCTGCATGTAAAGAAACAAGACCTTGACAAAGCCCACAGGTTTCTGGCCGGTCGCGGTGCATGGATGGGATTCTTTGCATTCCTGCCGGTACTGGGCAGTGCGATAACGATAGCCTTAGGACTGATGAGATCGAACGTGATCATAACATTCATCGCTATTACACTGGGCAAGTTGTTCCGTTATATTATCTTAATTTACGGAGCCGGTCTGTTTATATAAAATATTTTTGTGTAACTTTGCACCACTATTTAGATTTTTAACGTTAAAGTATAATATTCTGTAATGAAACAATTCAGGTTAATAGACAACGCCCTTGGCTGGCTGGCATTCTTTATTGCAGCCTTTGTCTATTGTTCTACCATCGAGCCGACAGCCAGTTTCTGGGACTGTCCGGAATTTATTACCACTGGTTACAAACTTGAAATCGGTCACCCACCCGGGGCACCATTCTTCATGCTTACCGCAAACCTGTTCTCGCAGTTTACAAGCGACCCGACACAGGTGGCAAGAATGGTGAACACCATGAGTGCACTGCTATCGGCAACCTGTATACTGTTCCTGTTCTGGACCATCACTCATCTTACACGCCGACTGCTTATCAGCAACTGGGATGAGATGACATTGCCAAAGATGATTGCCATTGAGGCCTCTGGTATGGTTGGAGCATTGATATACACCTTCAGTGACACTTTCTGGTTCTCGGCTGTTGAGGGTGAGGTTTACGCCTACTCATCAGCATTTACTGCTGTGGTGTTCTGGCTGATTCTTAAGTGGGAAGACCATGCCGACGAGCCTCATAGTGACCGCTGGCTTATACTTATTATGTATATGACAGGACTCTCGATAGGTGTACATCTGCTGAACCTGCTTTGTGTTCCAGCCATCGTCCTGGTTTATTACTATCGCCGATTCCCCGATGCAAACCTCAAGGGTTCGCTCATAGCTCTTGCTGTTTCGGTAGTTATTCTGGCAGCAGTACTCTATGGCGTTGTTCCAGGAATCATTACCGTTGGCGGATGGTTCGAGCTGTTCTTTGTTAACACCCTCGGAATGCCATTCAATACCGGTGAGATCATCTATATATTCCTGTTGGTGGGTTGTGTCATCTGGGCTGTTTACGAGACTCAGACACAGAAGCACTCTCTGAAGATACAGAATATTGCATTCCTTGCATCGATAGGTATGCTGGGTATCCCCTTCTACGGTTGGGGCTGGAGCGCATTCTTCATCGGTGTTGTAGTTCTGGCTGCACTCTGGTTCCTGCTGAAGTACACCAAGAACAACCAGCCACTGATTACAGCCCGCGTAAAGAACACCATGCTGCTGTGCATGCTGATGCTTATGATTGGCTACTCAAGCTATGCACTGATTGTTATACGTTCATCGGCTAACCCGCCAATGGACCAGAACTCTCCTGAGGATATCTTCACACTGGGTGACTATCTGGGACGTGAGCAGTACGGTCAGCGCCCATTGTTCTACGGTCAGGCCTACACATCGCAGGTGGCACTGGAGCAGGAAGGCAACTACTGCAAGCCTGTTATGACAAGCGGCAAGCCCGTATATCAGCGCAAGGAGAAGGCCTCGGCCGACGAGAAGGACTCTTACTTTGTAGTACGTACAAAGGACGAATATAAGTATGCACAGAACATGCTGTTTCCACGTATGTATGATGCCGGTCATGCCGCAGCTTACGAGTCGTGGATGGGCGGTGTGGACGGCTCGCAGGTTCCTTACGACCGCTGCGGAGAGCAGATGATGGTCAAGGTGCCAAGTCAACTGGAGAACATACGTTTCTTCCTGAGCTATCAGTGCAACTTCATGTACTGGCGCTACTTCATGTGGAACTTTGCCGGACGTCAGAATGATATCCAGGGCAATGGCGAGCTTGAGCATGGTAACTGGCTTACAGGATTCTCGTTCATAGACAATGCACGACTGGGAGACCAGAGCATGCTGCCACAGGAGCTGAAGGAGAATAAGGGACATAATGTGTTCTACTGCATGCCTCTGATTCTGGGACTGCTGGGACTCTTCTGGCAAGCTTGGTACACACGTAAGCGCAAGATTACTGTGAACGGTCAGGAGAAGACCATCGACGATCCTATAGGAATACGTCAGTTCTGGGTTGTATTCTTCCTGTTCTTCATGACCGGTCTGGCTATTGTAATTTATCTGAACCAGACCCCAATGCAGCCACGTGAGCGTGACTATGCCTATGCTGGTTCGTTCTACGCCTTCGCCATCTGGTGTGGTATGGGAGTAGCAGCTATCATTGACTGGTTGAACCGTCAGATAAAGAAGGAGAATCTGGTAGTAGCCGTCGTTATAGGTCTGGCATGCTTGATAGTACCTATCCAGATGGCCAGTCAGACCTGGGACGACCACGACCGTTCGGGTCGTTACTGCTGTCGTGACTTCGGTCAGAACTACCTGATGACACTGCAGGAAGAGGGTAACCCTATTATCTTCACAAACGGAGACAACGATACCTTCCCATTGTGGTACAACCAGGATACAGAGGGATTCCGTACCGATGCACGAGTATGTAACCTCTCATATCTGCAGACCGACTGGTATATCGACCAGATGCGTCGCCCAGCATACAATTCTCCATCAGTGCCCATCAGCTGGAGCAGACTGGAGTATTGTGCCGGAACAAACGAGTATGTACAGGTTGACCCATCGCTGAAGAAGCAGGTTGAGGAACTATACCGTCAGAACCCAGAGGAAGCAACAAAGCAGTTCGGCGACAAACCTTTCGAACTTAAGAATATACTTAAGTACTGGGTTCGTACAACAAACAAGGATCTGCACGTTATTCCTACAGATACAGTATATGTAACCATCGACAAGGAAGCTGTACGTAAGAGCGGAATGATGATGGCCAGTGACTCTATACCCGATCAGATGGTAATCTCGCTGAAGGGAAAGAACGCTCTGTATAAGGGTGACCTGATGATGCTTGAGATGATTGCACAGTGCAACTGGACACGTCCTATCTACGTAGCAACAACCGTTGGTGCTGAGAACTACATGAACCTGGGCGACAACTTTGTTCAGGAGGGACTGGCAAACCGCATAACACCATTCACCACCAATGCACCAGGTGCTAAGAACTTCGATACTGAGAAGACATATAACAATGTTATGAACAAGTTCAAGTTCGGTGGTGTTGACAAGCCTGGCATCTATCTTGATGAGACAGTGATGCGCATGTGCTATACCCATCGCCGTCTGTTGTCGATGCTGGCCATGAACCTTATTCATGAAGGCAAGGACAAGAAGGCCATGGAGGTGCTGGACAAGTGTGAGAAGGTGCTGCCAAGCTACAACATACCTCATGACTACCAGAGCGGTTCGATGGACCTGGCCCGTGCATATGCACTTACCGGACAGACCAAGAAGGCACAGGATCTGATAGACCAGCTGTGGCGTAAATCAGCTGAGTATATGATGTGGTACTGCTCGCTTGACGGACAACGTTTCGAGAGCTCACAGCAGGACTGCATACTCCATCTCTATATCCTGAACCAAGTTCTCGACCTGCAGTCGGCAGTTGACGAGAAGAAGGCAGAGGAGAAGGATAAGCAGTTCCAGACCATCAACAAGATCTATACAGCTAAAGGAGGAACTTACGGACAATAATATATGTTTATAGAGCAACCGGCAATATATCTGCGCTGGCTCTATCCAAGAGCATACTGGCGAATGGACCGTCACGAAAGGTCAGTCTACCTGACTTTCGATGATGGTCCCATCCCAGAGGCTACACCATTCATACTCGACACACTGAAGGAGTTCGGTGTGAGAGCCACCTTCTTTATGGTGGGTGACAATGTGCGGAAATACCCGGAACTCTACAAACGTATTCTGGCCGAAGGTCATCAGGTGGGGAACCATACCCACAACCATATAGGCGGACTACGCCACTCAATAAAGGAATACAGCTATAATGTGGAAAAGGCCAATGCCTATATACACAGTCACTATGTGCGCCCACCCCATGGATGGATGCGTATGGCACAGTATGCCTGGTTAAGCAGGAAATACAAGATTGTGATGTGGGACCTTGTTACCCGCGACTACTCTAAATGGATGACTGCAGAGGATGTGATTAATAATATAAAGAGGTACGCGCGTAATGGCTCGATCATCACATTCCACGATTCGCTTAAGAGCATCGACAAACTAAAAACCGCACTGCCGGAGAGTCTGCAGTGGCTAAAAGACCAAGGCTATAGCTTCAGAATATTTCCATAAAACAAAAAATAAACAACAATGAAAAGATTACTATCAACCTGTTTACTTACAGCAACATTCGCAATGACAACAAATGCTCAGCCACAACTTCGCGCAGACAACATCGACGAAGTTATCAAGGCTATGACCCTTGAAGAGAAAGCCAAACTACTTGTTGGCGGTGCTAACAATTTCTTCGGTGCAGGTGCCGTTGTTGGCGGCGAGGCCGACCTCGTAGCCGGAGCAGCCGGTACATCACCTGCTATCCCACGATTGGGTATTCCTGCTACAGTACTTACCGACGGTCCTGCCGGAGTACGTATCGACCCAACACGTAAGGGTACAACAAAGACTTACTACGCTACAGCGTTCCCAATCGGTTCGTGTCTGGCTTCTACCTGGAACACCGAGCTGGTGAGCAAGGTTGGTGAGGCTATCGGAAACGAGACAAAGGAGTATCGTTGCGACGTTATCCTAGGTCCTGGAATGAACCTGCATCGCAACCCACTGTGCGGACGAAACTTTGAGTACTACTCTGAGGATCCTCTGCTTACCGGTAAGATTGCTGCTGCTTATATACAGGGCGTACAGAGTCAGGGTGCCGGTGTAAGTGCCAAGCACTTTGCCATCAACTCGCAGGAGACCGACCGTACAGCTGTTGACGAGCGAGTATCACAGCGTGCAGCCCGTGAGCTCTATCTGCGTGGATTCGAGATTGCAGTTCGCGAGAGTAATCCATGGACTATCATGGCATCGTATAACCAGGTGAACGGTGAGTACTCTATGGGTAATCACGACCTGCTGACCAAGATTCTGCGTGAGGACTGGGGATATAAGGGTATTGTCATGACCGACTGGATTGGAATACGCCAAGGTCTTACCACAGCCAGCGAGGTTCATGCCGGAAACGACCTTATGGAGCCAGGACAGCCTGCCCAGGTTCAGGAGATTATCGATGCCGTAAAGAACGGAAAGCTTGACATTGCCGATGTTGACCGCAATGTCCGTCGTATGCTTGAGTACATCGTTAAGACTCCAAGCTTCCACAAATATCCAGCATCTAACAACCCCGACTTCAAGGCTCATGCTGCCATCACACGTCAGAGTGCTGCCGAGGGTATCGTGATGCTTAAGAACAACGGAGCCCTGCCTTGGAAGAACGGTGCTGTAAAGACCGTTGCCTTGTTTGGCGAGAACTCATACGACTTCCTGAGCGGTGGTACCGGTTCTGGTTGCGTTCACCCACCATATGTTGTTGACATGCTCGAAGGTCTGAAGAATGCAGGTATCAGTTCATCGGCTACTCTTACCGATATCTATCGTAAGTACATCGAGTTTGCCCGCGTAAAGTTCCAGGCAGAGCGTCATCCAGCAAAATGGTTCCAGACAGAGATGATGGGGCAGCAGAAGTATCCAGAGATATCAATTGCACCTATCGCAATCAACAAGGAGATCCAGGCTGCTGATGCAGCAATCATCACTATCGGACGTCAGGCCGGTGAGGGTATCGACCGTGATATCGACACTGAGTTCAACCTGATTCCCGAGGAGCGTAATCTTATTGTTGACGTATGTAACGCATTCCACTCAGTTGGTAAGCCAGTAATCGTAATAATCAACTCGGGTAGTGTTATCGAGACTGCTTCATGGAGCGGATATCCCGATGCTATCCTGTGTGCATGGCAGCCAGGTATGGAAGGCGGAAACTCTATCGCCGACCTGCTTACAGGTAAGGTAAACCCATCAGGTAAGCTCACCATGACATGGCCTATCGCTGCCACCGATCATGCATCAACAAAGAACTTCCCAGGAAGCATTGATGACTATACCTTTAAGATGATGGTTGGTAACAAGATGCAGATTCCCGGACATGCTTACACAAACCACGAAGAGGACATCTACGTGGGATATCGTTACTTTGACACCTTCAATAAGAACGTTGCTTACCCATTCGGTTATGGTTTGAGCTACACTACATTTGCATTCTCAAAGCCTGTAGTAAAGGCAAAGGGCAAGGATGCTGTAGAGGTTAGCATCACAGTAAAGAACACCGGTAAGGTTAGCGGTAAGGAGGTTGCACAAGTTTATGTTCAGGCTCCAGAAGGAAAGTTGGAGAAGCCATGTCAGGAGTTGAAGGCTTTTGCCAAGACCCGCGAGCTTCAGCCAGGTGAGAGTCAGGTTCTTACCATGACAATCCCAGTACGCGATCTGGCAAGCTTTGACGAGGCAGGTAGTCAGTGGATTACAGAAGCTGGTACATACACCTTCCGTATCGGTAACAGCAGCCGCGACATAGCAGCTACAGCAACACTTAAGATTGCTGAATATACAGAAAAGACAACTAATGCCCTTGCTCCTAAGCAGAAACTGAATCTGCTTAAGAAGGGCAAGTAAATCTATTTAAATGAATCCTCAGCCTCAGCATCTGTAGTAAGGATGTCGGCAATGGGCAACTGGCGGTCAATCGCTGTATGGAATGAAATCAGCGTTTGACTGCTAGAAAGCCCGAGGGGCTGAAGCTTATCGTGAATAATCGTCAGCAGATGATGATTATTACGGGCATACAACTTGATAAACATATCAAAGTTACCTGTTGTGTAATGACACTCCACAACCTCAGGAATCTGCTTTAACTTATCCAACACCTCGTCAAAGCGTGCAGGATCCTTAAGATTCAATCCGATATAAGCACATGTCTCGTAACCTATCTTCTCGGGTTCAATAAGGAACTGCGATCCTTTTAGCACACCCAGGCTATTCAACTTCTGAATACGCTGGTGGATGGCAGCACCACTCACATTACATGCACGTGCCACTTCAAGAAAAGGAATGCGGGCATCGGCGGCTATCAGACTAAGTATCTGTCTGTCGAGTTCGTCAATTTTTACCATAATAGCAGTTATTTTTTGATTTCAGTTGCACTATAATTTATCTTCAGGGCATAGGCCTTCTGCAAGTTTCGTTTAACCTCGCTGACAAGACCCATCGGTGCCTTGCGGTCTACACGCAGTGATACGGTGAGGCGTGACTGGTTCTCTGCACTCAAACCGCCTCGTATCTGTTCTATCAGAGCTGGGATATCATTAGGATTGACAATGTCGCCATTAAGCTGAACAGCCCAACGGCCTGCTTCACCCCTACTCTCCTTGGTGCCTTCTCTACCAATATATATGTTCACCACGGCCTGCTTGTTGGCCAGTTTCTGCACCTCAACACCCTGAGGTACCTGAAGGCGCACCTTAACCTCATCGCTACGCATATGGGTAACAATCATAAAGAAGAACAGAACAGTAAAGATCAGGTCGGGCATCGACGCCACATTAAGCGACGGCACACTCTTGCGACTCTGATGGAACATACTCTTCATCGGTCTCATTGTGCACCTCCTTCCTGTATAGGCGACTCGCTTATACGCTGTGGGTAATACTCGTTCAATGCAGTCTTCTCATCGTTGGTACATGCAGCATAGCTATGACCGTAATGCTTCTTTGCATATTCCTCACGCAGCTCCTGATAGGCGCTTACTATGGCATCCTGCATCTGGAAATAAGCCTCGTAGGTTGTAGCAGGATCGGCCTGTATGGATACCACATGGCCAGTGCGGTTAACAAATGCCAACGAGCGCACCTCGGCAGTAAGCTGCTGATAGGTAACAGTCTTGCCATCGCATGTGAGCTGGTTATCAGCATCAAGTTTCACCTGCATCACATTGTCGCGATTGATGTCTTTCGGCTGTTCGTGCTCCAATGGCGGTGGAGCCATCTGGCGCAGTAATCCCTTCTCCGTGTCCATCGATGATGTCACGAGGAAGAATATCAACAGCATAAACGATATGTCGGCTGTAGATGTGGTATTCAGCTCCGGAATCTGCTGACGATAGCGCTTACGAAACATCCGATAATCAATATAATAGAGGTGTAGATAAACATATCAGCGACACGCAGCCAGAACGTGTCGGTAAGCAGTTGACCGTTGGTCATTATGGGTTTGGTAGATGCGAGTGCGAATGTGACTACCATACACAGGACAAAGCCGATAGCAACAATCCACCCGATCTTTCCAGCGGGTACACCATTCACCACATCATCGCCCTTTCTGCGGAATCGCAATCCATGCCATACCGAATAGGCTGTAGTCAGGATGGCAACAGCAAGTGCCAGGTACATCAGTCCCAGCATCACATCAGCTATGGCAGGCGAAATGAAGTTATTCATCACTTTTCACTATTCACTTTATACTCGCTAATCATATCAAGCAGCATGATGGCAGCCTCTTCCATCTGAGCTGTAAGGCGCTCGATCTTAGAGAGGATATAGCTGTAGAACAGCTGCAGAACCAATGCTACTACAATACCGAAGATAGTGGTGATAAGTGCCACCTTCATACCCTGGGCAACAACAGTAGGACCAATATCACCAACAATCTGGATCTGGTCGAACGCCATTACCATACCAATAACAGTACCAAGGAATCCAAGTGAAGGTGCCATTGCGATGAAGAGCTTAATCCACGAGCATCCCTTCTCAAGATTAGCAGTCTGCAATCCGCCGAAGTTTGTTATACTACGCTCGATGGCATCCATTGGCTGTTTGATATGCAAGAGACCCTGATAGCATACCGATGCAACAGGTCCGCGGGTATTGCGGCACAGTGTTTTTGCACCCTCAACATCGTTAGCCTTAAGCTTCTGCTCAATGTCGCCCATCAACTGGTGAGTCTTAATCTCAGACAGTGTAAGATAGATGATACGCTCTATGCAGAAAGCAAGTCCGAGTACGAGTGCCAATGCCACAAGTGACATAAATGCCACGTTTCCATCAACAAACTTTGTCTTAAGCTGCTTGTGTAACCCACCTTCAGCCTCATCGCCTGCAAGTTCATCGATATCCTCGGCCATCACAGCCATCGAGTCGACATCAGCAGTGATTGCTGTTGTATCGGTTATTGCCACAGAGTCAACCTTATTCTGGGCAACACTGGTTTGCGCAATGCTTAGCAAACTTATCAGTGTAAATATAAAAAACAGTCGTTTCATATTTTTATTAAGTTGTGCGGAGAGAACAGGAAACCTCGGCACTATGCCTCGGTGCTTTGAATCCTTGTTCTTCCTGGCGGAGAGAACAGGATTCGAACCTGCGAGCCGGTTTTGCCGGCTACACGCTTTCCAGGCGTGCCTCTTCAACCACTCGAGCACCTCTCCTTTTGTTTAGTGGATGCAAAGTTAGCGTTATTAATTGATAATTGATAATTGACAATTGAATATTTAATATTCTTTAAAGTATAATTCCGAGCACACGCGCCACATTCTCATTTGTCTTCTGTGCCACCTCTTCTTCGCTTACTCCATAAGCCTCAGCAAGACGTTTCAGCACATATGCCACAAAGGCCGGTTCGTTTCTCTCACCTCGCTTTGGCACGGGTGCCATGTAAGGTGCATCGGTCTCTAGAACGATACGGTCGAGAGGAACCACTGCAGGCAGGACTTCGGGCAGGTGCGACTTCTTGAAAGTAGACACACCGCCTATCCCCAATACGAACTTATCGAACTGCAACAGTTCGGCAGCCTCGTGCTCATTACCGGTAAAGCAGTGGAATACACCACCAGGCAAGTCGTTCTGGTACTTTTTTATTATCGCAACCATCTCGTTCTGAGCCTTACGACAATGAATCATCAACGGCAGTTGGAACTCTACAGCCCAACGCACCTGCTCTTCGAAAGCCTCCAACTGTTCTTTCTCAAACTCACGGCTCCAATAATAGTCGAGGCCAACCTCGCCCACTGCCTTAACCGACTGCAATGCCGGCTTAATAGCAGCCAGAACATCACGCCAGTCGGCCTTTACATCCTCAGGATGGAGGCCCAGCATCGGGTAGCAGAAATAAGGATATCGACGACAGAGTTCAAGTACGGTATCGAGCGATTCCAGATTTATGCCTGGCACACCAATAGCAGCAACCCCAGCCTCGCGGGCTCGGGTTACTACGGCATCGAGATCGTCGCGGAACTCTTCGCCATCCAGATGACAATGTGTATCTATAAACTGCATTAACTCTGTCGTTTCATCATCTCTGCAGCGTATGCCTTCAACTCAGCCTTACGCTCCTCAGGAAGATTAACCTTTGCCAGATATACCAGGCTCTTCTGATAATACTCTTCAATCTTCTGCTCGCAGAGTTCGCGGATACCAATCTCATTATACAGTTCGGTTACTGCCTTAACCTTCTCGTTGCGATCGAACTCCTTTGCATCAATCCACTTCATCAGCTGTTCGCGCTGGGCAGGATTAGCACGGTTAACGGCATTGATAAGCATATAGGTCTTCTTGTTTGATGTTATGTCGCCGCCAATGTTCTTACCGAACACAGCAGGATCGCCATAGACATCCAGCAGATCGTCCTGAAGCTGGAATGCCAATCCCAGTTTCTCGCCAAACTTATACATATTCTCAACATCCTCAGCAGGAGCATCGGCCATAATAGAGCCTACCTTACAAGCGCAAGCCAACAACACGCTGGTCTTCAATCTGATCATCTCGATATACTCATCCTCGGTGACATCGTTACGAGTCTCGAACTCTACGTCCAACTGCTGTCCCTCACCAATCTCAAGTGTGGTCTGGATAAACACCTTGAATACTGCAGGCAACTTAGCAGGATCGCAATCCTCTACTCTCTCGAAAGCCTGAAGCAGCATGGTATCACCCGAAAGGATAGCGCGGTTGGCATCCCATTTTTTATGCACTGTCTCATGACCTCTACGCATATCAGCATGATCCATCAGGTCGTCATGCAGCAGCGTGAAGTTATGATAAGTCTCAAGTCCGATGGCCTGAGGCATAATGCTCAGTGGATCATCCTTATAGAGGTTATACGATAACATAGTGAGCACAGGGCGCACACGTTTACCACCTATCGAGAGTACGTACTTGATAGGGTCGTACAACGAGGCAGGCTGGCGGTCGTAAACCACATTGTCTAATGCCTCATTCACTTTCTTGAGAAGTTCTTCTGATGTATACATATCTTTTATAAATTAAATACTACTGGTATGCAGACCATAGTTCTGCATGGTTTTGCATTCATCATGCCGGCCTTCCATTGCGGCATCATCTTCAGCACCCTTAGCACTTCCTGGTCGCAGGCAGGCTCAAGAGGTTGCACCACCTGAAGGTCGCTCAACGAACCATCTTTATTTACGATGAACTGTGCCACAACCTTACCCTTTATCTTACGCTGTTGGGCAGATGCAGGATACTTAAGGTTCTTTGTCAGCCACTTCATAAACTCGGCAGCTCCGCCTGGGAACTGGGGCAGGTCTTCGACCACGCGGAAGTCGATTGGTTCATCATACATATCCACCACCTGAGGCTTCTCTTCTTCTGCCTTTAGTGTTGGCTCTTCCTCCTCGGTCTCTTCCTGCAGAATGGGCTCTGGTGGCAACTCCACATCATTATCAACCAGATGCAGCTGTTGCGACTCCTGCTTCTCCACCTTCTGCTCCTGAGGCATCATCATTGGCACCTCGTCTTTATCGCGCTTCAGTGGCGACAGCTCTACCTCGGCCTCCAGACTATCGTCATCGTCAAAAAAAGACCATCCGCCATCTCCACTATTCCATTCCAGCAGTACGAATAGCAAGGCCAGCACCACAATCACTCCTAAAAGGAACCCTTGTGTGCGCTTTTGTTCCAAATCAGCCTCTTTACTCTTCTTGACTTCCATCTGTTTAATATAAAACCGAGTGCAAAGATAGTTATTTTTTCGGTAAAATAGATATATATTAAGTTTTTTTGCTATCTTTGCGACCAAATTAGGAGAAATGAGCATTCGAAATGTCATAACACCGTTATTACTTGCCTGTGCATCAACAAATATATGCGCTCAGGACAGCGAGACAGCCTACAGTTTCCTCAGGTTGCCCGTAAGTGCTCATGTTGCCGCCCTTGGAGGCGAAAACATAACACTGGCAGAGGATGACGCAACGATGATATTCCATAATCCGTCACTCATCTGCGGTGTTAGTGACAAGAGCATCAACCTAAACTACATGACGTATATGGAGGGGGCTAAAAACGTAAGCGCATCATTCATAAAAATGGTTGGTGAGCGCTCATCATGGGGAGTGTCGGCTCAGTTGATGGACTACGGAAGAATAAACCAGACCACCATATACAACGAAGATCTTGGAAAGTTCTCTGCCCGCGACATAGCTATTGGAGGAACATATGCCTACGAGCTTACCGACAGGATCAGCGGTGGTATCACAGCCAAGTTCATTACATCTACCATTGCCGACTACAACTCATTGGCCGTTGGTGTTGATCTGGGGTTAAACTACCTTGACGCGAGCCACGGATGGAGTCTTTCGGCTGTGGCACGTAATCTTGGTGGACAGATAAAGGCATACGAAGACGAGTTTGAGCGTATTCCATTCGATCTACAGGTAGGTGTAAGCAAGCGTTTGCTGAACTCTCCTTTTCGATTTCACGCCACACTAAGCCGACTAACCGATTGGGACGAAGCTTTCGGGCGTCATCTGTCAATCGGAGCTGATGTGCTAATGGGCGAGAACATCTATATCGCTGCTGGTTATAATTTCCGGAAAGCGCAACAGATGAAGATTTCAGATGCTGATGGTTCATCAGCTCACGGAGCCGGACTGTCACTTGGTGCTGGCTTGTCGCTTCAGCGTTTCAAACTACATTTGGGCTGGGGCAAGTATCATGTCAGCACATCATCACTACTGATTAATATATCATACACATTATGAAGAAGATAACAATTGCAATCGATGGCCATAGCTCTTGCGGAAAAAGCACTATGGCAAAAGACCTGGCCCGTGAAGTGGGCTATGTATATGTAGACACTGGAGCCATGTATCGCAGCGTAACACTATATGCTCTGCGCCACAATCTGTTTAACGAGGATGGCAGCGTTAAGACTGCCGAACTCGAGAAGGAGATGCCAAATATCCAGATTTCGTTCAAGTTCAATGCCGAGGCAGGTCGTCCCGACACATATCTTAACGGCGAATGCGTAGAAAAGGAAATCCGCTCGCTCGAGGTTAGCAGTCATGTTAGTCCTATTGCAGCAGTACCATTTGTACGCACTGCTATGGTAGCCCAACAACAGCAGATGGGTAAGGACAAAGGGGTGGTTATGGATGGTCGCGACATAGGCACCACTGTATTCCCAGATGCCGAACTTAAGATCTTTGTAACCGCCTCGGCTCAGGTTCGTGCCCAGCGCCGTTATGACGAGCTTAAGGCCAAGGGAATGCCAGCTGACTTCGATGATATTCTGAAGAATGTTGAAGAGCGCGACTATATCGACTCTCACCGTGAGGTTAGTCCACTGCGAAAGGCAGATGATGCTATCGAACTCGACAACAGTAATATGACCATTCCAGAACAGAAAAAATGGCTTTTAGAACGTTTTAAGGAGCATTCTGAGCAATAAATTGTTCTTTTTTGGCATTTTTCTCGTCATTTTCTCGCAAGTTTTAGATTTTTTGGCTACCTTTGCAGCCGAATTTAAAGAACATAGAAGAAAATGACGAGAAAATTTATCTTTTCAGCTATTGTAGCTTTGGCCACATTCACTTCAGTCCATGCAGGTGGACTTATGACCAACACAAATTATCACATAGCATTCGACCGCATGTTCGCCCGTGGTGCATCAACCGAGATTGATGCTGCCTACAGTAACCCAGCTGGTTTGGCATGGGGACATGAAGGTTGGCAGTTCTCTCTTAATTTCCAGAAACCTTGGCAGTACCGCGACATCGAGCTGACCACTTCTGTAGGTAGTCACACCTATGAAGGCAAAGCCTCAGCACCTATCGTTCCAGCTTTATTTGCTTCGTATAAGAAGGATCGCTGGGCCCTCTCAACCATGATTGGCATTGTGGGCAGCGGTGGCTTTGTTGAGTACAAAGAGGGTGTCCCCATGTTCAACGCACTGCTGGGTGGCACAATAACCTCGCTGACACAGAGTCTGTCGGACGCTACCAGTGGATTCGCTCCTGTAGTAACACCCGACCAGTACGATGCTGAGATGAAGGGAAAGCAGTATATCTATGGTGGACAGTTGAATTTCACCTATAAGATTATTGATTGCCTCTCGGCAGCTGTCGGAATCCGTGCCAACTACTACGATGGCTACTATCGTGGCCACGTAAAAGCATCGCAGTCAACACTGGGCGAACTGGCAAATCTTTCGCTGGATGTAGACCAGAAGGGATGGGGTTTTACTCCTATTGTCAGCTTAGCATTCCATAAAGGTCCACTCACGCTGAGTGCTCGCTATGAGTTCCGCACAAAGATTGAGACCAAGAACGAGACAAACAGTCTGAACGCCAACTTAAACACCGCCACACTTGTTGAGGAGCCACTGGCGCAATTGGTTGCTGCAGGCGCTCTGCCAGCAGAGACAGCCATTGCAATGGCACAGAGCATCCGCACCAAGGTTGAGAGTTCGTTGGGTGGCTACATCCAGCCTTATCAGGACGGCGTAAAGACACGCTACGATATGCCTGCCATGCTTAGCATAGCTGCTGGATATGAGTTTAACAAGAATCTGCGCGCAGCTTTGGAGTATCACTTCTTCGACGACAAGAATGCCCATATGGCAAACGACCGTCAGAAGGAGTTAACCCATGGTACTCACGAAATCCTGGCTGGTATCGAGTGGGACATCAACGACAAATTCACAGTAAGCTGTGGTGGTCAGCGCACTGACTATGGTCTCTCTGATGGTTATCAGCAGAACACCTCGTTTGCTTGCGACAGCTACAGTGTAGGTTGCGGTGGTGCCTGGAACATCAGCGATAAGATGCGCCTGAACGTGAGCTACTTCTGCACACTGTACAGCGATTACGACAAACAAACCAGCTATGGTTTAGAAACATACAGCCGCACCAATCACGTGATTGGCGTAGGTTTGGATTACAAATTCTAAGTATCAATTCAATCTCTAATTTCCCGAAGCGGGATCATAACAAAGTCTCGCTTCAGCATCAGGGGGTGGGGAATCTGCAAGTCAGGTTCATCCACCCTCAGATCGTCATATAGCAGAATGTCTATATCTATACAGCGGTCGGAATAGCCTCCATCTGTACTTTTCTTCTGGCGCCCCATCTCGCGTTCTATCTTCTGTGTGGCACCCAGCAGCTGACGGGGAGTAAGATCGGTTTCACATAGTATCACAGCATTAACAAAAGTATTCTCCGACTCAAAACCCCAGGGTTCGGTTTCTATAAATGACGATACGCGAAGAACCTTGCCTACCCTTTCGCCTATAAAGCGAATAGCGTAAGCAAGGTTCTCTTTACGATTACCGAGATTACTACCTAATCCCAGATATATCTTATGCATTAATCGTCGAGCATCAACAGTGCATCACCGTAGCATCCGAACATATATCCCTCCTTAAGCGCACGCTGATAACCCTCGTACAGTAGATCGTAACCTACGAACGAAGCCTCGGTCATCATCATTGGCGACTCTGGGTGATAGAAGTTTCCGATAAGTGCATTACACAATCCAAACTCGTATGGTGGGAATATGAACTTATTGGTCCATCCCTCATACTCCTTCAGCATACCATCGGTACCTACGGCACTCTCAGTAGCACGGGCAGTACTTACACCTACGCAGCAAACACGACGACCTTCGCTCTTAGCCTTGTTAACAATATCGCAGGCCTCAGCAGGAATAAACATCTGCTCGCTACCCATCTTGTGTTTAGTAAGATCCTCAACCTCGATAGCATCAAAATTACCCAATCCGCAGTGCAGTGTGATAAAGGCAAAGTTAATACCCTTGATCTCCATACGCTTCATCAGCTCACGGCTGAAGTGCAGACCTGTGGCAGGAGCTGTTACAGCACCCTCGTTCTTTGCATAGATGGTCTGGAATCTCTCCATATCATCCTCGTTAGCAGGACGACGGTCAATGATGTATCGTGGCAGTGGAGCCTCACCAAGTCCGAACAGAAGCTGTTTGAACTCATCATGAGGACAGTCATAGAGGAAACGCAGTGTACGTCCGCGGCTTGTGGTATTATCGATAACCTCAGCAACCATTGGACCATCCTCTTCAAAGAACAGCTTGTTTCCAATACGGATCTTTCGTGCTGGTTCTACAAGCACGTCCCAAAGGCGCTGATCGGCATTAAGCTCGCGCAGCAGAAATACCTCAATCTTTGCGTCAGTCTTCTCCTTGGTGCCATACAGTCGTGCTGGGAACACCTTGGTGTCGTTAAAGATAAAGGCATCGTCCTCGTCGAAGTAGTCAAGGATATTACGGAAGTCTAATCCCGTTTCAATCTTCTGACTCTTACGATGTAACACCATCAGTTTGCACTCATCACGATGATAAGATGGCTCGAGTGCAATCTGCTCTTCTGGTAACTTAAACTTAAACTGTGATAACTTCATATCTTAATTTTACGATTTTACTATATTATCCGACAAATTCTCTTCCAACCAAGCAGGGAAACTATCAAATGTCAGACAGTCCTCAATTCTTACATCACCTACTCGTGTACGACACAATGCCGTGAGATGGGCTCCACTGCCCAAGGCCTCGCCAATGTCACGAGCCAACGAGCGTATGTATGTTCCCTTGCCACATGCAACACGAATCTGTAGCTGCATTTTCTCTGGATCGAAACTCATCAGCTCTATCTCGTCTATGCGAATCTGCTTTGGTTCCAGCTGATGGTCACTACCCTTGCGGGCCAGCTCATAGGCACGGTCGCCACCCACCTTACATGCCGAAAACAGCGGTGGGCGCTGCATTATGTCACCTACAAACTTAGGCAGGGTCTGCTCTATCAGTTCACGGGTTATATGCTCTGTAGGATATGTCTGGTCTACCTCATGTTCCAGATCATAGCTTGGAGTTGTGGCTCCCAGCTGCAGTGTAGCAGTATACTCCTTAGAGTGTTTCTGCAACTCCTCGATCTTCTTTGTTGCCTTACCGGTACACAACACCAGCACACCTGTTGCCAGCGGGTCGAGAGTTCCGGCATGTCCCATTTTCACACGCTTCACATGCAAACGCTTAGACAACACATATCTGATGTGTGCCAGCGCCCCAAAGCTTGACATGCGATAGGGTTTGTTTATATATATGTATGCGCCTTCCTGGAAATTCATTAGTCAACCATTGCAAGTGAATGACCTGTAAGAAGCAGCACAATGATTATTGTACCCACTACTATACGATAAATACCGAAGGCCTTGAATCCATATTTTGTAAGATAATCAACAAACCAGCGCATTGCCAGCAGAGCCACCACAAAAGCTATTACGCAGCCCAACAGAAGCATGGTTATGTTATGACTTGTTGCCCAGGCAGTGTCTTCCTTAAGCAGGTCAAGCAGATCAAGCAGTGTTGCACCTGCCATAGTTGGCACGGCGAGGAAAAACGAGAACTTTGCAGCACGACGGCGTGTAAGACCCTGAGTCATACCACCAACGATAGTTGCCATAGAACGTGAAACACCAGGGATAACAGAAATACACTGATACAATCCGATCCTAAATGCACGGCGCTCGTCAACCTTATTCTCCTCACTGCCCTTATTAAACAGCTTGTCGCAGAAGAGCATGAATATACCACCAAGAACCAGCATCACAGCTACTACCTCTACACTATCCAACAACCAATCAAGCAGTCCCGACTTCTTGGCAGCCAGACCGATAACCACAGCAGGAAGCACTCCTACTAACAACAACCAGTAAAAGTAGAATCTGTGCTTCAGTCGTTTGAACAGTGAGCTACCCTCGGGTGCAGGTGTATTGTCGAACTGGAAGAATCGATTCCAATACAGACATACTACCGACAGGATAGCACCAAACTGAATTATAAATGTAAATGCATGTACGAAGGGATCGCCTTGAGGCACACCCAACAGGTTCTGTGCAATAATCATATGTCCTGTAGACGACACAGGCAGGAACTCTGTCAAGCCCTCAATAATGGCGATAATGACTGTTTCAATCCAATCCATATCTTATTCTATATCTTTTGGTTTTCTTACAACTGCATAAATCATCGATACAAATCCCACCAGACATACTATCGGTGCCACCTTTATACGACGTGCGCTGAAGATATCCGGTTCAAATACCGTATCCGATGAGTTTGGACCTACCATCAGCAGGAATCCAATAACTACAATAACCATGCTTATTGCCAACAATATAAAGTTGGTCTTGTCGAATGCAAAATTCTTTTTATCCATTTCTAATTATTGCATTTTAAATTTTATAAAGTTCTCCTGCCGACATGCGGAGGAATCTATTTACCGAAATATATGAGCATGCAGCCGTTATGATTATTCCGAACAGCAGCACGGCTCCAGCCGTTATGGCAAGCTCGCGCCAGCTGATAACTGCCACGATATTGGGCTCGTAATAATACAGTCCGTAGAACAGTCCACCCAGAACGGCAATAGCCATGATAGCAGCAATCACACCTATCAGCAGAGCCTGATTCATGAACGGGCGGCGGATAAAGCCCCAAGATGCACCAACCAGTTTCATGGTGTGGATGAGGAATCGGCGCGAGTAGACACTCATTCTTACAGTATTGTTAATCAGCGAGAACGAAACAAACGTCAGCAGCACAGCAAGTCCAAGCAGCAGCAGGTTCAGCTTTGTAAGATTGCGGTTCACGCTATCCATCAGATCCACCTGATATGCCACATCGGTAATCTTTGGATTCTTCTGCAGTTCCTTTGCTATCCACTTCAGCGAGTCGCGGTTTGCATAGTCGCTCTTAAGTTGCAGCTCAAGTGTGGCAGGGAATGGGTTAACACCAAGGAACTCCGATGGGTCAGATCCCATGGCCTCAGTCTGCTCCTTCAGTGCCTGCTCCTTACTGATATAATCAATATTCCTTGAGTAAGGACGATGGTAAAGGTCACGACACAACATCTTTGCACCGTTCACACTAACATCATCGCTAAGCATAACAGTCACAGTAAGGTTTTCCTTAACCCACTGCGACAGATTACGGCTGGTCTGTACTGAGAATACCACCAAACCAAGAAGAACCAGCACCATCGCAGTACTTATGCAAAGTGTAACCAACTGCACACCACGACGGTTGCCAGCATATTTTTTTCGTCTTTTCATTTATTTACGTACGTAAAAATTCGAATTCGGCTGCAAAGTTACATATTTTTTTAGACATAAGTACATAAGAACATATAATTTTTTGTAATTTTGCAGCCGATATGAGTACAATTATTTATCCATCGCCCATTTTCGGGCCTGTTCACAGTCGTCGCCTGGGCATTTCGCTCGGCATCAACCTCTTGCCAGCCGATGGCAAGGTGTGCAGTTTTAACTGTATCTATTGCGAGTGCGGTCTCAATGAGACTCATCGCCCTACCCTGCCCATGCCTACGCGCAAAGAGGTAACCGTTAAGCTCGAAGAGAAACTGCAGTCAATGACAACCGAAGGTCAGCTACCCGACGTGCTCACCTTTGCCGGCAATGGCGAGCCTACTTGTAATCCCCATTTCCCAGAGATTATCGACGACGTAATACGTCTGCGCAATCAGTATTGCCCGCAGGCCAAGGTTTCTGTACTCAGCAACTCCACCATGATTCATCGTCCTGAGGTCCACGATGCGCTTATGCGTGTTGACAACAACATCCTTAAGCTCGACACCATCAATCCTTCATATATTAATAAGGTGGATCAGCCTAATGGTAATTACGATGTACACAAGATTATAGAACGTCTAAAGGCTTTTAATGGTCATGTAATCATCCAGACTATGTTCATGCAAGGTTGTGTTAACGGCGAATCTGTAGATAACACTGGCGATGAATACGTCAGCCCATGGCTTGATGCTGTTAAAGAGATAGCCCCACAACAGGTAATGATCTACACCATCGACCGCGAGACACCTGTGCAAGGTCTACAGAAAGCGACCCATGAGCAACTCGACGCCATCCGCGACCGCGTCATTGCCCAAGGCATCCCCTGCACAGCATCATATTAAACAAGATTCTTTTTCTTCCTATTTATCCACGAGTTGATAAACGATAACAATATGTAGGTAAACAGACCGATGATGATACCATCGGTGATACTGCCTGTTATGGTCATAAGCAGGATAATAAGGAAAGCGGGGAAACTCTCCTTTACATCTTCAAGATTTATATGACGGACGATACCAAATAGGTAGAGTCCGGCAATAACCATGATTGGCGCTGTAGCTGCATTAGGGATGGCAAGGAACAGCGGAGCCAGAAAGAGACTTATAACAAAGCAAATGGCCACCACAAAGGCCGAAAGACCTGTTCGACCGCCCTCGGCAAAGCCCGTGGCACTCTCGACATAGGTGGTAACAGTGCTACAACCCAGGCAGGCGCCTGTAACAGTGGCAATGGCATCGCTAAGCATGATGCGGCGCAGGTGAGGAATACGACCGTCCTTACGTATAATACCTGAGCAAGCCATGACACCTACTACGGTACCAAGACTGTCGAACACATCAAAGAACAGCATAGTCAACACACACACCCAGAAGTCGGGCCAGAAGATAAAATCGAATGAGAACTGACAGAACAGAGGTGCTGGCGATGGTGGCAGGCAGAAGATGTTATCAGGTATTTGCGTTACACCAAAAGGAATGCCGATAAGTGTTATGATTATGATGCTTGGCAACAGACTGCCACGGAAGCGCATAATAAAGAATGTTCCTGTGAGTATCAATCCCAAAATAAACAACAGGGATGACGGGGTGGCAAGGGTATCGAGATGGTTAAACATTGTACCATGGGCAAGAATACCACTATTTTTGAATCCAATCATGGCCACAAAGAAACCAATACCTGCAGCAATGGCGTACTTAAGCGATGTGGGCACCATCTCGAAGATGATGCGACGCAGACTGCTGATGCAGATAAGTATAAACAATATACCCTCTATCAATACCGCTGTGAGTGCAAACTGCCAAGGATAGCCCAACGAGATGCATACAGTCTCGATGAAAAACACATTAAGAGTAAGTCCTGGTGCAAGTCCGAACGGGCGTTTGGCCACAAAAGCCATGAGCAGTGTGCCGACAATGGCCGAAAGGGCAGTGGCTGTGAACATGGATTCTACAGGGAATCCCTTTTCTCCAAGCGGTGCAAACATTACTGGCATCAAAGCCAGGATGTAAACCATAGTAAAGAAAGTGGTAATGCCCGAGATCACCTCGGTTCTGAAATCGTCGCGCTGCGACGAGAATCCTACTAACGATAGGAGTTTATCTTTCATGCGTTTGTTGTAATGGGTATTATCAAATCAAATTTAGAGCCTCCGCTATAGCTCTCATCAAGCGTCAGCGTACCGCCAAGACGTTCGGCGACCATACGAGCGATAGACAGGCCAAGACCTGCGCCCTGCGCAAAACTGTCGAGCTTAGAGAATCGCTCGAAGATATAATCACGCTTATCGCATGGTATACCAGGACCTGTATCAGCCACTGCAAAGTGAAGTTTATCATTCTCTTTATTCTGGCTGATTGTTATGCTGCCTTGAGTGGTAAACTTCGCGGCGTTATCAAGCAGCTTGACAAGTATCAGGTTAATCATTTGCGGATGAGTGGTAATCATCTCCGTCTCGGGTATATTACAGCTGCACTTCAACTCTACGCCCTGAGCAACAATCGGCTCAACAGCATCGCGGGCCTGAGTGATAATTGAGGCAGCAACACACAGCTCAGCATCAGGCAAGGCTGCACCACTCTCGGTATCTGATATAAGAATAAGATCGTCGAGTATATTTGTAAGCAATCGGGTATTCTCCTGAATACGCTGACTGAAGTCGATACGCTCTGTTTCAGGTATTTCGACACCTGTCATGGTGAGAACCTGAGTAAATCCACTGATGGCGTTAAGAGGAGTACGAATCTCGTGAGTCATGCTACGAAGGAACGATGTTTTGGCTTGCAGGGCTGCCTCAGCACGGTCACGCTCAATAGCCAACTGTTTGTTTTGGGCAACAACCACATTGCGTTCGCGCTGTAGCTGCAGGTTCTTAACCTCCAGACGATGCTGCCAGCGGTTGTTAACCATCAGGAACACGAGCAGTGCTCCGATACATACAACCATGGCAATACCGCCATTTGTAAATTGCGAGCGTCTCTGCAACATCTCCATCTGTTCTGCATTTGCAGGGGCAGAAACAGCGATTGTGACTGACAACGAGATAATTGCAATAAGCAGGAGTAACGTTCTCTTCATCGATTAATCATTGGGCCTTTTAAGTTTCGGCGGCAAAGGTAGAAAAAAAATCCCGAAAGAACAAACTTTCGGAATTTTTTTTCTTAATTACTTACACATAATGCCTCGTTTGGTGTTCTCCAAGAACTTGATAATGTTCTGGATTTCGGGGCCATCGGGGACCTGATCCTTTATCTGCTTTACAACATCGAAGACACTTGTCTTACCATGGAACAGCAATCGATAGGCATTGGCAATATGCTTCTGCACCTTAGGATCGATCCCTGCGTAGTTCATCACAGTGGTGTTAGGACCACCGTACTCCATAGGACTGCCACCAGCGATGACATAAGGAGGAACATCGTGCGAGAAAGTACATCCTGCCTGAATCATCGCAAGGTCGCCAGCACGGGTGCCTGCGTTCTGGATGGCACCTGAAGAGAAGATAACACCATTACCTATCTCGCAATCGCCAGCCACCTTAGTACCGTAACCAAACACACAGTTGGTACCTACAACGGTGTCGTGACTGATGTGGGTACCCTCGAGCAGGTAGTTATGATTACCAATCTTTGTAACGCCATCCTTCTGAGTACCACGGTTGATAACCACATTCTCGCGGATAACGTTATTATCACCAATCTCTACATACGACTTTGCGCCACGGAAGTTAAAATCCTGAGGCAGGGCAGCAATAACAGTACCCTGATGAATCTTATTGTTGTTACCGATGCGTGAGCCGTCGCAGATGCTAACGAAGGGGAAGATGATACAGTTATCACCAATCACCACATCGTCTTCGATATACACGAAGGGGAATATCTTACAGTTATCGCCAATCTTTGCCTTTGGGCTAATCTCAGCTTTTGGGGATATTTCGCTTGCCATAATTATCAATTTTCAATTTTCAATTATCAATTAGTTAGCTCCGCCACCCAGGGCCTGATAGAGACTCACTACAGCCTGCATCTTTGAAAGCTGATCGCTAACCTCAGCAATCTCGGCATTCAGCAGATTGCTCTGAGCGGTGATAACCTCGAGATAAGTGGTGTTGGCAGATGACTCCATCAACTTTCTGGTGTCGTCAACATTCTGCTTCAGCACCTGTACACGCTTACCATCGAGCTCTACTTTCTGAGAATAAGAGTTGTAGGCTACAAGCGCGTTGCTAACCTCATTACCAGCTTTATAAATAGCGTTCTGCCACTTGTTGAAGGCCTGCTCATACTGCATCTTTGCCACCTTCAAACCAGCCACAATCTGACCATGCTGGAAGATAGGCTGAACCAGCGAACCAACAGCCGAGAGCAACCACTTACCAGGATTAACCATACCATTCTGATTAGTGAAGGCAGCGGTACCTGTAATAGTGATGTTAGGATAGAAACGGCTGCGGGCTGTCTCAACATCGTAGAAGCACTGTGCCAGCGACATCTCATACTGATGAACATCAGCACGGTTGGCCAGCATCTGGATGCCTACGCCTGTAGAGAACTCGGTGGGCAGGCTCTGCTGAGCGAACTTGCCACGAGCGATAGCCTGACCAGGCTGACCAAGCAGCAGCGAGAGTGAGTTCTCAGCCTCGCGCATCTGGCGCAGCAGGTCAACACGCTGTGCCTGAACCTGATAGTAGGCAGCCTCAGCACTCTGAACAGCAGTAGAGCGATAGCCCACGCGGTTGTCGTGCATGAACTGCATCTTCTCCCAGGTCTCCTTGGTGAGCTGTTCCATATCTGATACAATCTCAAGCTGACGGTCGATCATCAGCAGTGTGTAATACAGATTGGCAATGGCAGAGATGATATTGGTCTTCACCACAGTCTGATAATCCTTTGTAGCAATGAGCTGCATCTGTGCAGAGCGCTTAGCACTGAGCAGATTGCCAAACAAATCTACATTCCAGCTGGCTGAAACAGGCAGCGAATAAGCTTTGGTGGCAGCAGCGCCATCAAACGACGAGAGTGTTCCCTGTGGACTGATAGCTACTGATGGAAGGAAGGCCAGCTTGGCCACTTTGAGAGCCTCATTCACCATCTGCACATTCAGGGCAGCATTCAGCAGGTCGGGATTTTGCTTTAAGCCCTGCTCAATCAGCGACTGCAGCTGTGGATCGGTGAACACCGTGCGCCATGGCAGGTTGCCAAACGAGGTTGTGTCCTGAACAGCCAGGGTATCGGTAAGCGACTGTGTGTCGCGAACCAATCCTTTGGTGTCTACCTCAGGACGCTCGTATTTGTTATAGAGTCCGCAGCTTGTTAGCAGCATAGCTGCGGACATAAATATCATTAATTTCTTCATATTCACTATTCACTATTCGTTATTCACTATTCACTTCTCAAGCTCATAGTCTACGGGTTTTGCATGGGCATACTGAGCCAACTCAGCAGCAACCTCCTCGTTCTCGTCATCCTCGAATACCAGAGGCTTGAACTTCTCCTGGATAGTCTGGAAGATAACAAACAGAGTTGGAACCACAAACAGCTGGAGGATAGTACCAATCAACATACCACCAACGGCAGCAGCACCCAGTGTCTGGTTACCATTCTTACCAACACCGCTGGCAAACATCATTGGCAGCAGACCGATAACCATGGCCAGAGAGGTCATGAGGATAGGACGCAGACGAGCAGCAGCACCAAGAACAGCCGACCATGAAATGGCCATACCCGTCTGACGGCGCTCAAGTGCGAACTGTACGATCAGGATAGCGTTCTTTGCCAACAGACCAATCAGCATGATGAGCGAGATCTGCATGTAGATATCGTTGGCATGGCCGAACAGCTGAGTAAAGAGGAAACAGCCTGCCAGACCGAATGGAACAGAGAGCACTACAGAGAGTGGCAGGATGTACGACTCGTACTGTGCCGACAGGATGAGGTAGATGAAGATGAAACACAGCAGGAAGATGATACCTGTGGTGTTAGATGCCTTAGCCTCCTCACGTGTCAATCCAGAATAGTCGTAAGTATAACCTGTAGGCAGAATCTGCTTGCCCACCTCGTCGATAGCCTTCAAGGCCTCACCAGTTGAATAGCCATCAGCCACAGTACCTGTTACGTTGATAGATGTAAACAGGTTGAAGCGGTTAATGTTCAATGGGCCATATACACGCTCCAGGTTACAGAACTCCTGAACAGGCGACATTCCCGCAGGCGTGCGAACATATATACTATTAAGCGACTCTGGTGTCATACGTGTCTCAGGAGAACCCTGAATCATCACACGGTAGAGTTTACCGAATGAGTTGAAGTTTGAACCATACAGTCCACCATAGTAACCCTGCAGTGTGCTGAGCACAGCTGTTGGCGAGATGCCAGCCTGCTTACACTTAGCCACATCCACATGTACCATGTACTGAGGATAGCCTGGGTTGTAAGAGGTTTGTGCCGTCTGGAACTCAGGGCGCTTGTTGAGTTCTACCAGGAACTCCTTAACCACACCGAAGAATCGGTTCAGATCGCCACCAGTACGGTCCTGCATAACCAGCGAGATACCCGAGTTAGCAGAGAATCCAGGAATCATTGGGGGCGAGAATGCCAGAATCTGCGCATCCTTGATATGAGCCGTCTTGATAAAGATCTGGGCAATCACACCTGTAGCATCGTATGGATTGATAAAGAAGCGATAGATGCCATCACCCTGCCAGAGACCACTGATCTTCCACCAGAGACCTTTCTGACGCTCCTCAAAGGGCTTCAGTTTGATGATAAACGTACCCTGGTCGGAACCGGCACCAGCGATGAAGTTATAACCCTGAACCATCTCACGGTTCTTGATAGCAGGAATCTGCGACAGAATAGAATCCACCTGCAGCACAACCTGCTTGGTACGAGCCTCAGAAGTAGCAGGAGGCATGGAGATAGTACAGAACAGAGTACCTGTATCCTCGTCGGGCACCAGACCAGTCTTGGTAGTAACGAAGGTTACTGCCAACACGGCGATACCTACAACTACGGTACCGATAATGGCCCATGGCTTGCGCACCAGTTTCTCCAGAATATTCTTATACTTACCGATAGTGGTATCGAAAGCCACGTTGAACGACTGGTGGAACCTATCCACACGCGACATCTTCTTCTCGTGACCCTCCTTATCATGAGGCTTCAGGAAGATAGCACACAGGGCTGGCGACAGTGTCAAGGCGTTAACAGCCGAGATGATAATACTGATAGCCATGGTTACACCGAACTCACGGTAGAAAGTACCTGATGTACCACCAATGAATGATACAGGCACAAACACAGCTGCCATCACCAGGGTGATAGAGATAATAGCGCCTGAAATCTCGTTCATGGCATCGATAGAGGCCGTCAACGGACTCTTATAACCCTGGTCGAGCTTAGCATGAACAGCCTCAACCACCACGATGGCATCATCCACCACAATGGCGATGGCCAGCAGCAGGGCCGACAGTACCAGCAGGTTGATTGAGAATCCCATGACGTTCAGGAAGAAGAATGTACCAACCAGTGATACAGGCACAGCAATCAGAGGGATAAGCGTAGAACGCATGTCCTGCAGGAATATGTAAACCACGAAGAATACCAGAGCCAAGGTCATGAAGAGGGTAAATACAACCTCCTCGATTGAGGCGTAGAGGAACTCGGTTACATCATAGTTGATCTTCACCTCCATGCCTGGTGGCATCAGTTTCTTCTGCGACTCCAGCTCAGCCTTTACCTGCTTGGCAATCTCGTTAGCATTCGAACCAGCTACCTGCTGAATCATGGTCATTACTGAAGGAACACCATTGTTCTTCATCGATACCGAGTAGCCTTCACCACCCAGCTCAATCTTAGCCAGATCCTTCAGCTTCAGTGTCTGTCCGTTAGCATCGCTCTTAATGATGATGTTGCCAAACTCCTCGGCAGTACGGAAACGACCTGTATAACGCATCGAATACTCGTAAGCCACATTGGAAGCCTGCTCACCAAACTTACCTGGTGCAGCCTCGATGTTCTGCTCGGCCAGAGCGGCTGTGATATCTGATGGAATCAGACTGTGCTGCTTCATCACGTCGGGCTTCAGCCATATACGCATAGCGTAGGTCTTCGAGCTGAATCCAGAAGCATCACCCACACCCTCGATACGCTTCAGGGCTGGTACAATATTAATAGCGTTGTAGTTGGTAAGGAACTCGTCGTCATAACGTCCGTCGGATGTCAGCGAATACATCAGTACCTGTGATGACTGACGCTTTACCACGCGCACACCAATCTGGTTAACCTCGGCAGGCAACAGGGCAGTGGCCTGACTCACACGGTTCTGAACGTTAACGGCACACATATCCGGGTTCATACCCTGACGGAACATCACCTGAATCATAGCCGAACCAGGCGATGAAGTAGATGTGATATAATCCATACCCTCAACACCGTTGATACTCTCCTCAAGTGGCGTAACAACGGCATTCTTCACCGTCTGAGCATCGGCACCTGGGTAGCTACCTATTACCACGATGTTAGGCGGCGCAATATTCGGATACTGCTCGATAGGAAGCGAGACCAGTCCGATGAAACCCAGCAGTACGATGAGGATAGAAATCACCGTAGACAGTACCGGGCGTTTAATAAAATTCGTAAATGTCATAATCTAACTATTCACTTTTCACTATTCACTATTCACTATTTCTTCATCGATCCAACGATGTCACCAGCAGTCATAGCCTTAGCCTGCTCCTCAATTTTCTGGGTATAGCGCTCAGGAGTGATGGGCACAATCTCCATGCCATCGCTCAGTTTGGTGATACCATTAGTAACATACTTGTCGCCAGTCTTCAAACCGCCAGTAACAATATAGTTCATACCATCATTCTGTGTAGCAACGGTAATCTCGCTGTACTTCACCTTGTTATCGGCACCCAGCAGGTAAACGAACTTCTTGTTCTGAACCTCTGATACAGCCGACTGTGGGATGATGATAGCAGATGAAGAGTTGTGAGGAATAACAATAGCACCAGAACCACCACTCTTCAGTACACGCTGTGGGTTCTGGAACAGGGCGATGAGCTGTACACTACCAGTAGCAGCATCGATCACACCACTCATCTTGGTTACTGTACCCTCGAGGTCGTACATGCTACCATCAGCCAGGCGCAGCTTCACAGCTGGGAACTTCTCGATAGCACCCTTCTGACCACCTGCATCCTTGCTCATCTCGAGTGCGTCCTTCTCTGTTACTGAGAAGTAAACCTCCATCGACGAGTTGTTCGATACGGTTGTCAGCACATTGCCTGTGCTTACCAGTGCACCTACCTTATATGGCAGTGTGCCTACCACACCAGCTGCAGGGCTCTTCACGTAGCAGTAGCTCAGCATCTCCTTGGCCGAAGACAGCGAAGCCTCTGCCTGAGCCAGACCAGCCTTAGCCTGCTCATAAGCGTTTGTGGCACTCTGCAGCTCAAAATCACCAATCACGCCACTCTCATGTAACTTCTGTGAGTTCTCGAAACTCAGTTTTGCGGTGTTTACACTTGCCTTTGCTGTATTTACGCTTGCCTGAGCCTGACGCACCTGTGCCTGATAAGTAACGTTATCAATAACAAACAAAACCTGACCGGCACTTACTGTCTGGCCCTCTTTTACATTAATCTGTGTGATAAAACCAGCCACCTTAGGACTAATCTGCACATCCTGCACACCCTTGATAGTAGCAGGATAAGTGGTTTGAGTTGTTGAACTCTGAGTACCAACTGTTACTACAGGATACTCGTTGTCGCCAAAGGTTGGGCGACCACCACCACCGCCACACGACGCCAAAATCATTGACGCTGCAGCCATAACCAAAAACTTACTTTTCATCATACTAACTATTTGTATCTAATTTATTTCGTTAAAAAACGCACCCCGAAAACTTTTCGAGTTGCGTGTAGTTTTCGGGGTGCAAAGATACTAAAAATATATCTAAAGATATATCCTAAACGATGCTTTTTTAACAAAGTTTATTGTTTACAAGGGAAAAATAAGACCGATGTTCAATGTACTCTTACCATCGTACTGGGTCTTGTAGTTGTACTCAACCTTGAAACCGAGGTTGCTGTTGAGGGGCACCTCAATACCAGCACCGATGTTCAGACCAAGCTTTGAATCGCTGGTATCACCAGTCCATCCCAATACATTCAGACCAGCCAGAGGATAGAGAATAACAGTGCTGTTAGGAATACGGAACAGATACTCTACATTGGCGTTCACATTCCAAGCACTTACACCATCCTTCTTAAAGAAATAATCGAACTGGCCTACACCACGAACATTATTCATGAACTCATAGCCCACATTAGCACCAAGACCGGCATTATTAGGCGAATCAATCATGTAGTCGAAGTGTGCACCAAAAGTTGTCTTACCTACCTGAGCGAAAGATGTCATACTGAACATCATCACGCTAACAATCATCAAAAACTTTTTCATAACAGTTTTTTAAGAATTAAATTAATAATACAAATATATCTACAGTTTGATATAGATTTTCTTTCTGTAAAGCACATAGCCTATCGCAAAGTTCAGCAATACGAAATAAACGGCATAGGCCAGCGATGTCCACTTGAGTACAGGAATCACGGAATGTATGGCGTTATACACCACCGTAGAAACCCCGATATTATTTAACAAAATAGCCAGCAACTCACTCGACACATACAGCGCCAGTGCGTTCACGCCAAACACGTGGAAGAAGGTGGTCCAACCGCTTTTCTGCTGTATATCGATAATATACATCAGCAAGGCCTGCAAAAGCGATGCCAGACCACAAGTCATCAGCACGTAGCTGGGGCTCCAGATGCGCTTGTTCAGAGGCAGGCCGTAGCTCAGCAGATAACCGCCTATCACGCCTATCGCACCCACCACAAACAGGGCGATGATATTCTGCTCTATCGTCTCACGCTTACGTATCAGCATACCACAGTAGAATCCCAGCAGCACATGAGCCACACTCGAGATGGTGCCTACCAGTCCCTCAGGGTCAACAGCACTCTTATGATACAGATGGTCGTAGCCAAAGAGTTTCAAGTCAACTTGAGCCAGAATGTTCTCGCTGGCATTCTCGGAATAGCCGTTGCCTAGCACTAATATAGCCGTGTAAACCACCAGCAGTGCTGCAATGGTGTGCAGGGTGTACTTGTGATTGCAGAACAAGGCAAACAGCGACACGATGCCATAGCAGAGGGCGATGCGCTGCATCACAGCCCAAATGCGCAGATGTCCGAAGCACAGCAAGTCGCCCTCAATCGCATGATCGAACCAGTTGATAAACAGTCCGATGGCAAACAACAGCACAGTGCGCTTAACAATGCGTCGGATAACCTGCGGAGTGGGTTTAAACTCCGACTTCACCAGCGACAGATAACACGAGATACCCATAATAAACAGGAAGAAGGGGAACACCAGGTCGCATGGTGTCATACCGTTCCACTCTGAGTGTCCCAGCATCTCGAACGATTCTCCCCAACCGTTGTTCACCAGTATCATTCCTGCTACTGTAATTCCGCGCAGGATATCGAGCGACAATAGACGTTGACTGTTACTTGCCATATTTTTGCCTACGGATTTTACGGATTATACGGATTTATTTTATCAACTCGATCACTTTTCTGGCTACGTCTACAGGCGAGCCTTCGGGGGTGGCGCTGTATGGTGTCTGGTCGAGCGTCCAAGGCTCTTCCATCGCATAGTAATCAAGCTTTACCTCCTGTGGCAGAGCCAGAGCAAACAGCTCAGCAGCTGTCTTTGTAGCATTCGGACCACCACCCAGCAGTTCTGGCTGTGTACCTGTCTGCGCCTTCATCTGTGCTGCCAGAGCATCGAAATAAGCCTTCCAGCGCACATAGTAGAAGTCTTTTAGCAGTCCTTGCCACTCCTTATGGGCATAGTCGCGCAGACCACCGGTGTCAGCGCAGTAGCGATTACCCCAGGTGGTTATCTGTACGCGCGCGTTCCACTCATACAGTTTCTTTTCTGCAGCATTGTTGCCTGCATTCACAGCGCCCTGAGTCCAGTGTCCCACACGGAACTCAGTGCGTGTACCCAACAGCTTGTCCTGCATCAGCAACATATCCAGGAAGCGCTTGGCATCCTTTTCAAACCCCTTTCTGTCAAAGCTCTTGTAATCGGCAATGGTATGCTGATACTGCTTGCGAGCCTGATCGGCCAAAGCCTGACGGGTGATATCCACCAAGTCGTATTCAAAATTATTATTGCCACGATATTTCCCAGCCACACTGTTCATCAGGCGTGCAGCCTCAAGGGTTGCTGATGGGTCATAGTAGTTCTTCATCTTCGACCAGCTTGATGCCTGGAAGTTGTTAAGCGTTGGGCGCCCGCAGAAGATGCTCTCGTGAGGGCCCTGCTGATTGTTGCCTGCAGGACAGTTGTAAATAGAGGCCACCAGTATCTGCCAAGCCTTTTCGATGACAGCATCTGCCACGCCATAGCGTGCCTTCACATAATCTTTTATCCACGCCTCCTTGGTAAACTTCTCAGGGCGCCAGGGCAGTTCACTCATCAGCTCAAACATCACGGGGTTATTCTCACTTCCCTCCATCGTAAAGCCGATACCTTTCAGGTGTTGGCTGGTGGGTGTTGGCTGGTGGGTGTTGGCTGCATAAAAGTTGTCCAAAAGTTGATCCATACGACCGTGCAGACCTACGTTGGCACCGAAGTTCTCAAGCATACAGAACAGCCACTCGTGCTGCTTATATCCCTCTTCGCGCTTCCAGATGCTTGGGATGCCGAACATAGGGCGGCATTCTGAGAACAGGTCGAGCACCAGCAGATCGCCAGCCTTCATACCGTCTACCATCTGAGGGCGGGGGTTCTCGGTCCATCCCTGTATCACCCACACGGCCTTAGGATTCACCCTCTTCATGGCCTGCATCATAGCCTCTCCAGCCTCGGCATAGTCTATCGATGGGTCATCGTTACTCTCATGGAAAGGATCCATAGAATAGTAATCAGCCTTGCCGAACAGTTTTGTAAGCTCATTATAATATAATGTGGCAATCTCAGCAAATCTGGCATCAGTTGGCAGCAGGTTGGCAGGGCGTTGGAATCCGTTCCACAAGCCTGCATCGGCCACATTCAAGCCCAACTTCTCTTTTGCATCGTGGGGTACCATTCCACAGTATCCTGGCAGTACAGGGTGCATACCCAACTGCTTCATGCGGGCCAGAATCTGCTTCTGCAACTTCTCCTGTCGGGCGTACCACGATGTGGGCAGCGGTCCACCCCATCCTTCAAGGTTATTCATCTCCCACCATGCCAGGAAAGCAGGTCCGGCAATAAACTCGCCCACCTCTTTCTCGCTGTATCCCAGCTTCAGCAGCATGTTTCGCCACACGCACTCCTCACCTACAATGGCAAGTGGCAGATTTATTCCATGCAGAGCCATCCAGTCTATTTCCTTCTCCCAGCGGTTCCAATCCCAGAACGCCATAGAATAGCTGAATGTGCAGTAGTTAAAATCATAACGCAGAGTCAGGTCGGTCTCGTGACGTTCCTTCTTCTGAACTTTTGGCATTACAGCGGGCAGCTTTGCCTGCATCTGGTTCCAGCTCAGGTGTACCCCAGCATAGTACTTCAGATACCAGTTCAGTCCCGAGGCGATGTTCACCCAGGTATTACCACGAATCACCACCTTCCGTCCCTGTTGGTCGAGTTCAAAAAAGTCCTTATCACTCTTCACCAGCTCCGTCTTGAATTTCTTCGAAGCCCCCTTATCAATTCTTTCCAGCAAATCATCAACAGGATTTGCCAGCACCTGTATTGATAGCAGTATTCCGATAATTATCAACAGTTTTCTCATATCACAATCCGTGTAAATCCGTGCCTATATTAATTTCATTTGTTTTGCCTTGTCCATGAGCAGAGCCATCAGCGGTTCACGCTCGTTCTCCACCTTATTATCTAATACAGCATCCTTAAGATACTGCTTAAGTGTACCAACTTCGCGACTCGGTTTGAGATTGAACATCTCCATAATCTCATTGCCGTCAATCACGGGTTGCAGCAGTCGCTTGTAGTCCTTTTCCTTCAGGTCCGTAAGTTTTTCACGCACCATACGGAAATTCTCGAGAAACATTTTCTTACGTACCTCATTCTTCGATGTTATGTCAGCCTCACATAGCACCATCAGGTCTCCAATATCCTCACCCGCATCATTCAGCAATCTGCGCACGGCCGAATCGGTCACTATGTCATCAGCTATTACAATGGGGCGCATATGCATCTCCACCAGTTTCTGCACATACTTCATCTTCATGTCCATAGGCAGCATCAGCCTGCGGAATATCTGAGGTACCATCTTGGCTCCTATCAGATTGTGGTTATGGAATGTCCAGCCAATGTTACCGTCCCAACGTTTCGACTTAGTCTTACCTACGTCATGTAGTATCGCCGCCCATCTCAACCAAAGGTTGTCAGAATGCAGACATACATTCTCCAGCACCTCCAGTGTATGATAGAAATTATTCTTATGCTTACGACCGTTCTTCTCCTCTACAATGTCGAGTGCAGAAAGCTCAGGCAGTATTATCTGCAGCAGTCCGCTGCGCTGCAGGTATTCAAAACCAATGCTTGGGTGCGGAGCCATTATTATCTTATTCAGCTCATCCTTTATACGCTCGCCGCTCACAATTTTTATACGGTCGGCCATGCGCTGCAGCGCCTCAAACGTCTCTTGTTCTATCTCAAAGTTCAGTTGCGTTGCAAAGCGTATGCATCGCATCATGCGCAGTGGGTCGTCGCTAAAGGTAATACCAGGCTCCAGCGGTGTGGCAATTATACCATCCTCAAGATCAGCCAGTCCGTTAAACGGATCCACCAGCTCGCCGAATCGTGCTTTGTTCAGACATATTGCCATGGCGTTGATGGTAAAGTCACGACGATTCTGGTCGTCCTCCAATGTACCATTCTCCACGATAGGCTTGCGCGAGTCGTGACTGTAGCTCTCTTTCCGGGCTCCAACAAACTCCACTTCGTATTCCACGCCTTTCTGGCGGAATTTTACCTGTGCAGTACCGAAGTTCTTAAACACAGACAGGTGAGCCTTCTTTCCCACCAAACGTTTCAGTTCTTCGGCTACCTTAATTCCGCTACCTACAACTACAACATCTATGTCGTTCGATGGGCGTTCCAGGAATATATCCCGAACGTATCCCCCTACAACATAGCACTCCAGCCCCAGACTGTCTGCGGCCTCACTTATTTGGTGAAATATTTCCTGATTTAGTATCTCTGCTAACTCCCCGTCGCTATATAGTTTCATCCTCAATTTTTCTCATTTATGGGTGCAAAGATACAGAAAATATTCCATTCCACCAACTAATTAAGGATTAATAAACATTATTTTGCGCCTATTACGCATAAACGCAACACAATGCAACTAGTGCGACACGGAGTAATTATAGATATTTGACTCGATTTCTGGATAGAGCGGATCGAGCTTTGCGCGGGGATTGAGCATAGTATATCCCATAAAGTCGACGATGAAACGACTTGCACTGTCAGCAGGCATTGTGCCAAGGACTTCCGACTCCTGGAAATACGACTGCATCTGTGGACTTGAGGGCTGCTCAAGTAATGGCTTCCAACCGTAGAAAGCCAGACACGCCAACATTAGGGCGGATATAGTTAAGATAGTTTTTTTCATTTTATTTATTGGTCACGTTTATGATTTACCGCGGCAAAGATAAGACATTTTTTTATAAAACGTAATGTTTTTGAAACTTTTTTTGTATTTTTGCACCGCAAAGAAGCATAATTATAGCAAAAATGGAACCAATAAGCGACTTTTTCTCACTCCTGAGCACATACCTTTGGGGATGGCCAACGATTATATTACTACTTGGCACGCACCTATTCCTTACTATAAGACTACGTGTTCCACAGCGTAAGTTGCTGACCGGCATACGCCTGTCGATAAAGAAAGACGATAAGGCCGATGGTGACGTTAGCCAGTTTGGAGCACTTGCCACCGCACTGGCTGCGACAATAGGAACAGGAAACATAGTGGGAGTGGCAACAGCTGTGGCACTTGGCGGTCCCGGAGCTGTACTGTGGTGCTGGCTTACAGGTGTTTTCGGAATGTCGACGAAATATGCAGAGGGACTTCTGGCTGTCAAGTATCGCGTAAAAGGTGACGACGGATGCACATACGGAGGACCGATGTATGTGCTGGAGCGCGGACTGAACATGCGATGGCTGGGAATACTCTTTGCTATATTCACTGCGTTGGCATCATTCGGAATAGGCTGCACAGTGCAGGCTAACTCGATAGCACTACTTGCCCAAGAGACATTCGGCATAAGCCCATGGATAATAGGTATGATAGTATGTCTGCTATCAGCCCTTGTTATACTTGGAGGAGTAAAGATGATAGCAAAAGTGTGTACCATACTGGTACCGTTTATGGCCGGACTATACGTACTGGGATGCATAGTGATACTGTGTATAAACTGCAGTTTTGTGTGGCCTGCCATACAGCTGATAGCAGAATCGGCATTCAACCCATCGGCAGCTGGAGGAGGTCTTGTTGGTGCCACAGTTATGATGGCCGCCCGCTATGGTATCGCTCGTGGTTTGTTCAGTAACGAAAGCGGACTGGGTAGTGCCCCTATTGTAGCAGCCGCCGCCCAGACACGCAACCCAGTGCGTCAGGCCTTGGTTTCGAGCACAGCTACCTTCTGGGACACTGTAGTTATCTGCGCACTTACAGGTTTAGTATTGGTAAGCAGTATCTTAGCCTACCCCGACATCACTTACGCCGATGGTGCAGTCCTTACCAAGGTAGCCTTCTCAAAGATTCCATATGTAGGTGCACCCCTGTTAGCATTCGGTATTCTTACGTTTGCATTCAGCACCATCATTGGCTGGAGCTACTATGGCGAGAGTGCAGTAAACTATCTGGAAGGCAGAAAAACCAACCGATTCTATCGCATTCTTTTTATAGTGTCGCTCTTCTTCGGTTCGATTATCAATCTTGACATTATCTGGAATATTGCCGACTGCATGAATGCGCTGATGGCGATACCAAACCTTATAGCGCTGTTACTACTTAGTGGTGTAGCAGCAAGGGAAACGAAGAAGTACCTGTGGGAGAATCGTTTGGACGAGTTTGATAGTGATTAATGAATAACTAATAAACAAAAAGGTATGAGAAAAAACATTTTTGCAATGGCCGTGATGATTGCGGCTCTGCTAGTAGGAACAACATCGTGTGCAAACAAGGCACAGAACCAGGAGAAGGCTGAAAACGGAGTTAACGACTTCCGCATCAAGCGTGGTACCAACATCAGCCACTGGCTCTCTCAGAGCGAGCAGAGAGGTGAGGCAAGAAGACTGCACATCCAGGAGGACGACTTTGCACGTCTGGAGCAGCTGGGCTTTGACTTTGTACGTATCCCTATCGACGAGGAGCAGTTCTGGGACGAGAAAGGCACAAAGCTGCCTGAGGCTTGGGATCTGCTGAAGAACGCACTCGACTGGAGCCGCAAGCACAACCTTCGCGCCATTGTCGACCTTCACATAATCCGCAGCCACTACTTTAACGCAGTAAACGAGGGCGACAAGGCTGCCAACACCTTGTTTACATCCGAAAAGGCTCAGGAAGACCTGATTAACCTGTGGCGCCAGCTGTCAGATTTCCTGAAGGACCGCAGCAATGACTGGGTTGCCTACGAGTTTATGAACGAGCCTGTGGCTGAGGAGCACGAGCAGTGGAACCAGCTGATTGCCAAGGTACACAAGGCACTGAGAGAGCTGGAGCCTCAGCGTACACTGGTAATAGGCAGTAACCTGTGGCAGGGACACCAGACTATCAAGTATCTGAAGGTTCCCGAGGGCGACAAGAACATCATCCTGAGCTTCCACTACTACAACCCAATGATTCTTACTCACTACGGAGCATGGTGGTCGCCACTGTGTGCTGCATACAAGGGCAAGGTACACTATCCAGGAGTATTGGTATCAAAGGAGGACTACGATGCTGCTCCTGACGCCATCAAGCCTGAGCTGAAGCAGTATACCGAAGAGGTTTGGGATATCAACAAGATTCGTGAGCAGTTCAAGGATGCCATCGAGGCTGCCAAGAAGTACGACCTGCAGTTGTTCTGCGGTGAGTGGGGTGTTTACGAGCCAGTAGACCGTGAGTTGGCTTACAACTGGTATCGCGACATGCTGACAGTGTTCGACGAGTTCAACATCGCATGGACCACATGGTGTTATGATGCCGACTTCGGATTCTGGGATCAGCAGCGCCACACCTATAAGGACCGTCCGCTGGTAGAACTGCTGATGAGCGGAAAGAAACTTGGCGAAGAGTAAACATTAAAAAATATTAAACTTTGAGAAAGATCATACTGCCTTTATTGGCAATACTATTATTAACGGCTTGCGGCGAGACTAAGACCCGAAAGGAGATTAATCGCCGCAAGGCCGCTCTTGTGGAGCATCAGCAAACAGAACTGAAAAAAGCTGAAACTGAGTTATGGAAGACCGACAGCCTGCTGTTGATAGCCAACAAAGAGCTGGAGGCTATGACGCAGCAGGTTGAGGAACATAAGAAAGCGCTGAAAGCAACCGAAGAGGAGTTGACAGCACTTACCAAACTCCGTGTTAAGCGCGATTCAATACGTACGCAGTACGAAGCCTTAGGGCTTAAAATACGTTATATCCACAAAAAAATGAAAAATGAATAGCAAGTTTCGCTATTTTTTTGTAATTTTGCAGCCGATATGACTCAATTTGATAAGACAAACGCTCAGTTTGAGCAGGCTCTGGCAGAGTGCAGAGCACTGTTTGAGAAGAAGCTTCATGATTATAAAGCCTCTTGGCGCATTCTGCGACCATCAGCACTTACCGACCAGTTGTTCATCAAAGCCAAGCGCATTCGCAGCCTGGAGATTAAGAAGGAATCGCTGGTAGGCGAAGGTATACGTCCTGAATTCGTGGCACTGATAAACTACGGAATAGTAGGACTGATACAGCTTAGCAAGGGATTTGCCGACACCGTTGATATAACCAACGAAGAGGCAATGCTTCTTTACGACAAGCATGCAAAAGAGGCACTGGAGCTGATGAAGCGTAAAAACCACGACTACGATGAGGCGTGGCGCGGAATGAGGGTAAGTAGCTATACCGACCTGATTCTGACAAAAATTGAACGTATAAAGGAAATCGAGAACTTGCAGGGTGAGACACTCGTGAGCGAGGGTATCGATGCCAACTATATGGATATTATCAACTACGCGGTCTTTGGAGTAATTAAACTTACTGAAGAGTGAGAAAGTGAGGAAAGTTGCTGTAAACATCTGTCGCTTGGTGCTGGCACTGACATTTATCTTTTCAGGATTTGTCAAGGCCGTTGATCCACTTGGCACACAGTACAAGATACACGACTACCTTACAGCCTGGGGCATAGCAAAGATGGTGCCCGACTTCACCACTCTGGCATCATCGGTACTGTTGGCAGCGACAGAGTTCTTTCTGGGAATCTGTCTGCTGTTCGCCATAAGGCGACGCATAGTATCGAAGCTGGTACTGCTGGTAATGGCGGTTATGACACCGCTGACACTGTGGCTTGCCATATCCGACCCAATAAGCGATTGCGGATGCTTTGGCGATGCACTGGTGCTGACCAATTGGCAGACCTTTGGCAAGAACGTGATACTGCTATGTGCAGCTATCGTGGTGTGGAAGTGGCCACTTGATATGCCACGCCTGATAAGCAGAACAAACCAATGGATTGTGATGAACTATTCGCTGGTGTTCATTCTGCTGTTCATATCAGCAAAGAGTCTTTACACCCTACCCCAGTTCGACTTCCGCCCATACCACATCGGAGCCGACATTCGCGAGGGATGGACAAAGATGATGGAAGGTGAGGAATCGCCATACCAGGAGCTGTTTATAGAGCAGGTAGAGGATGGTGAGGATATTACCGAGCAGATTCTGGCAGAAAAGGGCTACACATTCTTATTAATAGCCCCACATCTGGAACAGGCTGATGACTCGCGATTGGATGAGATAAACCAGATGTACGAATATAGTCTGGACAACGGATATCCATTCTACTGTCTGACAGCAAGTGGCGAGAAGGCCATAGAGAAATGGCGCGATCTTACAGGTGCAGAATACCCATTCTGCCTTACAGACGACATAACGCTGAAGACGATAGTACGTTCTAACCCAGGCTTGGTTCTGATGAAGGACGGAAAGGTAATACGCAAGTGGAGCCACAACAACCTGCCCGAAGAGGAGGAACTGAGCGAGAAGCTTGAAGACAGCGAGCTGGGACAACTGCCCACAGAGACAGTTACCACAAAGATACTATGGGTGCTGACGTGGTTTGTGCTGCCGCTGCTGATACTCACAATTGCCGACAGGCTATGGGCCTGGACGAATTGGGTGAGAAAGAGTAAGAATTAAGAGAAAAGAGTTTTTATACATATTAATTTATTTAGAATTATGAGAAAGAAAATTGTTGCAGGAAACTGGAAGATGAACATGAATCTCCAGGACGGTATTGCTCTGGCAAAGGAGCTTAACGAGACTTTGAAGGCTGAGAAGCCAAACTGTGGTGTAGTTATCTGCACTCCATTCATCCACCTCGCATCTATCGCACAGTT
>DEHD01000023.1:71388-117637 GCA_002351725.1 Prevotella sp. UBA2809
GACAAGGAGAAGGGTGCCTTCACAGGTGAGGTATCTGCAGAGATGGTAAAGAGCACTGGTGCTCAGTACGTTATTCTAGGTCACTCAGAGCGTCGTGAGTACTACAAGGAGACTCCAGAGATCCTGAAGGAGAAGGTTCTTCTGGCTCAGAAGAACGATCTGAAGGTTATCTTCTGCATCGGTGAGAGCCTTGAGGAGCGTGAGGCTGGCAAGCAGAACGAGGTAGTTAAGGCCGAGCTCGAGGGTTCTGTATTCAACCTCTCTGAGGAGGACTTCCGCAAGATCGTTATCGCCTACGAGCCAATCTGGGCTATCGGTACTGGTAAGACCGCTACTGCAGAGCAGGCTGAGGAGATTCACGCTTACATCCGTTCAATAATCGCTGAGAAGTACGGTCAGGCTGTAGCTGATGACACTACTATCCTCTACGGTGGTAGCTGCAAGGCTAGCAACGCTCCTGAGCTGTTTGCTAAGCCCGACATCGATGGTGGTCTGATTGGTGGTGCTTCACTGAAGGCTGCTGACTTCAAGGGTATTATCGACGCATTCAAGTAAGAAAGTGAAACGATTTATCATCATAATGACGCTTTGCATCGGCTGCATCAGTGCGGCCGATGCTCAGTCGTCGTTTACACAGCGACTCCAACAGAGCAAGAACGGCGAAGGCAAGATCACCGTTACACAGGATAAGGCAATAGACGAGCTGGTTAACGGACCAGTAGTAACAGCCCCCACACGAACAAAAACAACCACAACCCAGCAGAAACCAACTGAAACACAGCAGAAGACCACAGAAAAACCTGCTGAAAAGAAAGAATTAGAACCAAAGGCTGTTGCAGTAGAACATCACGACACTACCACCATCGACGCCCCCGAAGAGATACAGAAGAAGATTATGAAGGGTGTAAAGGTGGCTGGATACAGAGTGCAGGTGTTTGCAGGTGGTAACACCCGCAAAGACCGAGTAAAAGCAGAACGTATAGGCAGCGAGATAAAGAGTCTGTTTCCCGGAGTGCCTGTTTACGTACATTTCTACTCACCACGATGGATTTGCCGCATGGGCAACTACCGTACTTACGAGGAGGCACACGCAGTGCTTGAACGCGTAAAGAACAACGGATACCAGAGTGCAATCATCGTAAAAGGAAAAATCACCGTACAATATCAATGAACATAGAGATAAAGGAATACGACAACGAGCGATATCGCGAAGGAATAGAAGAACTGGCGGATCACTACAAGGAGGTGCTCAAGCTGCTGGGTGAAGACCCAGAGCGCGAGGGACTGCAGAAGACCCCTATGCGTGTGGCCAAGGCTATGCAGACTCTTACAAAGGGCTACCAGATGGACGCCCATAAGATTCTTACTGACGCACTGTTCAAGGAAGACTATAACCAGATGGTGATAGTAAAGGATATCGATTTCTTCTCGTTGTGCGAACACCACATGCTGCCTTTTTACGGTAAGGCACACGTGGCATACATACCAAACGGATACATCACTGGTCTATCTAAGATAGCTCGTGTAGTAGATATATATTCCCACCGCCTGCAGGTACAGGAGCGCATGACTCAGCAGATTAAGAACTGCATTGAGGAGACACTGCACCCACTTGGAGTGATGGTGGTAGTAGAGGCCAAGCACATGTGTATGCAGATGCGTGGCGTTGAGAAACAAAACAGCATAACTACGACAAGCGACTTCAGCGGAGCCTTTAATCAGGCCAAGACACGCCAGGAGTTCATGAACTTAATACACAATAATCAAATCTAAAACTAATCAAATATGTATCAAGCAGAAAACACCAATTTCAAGACCAACCAGTCGGTCACTCAGGAGTTCACCCGCAGCTGTCTGGGACGTATCCTCATCGCAGGCGTTATCATACTGGTAGGATTGTTATTAGCATACTTCACAGCCCCTAAGGAGAGCGACATGAACGAAGAGATGCTGGATAACGTAATGCAATGTATTGAGGTGAACGATGCAATAAAGGGCGATGCAGTGGATGACTATGTCCACAACCTTACTTTTATCTTCACCACTGCTGATACAACAGTGATTCCAAAGGATGAACTGGAGACTTATAATAAGTACAACCGTCTGGAGTCGTATCGCCATACGTTCTACTCAACATCCTATATCTACAACAACATGCACCCAGAGGGCACACGCGTTGGTGTTGGTATCTTTGGTATCATCATCCCAACAGTGCTCTACCAGGATATTCTGTTAGAGGTAGGTCCTGTTCATAAGGGCTACGAGCAGAAACTTAACCAGCAGGTTGTGGCACCACAAGAAGTGGATATGGGCGTAACGCCAGAAATCACCGAGTTCCACTACAAGGGGGACATTGAGAATTAATTTAACTATATGAGACTTATTGCTTACTTAAGCATCGCAATGATGCTTTGTGCCTCAGCAGAACTGAAGGCACAGAACACTAGTGACAACATGATTGAGAACCCCATGCTGTGGGCCGATGTACCCGATCCCGACGTCATCCGTGTGGGCGATACCTTCTATCTGGTATCTACTACCATGCACCTGATGCCTGGAGCACCAATCATGAAGTCAAAGGACTTGAAGAACTGGGAGACCGTAGGTTACATTTTCGACAAGCTTACCGACTCGCCAAAGTACGACCTTTCGGCTACCGAGGGAACTGTTTACGGACGCGGCCAGTGGGCCACATCGCTCAAGTATCACAAGGGAAAGTTCTACGCTCTGCTGGCTCCTAACGAGCAGGGAGCTATGGGCGACACATATATCTTTACTGCCGACAAAGCTGAAGGTCCTTGGAAGATTCTGTCGCGTATGCGCCACTTCCACGATTGCTCTTTGTTCTTCGACGATGACGATCGCGTGTACGTAATATATGGTACAGGCGAGATGATGGAGCTCAAGCAGGACCTGAGCGATGTCATCGAAGGAACACATCGCCACATCTTCAAGCGCGAAGCTGATGAGACCGGTCTGCTTGAGGGTTCACGTATGATTAAGCACAATGGCAAGTACTATCTTATGATGATTTCGCACGTTTATGCTCCTGGCCGCCATCGCCGCGAGGTATGCTATCGTGCCGACAATATTCAGGGGCCTTACGAGAAAGCAACCATTCTGGAGAGCGACTTCGGAGGATTTTCGTATGAGGCTCAGGGAACCATCGTTGATACTGAGGATGGCGACTGGTATGGCATCATCTTCCAGGACCGTGCTGGTGTGGGCCGTGTGCTCACAGTGATGCCTTGTCGCTGGATTGACGGATGGCCTATGCTGGGCGATGAGGAAGGAAAGGTGCCTGCCCGTGTTCGTGCGCTGAAGAGCGGACAGCCTGAAGCCTCTATCGTAAAGGCAGATGATTTCGGCAGCGAGAAGTTAGGATTACACTGGCAGTGGAACCACAACCCTGTTGACAAGGCTTGGAGCCTTACAGAGCGTCCAGGCTATCTTCGACTCAAGACAAGTCGCGTAGTACCTAACCTCTATCTGGCTCCCAACACACTGACCCAGCGTATGGAAGGTCCTGGCTGTCATGGTCACATCATGATGGATCTCTCGAAGATGAAAGATGGCGACTGCGCAGGATTGGCTGCATTCAACAGCGACTCAGGTGTGCTGACCGTCAAGAAGAAGGGCAAGAAGCTTTTCCTCGAAATGAGCGAGCAGAAGGTATCGCTAAGCGACCGTGACAAGAAGGTTGAGAAAGTAGAAGAGAAGGTTATAGAGAGCATAGAGCTAAAACAGAATAAAATATGGTTGGGCATTGATGCCAACTTTATTCCACGCACTGATATCGCCGTATTTGACTACAGTCTGGATGGTATACTCTGGCATAAGATTGGCAGCGACTACCGCATGAGCTTTGACTGGCGTCGCTTCTTCATGGGACAGAAGTTCGGTATCTTTAACTACGCCACAAAGAAGGTTGGCGGATATGTAGATATTGATGAGTTTGAATACTACAAAGTTTATACAACAAACAATAAATAACTATGAACAGAAGAATAATAGCTTTTTTTGCCTTGCTGGCACCAATAGCTATTTGGGCACAAGGTGTAAAGATAGAGTTCTTTACACCTTCTGTTGTCCATGTAGTCAAGTACCAGAACCAGGCCGTTACCCCAGAAAGCAAGGTGGTAATAGCCAAACCAGAAGATGTAAAACTTACCCGTAAAGGCAACACCACATCGAGTACCCAACTGAGCGTGAAGCTCGATGAGAAGACAGGCTGCATCACCTTTGCCGACGCCAAAGGTAAGGTGCTGCTGCGAGAGAAGAAGCATAGTTTCTCGCCCCTGAACCAGACCTTTACACTCGACAAGGGCGAAGCCATCTACGGACTGGGAACCATCCAGAACGGCAAGATGAACCGCCGCGGTGAGCACAAACGCATGGAGCAGTCTAACCTTGAAGACTTCCAGAACGTAATCCAGAGCATAAAAGGTTGGGGACTTTACTGGGATAACTACTCTCCCACCCAGTTCGACGACGATGCCAATGGTATGTCGCTTACTTCAGAGGCTGGCGATTATATCGACTACTACTTTATGTATGGCGGAAGTGCTGATGGCGTTATCGCTCAGATACGTTACCTCAGTGGCGACGTGCCTATGTTCCCACTATGGACTTACGGCTTCTGGCAGTCGAAGGAGCGTTACAAGACAGCAGCCGAGACCGAGAGCATAGTCGACAAGTACCGTGAGCTGCAAGTACCTCTTGACGGTATCATTCAGGACTGGCAGTATTGGGGCTCAAATTATCTGTGGAATGCAATGGACTTCCTTTCAGAAGACTTTGTTAATGGCCCACAGATGATTAAGAATGTTCACCAGAAGCATGCACACTTCATGATTAGCATCTGGGCAAGCTTCGGTCCACAGACCCAGCAGTTCCGCGAGCTCGATGAGAAAGGACTATTGCTGCCCATTGAGACCTGGCCACAGAGCGGACTTTCGCATATCTGGCCTCCACGTATGGACTATCCTTCGGGCGTAAAGGTTTACGATGCCTTCAGCCCAGTGGCACGCGACATCTATTGGAAGTACCTGAAGAAGCTCTACGACTACGGCACTGATGCGTGGTGGATGGACTCTACCGATCCCGACTTCTTCAATCCACGCGAGAGCGACTACCAACATAAGGTAACTGGTGGCACTTGGCGCTCACTGCGCAATGCTTTCCCACTCGAAACCGTGCGTGGCGTTTATGAAAAACAACGTGAATTAGCCAACACCGAACACCCAACACCCAACACCCAAAAGCGTGTATTCATCATGACGCGCTCGGCTTTTGCCGGTCAGCAGCATTATGGCTCTAACATGTGGAGTGGCGATGTGGCATCATCGTGGGATATGCTGCGCAAGCAGATTCCTGCCGGACTCAGTTTCTCGCTCACAGGTAATCCAAACTTCAATACCGATATCGGCGGATTCTTCTGCGGTTCTTACAATACCAAGGGTCCTAACTCAGCACCTAAGAACCCACAATATCAGGAGCTTTATGTTCGCTGGATGCAGTACGGTCTGTTTTGTCCTGTGTTCCGCAGTCATGGTGCCGATGCCCCTCGCGAGATATGGCAGTTCTCCGACGAGCGGAGCGGCAAAGCCGAGCGTGGTAAGAAGGGCGAACCCGTTTACGATGCCATCGAGAAGATGATTCGCCTGCGCTACCGCCTTATACCTTATTTATATAGTACAGCCTGGCAGGTAACAAGCAATAACCAGAGCTACATGCGCCCACTATTCAGCGACTTTGCTGCCGACAAGAAAGTGTGGGACATGACCGATGAGTTTATGTTTGGCCAGAGCATACTTGCCGCACCTATCGTTGATCCACAGTATACTGAGGAGAAGATCATCAAGGAAGATGCAATGACAGGATGGGACCGTAAAGAGGTTAGAGGTGAGAAGGAAGATGTAAGAGGTATAGACTGGGCCGCAACCAAGACTGCTACCAAGTATCTGCCCAAGGGTGCCAACTGGTACGACTTCTGGACAGGCAAGCTGTACAAGGGTGGTCAGAATATAACGCTCAGCACTCAGCTCGACAAGGTTCCTATGTTTGTTCGCGCCGGTAGCATACTGCCTCTGGGCCCAGAGATGCAGTACGTTGGCGAAAAGGCATGGGATAACCTGGAGATACGTATCTATCCTGGAGCCGATGGCGAGTTTACACTCTATGAGGACGAAGGCGATAACTATAACTACGAGAAGGGATATTACTCAAACATCATCTTCAAGTGGAACAATCGCACCCGCACCCTCTCTATCAGCGCACGTCAGGGCGGCTACAAGGGTATGATTCTGGATCGCAAATTCACAATCACCCTACCCGATGGCACCCAGCGCACAATCGACTACAACGGAAATAGTGTTGAGGTAAACTTGTAAGAATATATTCTTAAAAACTTGATAAACCGCATGATAAAAAGCAATTGCGCCATGAGTTATTGACTCAGGCAGACTAACCCCAGAGCAAATTCAAGCACTTAAGAATTAGTGTTTGGGGCTCGCGCTCGGCTCCAAAGGAGACGCTTTCACAAAGTGAAACGACTGAAAGAACCCTTGGGTGAGAGAACAAAACGGATAAAACAAAAAAAGAGAGGCCTCACAGTCTCTCTTTTTTCTGTGATCCGTTTGGGGCTCGAACCCAAGACCCCAACATTAAAAGTGTTGTGCTCTACCGACTGAGCTAACGGATCAACCTTTGAATGACGGATGCTTCCTTAACGAAAAGCGGGTGCAAAGGTACGCACTTTTTTTGAAACCGCCAAATTTATTCGGAATTATTTTCTCCTAAAGCCTCAATTTCCTTATCTTTTGTCACATATTGTTCATAATATGCAATCAAAAGTGTGGTAAGAGGCAGTGCGATAATCAGTCCGATAAAACCTAACAAAGCACCCCAAACCGACAGCGAAAGCAGCAGTATGGCGGGGTTAAGTCCCATGGCCTTTCCCATAACCTTAGGAGTAACAATCATATCACAAATAAGCTGTACGATGATGAATACCGCCAGCGCCATAATCAGTATCACCCAGAAGTTCTGCCCTGTATCAGCCGACTTCAGCAGAGCCAGTAACACCGTAGGTATCAAGGCAAAGGTGTGCAGATAAGGCACAAGGTCCATCAGTCCTATCATAATACCCAGACCGATGGCCATGGGGAAGTCGATGATCGTAAAGCCGATGCAGAACAGTATACCCATGATGAGTGCCACCGTTCCCTGACCGCGAACATAGTTGTTAAGCGCCTGTCCGGCATCTTTACCCAAGCCCTGCCAGAATGGACGACTCTTCTTGGGGAAGATACGAATCCAGTTCTCAGTAAGATACTCGTAATCCAGCAGGATGAAGAACATATATAATAAGGTGATGAGCGACGCCACGATACCAATGATAATCGTAGCCGTCTGTCCCAGCACATTAAACAGTCCTGGCAGTACCGTCTTAATACTGTCGGTAAACGTTGAGCTCTTGAAGAATTTCTCTATCTCACGATTGTTCTGATTAATCCAGTCCTGTATGGCACCGGGTATATCCCTTATGTGCGCCTCCTTCTGGATGTAGTCGGTAGCCAAGCTGCCCAACTTCTCGAACTGCTCAATCATCGGGGGGATAATCAAGTAGATAACGCCACCCAGTAGAGCTATCACAAATACCAGTGTGATAACAATGCTAAGCGCCCTGTTACCCACATGCAGCTTATACTGCACAAACTTCACCATAGGGTAAAGCAGATAGGCCAACAGCCAGGCCACAAAAAATGGCAACAGCACACTACTCAGATAGTTAACCAACAGCAGGATGCCAAGTACCAGCAGTCCTGCCCCCACCCAACGCACCAATTGGTCAAGCGTGATTGTCTTTTCTTTCATTCTCTTCCTTTATAGCTTTTTGGTAACACTCTCTGCACAGTGGTTCGTATTCGGTAGTCTCTCCCAGCAGCACCCGCTGGTCGTTATCCACCTTACGATGACTAACGTAGGCCAGATTACCGCACTTCACGCAGATGGCATGCACCTTGGTCACATCGTCGGCTATTGCACATAGTGCAGGCATAGGTCCGAATGGCACACCCTTGAAGTCCATATCCAGTCCTGCCACAATCACCCTCACGCCGCGATTAGCCAGCTCGTTGCACACATCCACTATACCCATATCAAAGAACTGGGCTTCGTCTATACCCACCACGTCGATATCACTTGCCAGCAGCAGTATGCTTGCCGACGAGTCGATGGGAGTAGACTGTATATGCTTCTGGTCGTGACTCACCACATCCTCCTCAGAGTAACGCACATCTATGGCAGGCTTGAAAAACTCCACCTTCTGGCGCGCAAACTTAGCTCGCCTCATTCGCCTGATGAGCTCCTCAGTCTTGCCCGAGAACATCGAGCCGCACACAACTTCAATTCTACCAGGTCTGTGTGCCTCACCTGTTAAGTTTTCTGTCATAATGAGTGCAAAATTACAAATACCTTTTAAAAATTGCAAAGATTTTGCTGTTTTTTTTGTCTATTCTGATAATTTGCGCTATATTTGCCCCTCGTAATGGGTATATTATATATCGTACCGACTCCAGTTGGGAATATGGAAGACATGACATTCCGTGCCATCCGAATTCTGAAGGAAGTGGATCTTGTGCTTGCCGAAGACACTCGTACATCGAGCAAACTTCTTAAGCATTATGAGATTCACAATCAGCTTATGTCGCACCATAAATTTAACGAACATGGCACTTCGGCCAACATCGTCAGCCGACTTCAAGCCGGCGAAAATGTAGCACTTATCAGCGATGCAGGCACTCCAGGCATCAGCGACCCCGGATTCTTTCTGGTTCGCGAGGCAGTGCGAGCAGGCATCGAGGTACAGTGCCTCCCCGGAGCCACAGCATTTGTGCCGGCATTGGTATCAAGCGCCTTGCCATGCGACCGTTTTGCCTTCGAGGGCTTCCTGCCTCAGAAGAAAGGTCGCCAGACCAAGCTTGAATCACTGCGCGACGAACAGCGCACCATGATATTCTACGAGTCGCCCTATCGCGTGGTAAAGACTCTGCAGCAGTTTGCCGATACCTACGGCCCCGAGCGCCAGGTAAGCGTATGCCGCGAGATATCAAAGATTCACGAGGAGAGCGTTCGCGGCACATTGGCCGAGGTAATCGTCCACTTCAAGGAACATGAGCCCAAGGGTGAGATTGTAATCATCCTGGCAGGAAACGATAATAAAGAACAAATCAATAAACAAAAGTAATTATGAAGAAGTTATTTATCTTTGCAATGTGTGCCATAGCTTTGGCAAGTTGTAATGAGGGTGCCAAGAAGGCAGAAGCTCAGGCTCGTGCAGAGCGTGACTCTCTTAACCAGGTAATCGCCCAGAAAGATGACGAGATCAACGACATGATGACTACTCTGATTGACATCGAGGAGGGATTCCGCGAGATTACAGAGGCACAGAATCGTGTAACCTTAGCAAAATCAGGAGAGGGAACAAACACCAAGCAGCGTATCGCTGAGAACTTCCAGTTCATCCAGTCGATGATGCAGCAGAATAAGGACCTTATCAATAAGCTGAAGCAGCAGGTTCGCGAGAGCTCTATCAAGGGCGACAAGCTTAAGAAGGTTATCGCAAGCCTTACCGAACAGATGGAGACTAAGGATAAGCAGATTACCGACCTGGTAGAGCAGCTTGAGCTTAAGAATATCCACATTGGCGAGCTGAAGTATGCCATCAATACTCTTAAGGAGGATGCTCAGTCTCTGCAGGACGAGAACGAAGCACAGTCAAAGACCATCAACGCTCAAGACAAGCAGCTCAACACCGCTTGGTTTGCTTACGGCACCAAGGACGAGCTGAAGAAGCAGCACATTCTGGAGAGCGGAAAGGTACTGCAGGCTAACTTCAACAAGGAGTACTTCACCAAGATCGATATCCGTGTCGACAAGGAGATCAAGCTCTACAGCAAGTCAGCTAAGCTGCTTACCACTCACCCAGCCAGTGCTTACACACTGCAGCAGGATGCCAACAAGCAGTATGTGCTCCGCATCACCGATCCACAGGCCTTCTGGTCAACAAGCAAGTATCTGGTAGTCCAGGTTAAGTAAAAGTAAAAAAATAAAAAAGTAAAAAAGTAAAATAGGTGCTCAAGTCGAGCACCTTTTTTTTATTGTGGGAAGTCGTAAATCAAGTATTGCATGTTACGCTCAGTAGGATAATTGGTAAGTTGACCCGATCGCGTAACAAACGATAGTATTCCGTTATAAACACCATTTCCAAAAGTGTACTGTCCGCCGTAGATGTTGATGTAGTGAATACGGCGTGCATCATAGCTCAGCAGGCGTTCTACGTCAATCACTGGCATGCCGTCAATCAGCACCAATGTAGCCAGCGATGTGTTATAGTGGTCCTCACCTCTGCGCACAATCAGCTGTGTATAGCCGTTGCTCTTCACCTTTCTCACGCACTCCACATATTCTAACAGCACCTCACGTATTGTGAAGAACTGGCGATACTCATCAAGATTATAAGTAAGGTCGGGGGTAGTACCCAGCACACTTGGGTCGTAGCCTAATGGCACTGCCTCTTCAGTAGCTTCGTCGGTAAACACGCCTATCTGCAGCTCACGCTTCACGGGGGCTATAGCCATCTGGTGGCGCTGCATCTCAAGCGAACGTGCCTCCACCTCACTACGGTTGTAGTGGAACACCAGGTGTGGCAGTGCCTTTGGCAGCAAGGCAGCAAACTGACTTACCATCTCAATAGGCAGACTCACATCGGTGTCGGTAACAGCCGAGAGCACCAGCGGCAGCTTGCCATGAATACCATGAACATAGAAAACGGCAGTGGTGTCGTTTATCATCTTACCCTCAAAATAGTGTATCTGCATACCTACTATACTCAACGCTGGCGTAATCTGATTGCGGCGGTAAGTCTTGCCATCGTATGTATTTTTTATGCGGGCCTTAATCATGTGACCTTCCTTTTCTGGTATGTCGGTCTTTACCACATCCACAAACTTGCACTCACCGTCGGCCACAGCCTTAGTGTTTTCAGCCTTCACCCACTCCACGTCGTCGTCGGCACTCTTGCTCATGGTGTTCACCACAGCCACAAGTTTGTTGCACACCTCACTGCTGTTGCGGGTATAGACGTTCAGTGCGTAGAATCCACTGTGCAGGTTGGCAGGCAGCTCAATAGTACCTGTGCCCACACCGTCTTTAATGCCTACTATGGTGCTTGCCGCCAATCCGTTCGCATCACACAGCTCAGCATATGCTATCTGCGAATCGTAAACGGTTACGCTCACTTTCATCTGCTCACCGGCCAGATACCACTCACGGTCGGTCTTAATGTTTGCAGCCATGGTGCTCAAGCCAAGCACCATTGCAGCTATCAGCGATATTATCTTGTTATTCATATCAATAACTTACGTTTTCAGTTAAATGCCAGAAGTCCGGCTCCTCTGTATATGCTCCTCTATATCTCACGTCGAGCTGATACTCGTATGCCCAAGCCGTTTGCAGAATGGGCTTCCCCTCGGGCGACATGTAGGTATCGTCCCACTCACACAGGTGCAGTCCGTTCTTCACCAGCTCTATGCAGTCGTCCGGGCTTGGGTTCTCCACCCATCTGCGCATGTCCTTCTCTGCAGGGCGATAGATGCTGTAGTTCTGTGGCTCGAGAAAGAAACGGTATTCGCTTGTGTTCAGGGCACATCCCACAAAGCCTATCACGTGTTTCTTCGATGTCAGGCAGTGAATGTTCGAGGGCAGTGCCGATGGCTGCGGTGTAAACAGTCCGCCCATCTCCGAACCAGCCTGTCGGCGTGCAAGCTCATACTCGTACTCAGCCTTCGATATGGCGCGCTGATGCACCAGTCCGCTGTATCTCACGAACATCCTCTCGCTATCGTTGCCTATGTCGTATATCTTCAGCTGCTGTATGTGCTGAGCATCGTAATTGGTGCTCGAACCAACCATTATCGACGAGCTCGGTGCATCCTTCCATCCACGCTCAGGATACAGCAGGTGGTTGGTTTTTACGCAACATTTGTTGTCAACATCGTAATACACAAAGGTGTTATAGTCGGGATGCACCTCCCATGTCTCCTCGTATGTCCACGTGTAGTAGTTAATCTTGCTGTTGTCATAAGGCTCAGCAGGCGTAACCAGTATGTCTATGTTGCTCCTTGGTGTACTCTGATCGCCCCTAACCTCGGCTATCTTCTCTGTTGCCAAAGGAGTCTGCGGGTCCGACTCATACACCTCGCCATCGGTTTCAATATGCAGATAATACTGCACGTTAGGGTTCAGTTCTTCGATGGTGCAAGTGTAAGTACCGTTGTTGCCCACGGTTTGATACTCCGAGCCGTCGGTTCCGCGAACCACCACAGTGGCACCATCCTCCATCATGTTCGAGTAATACGAGTTCAAAGCCGTAGTGCGCTGCAGTATAAACTTGTTCTCGCCCGGGGTTATCGTTCCCTCAACAACCAGCAGTCCGGTTTCATCTGTCGGGATGTCGGCCTCGTATTTCTCAATACATCCCGTCAGTGTACTCATGCCCATCATCAGGCACAGCACATAATATATCGTTTTCTTGAGTTTCATCATATCTTAGTTGAATCGAATATTAAGTGAAACATAAGGAATGGCAGTGCCAAACACCGACAGCTTGTATCCCTGAATCTTTCCGTTCTCGGTTACATAATATATGTTATAGGCATTCTTGCGCGCCAGAGCGTTGTAAACGCCTATTGAGAACGATGTATGCAGAAAGCTTGTAAGCTTGTGTGTAGGCTCTATGTTAAACGCCAGGTCCAGTCGCATGTAGTCAGGAATACGGTATGTGTTGCGGTTGGTGTAGTACGGCATGTACTTCTGGTTGTGCGAGTCGTAATACCTTCCTGCGGGCACTGTTGTCGGGCGGCCGGTGGCATAGTTAAAGTTGCTCGAGAAGCTGTATCTCTCAGTAATCTTGTAGTTCAGCACCGCCTTCACGTCGTGCGGACGGTCGTATTCCGATGGATACCACTCTCCGTCGTTCAGCGGCATTGCCACCCTCTTGTCGTCCTGCTTCAGCTGCGAGCGCGAGAAGGTGTAGCTAACCCATCCGTTAAGCTTTCCAAGCGGTTTCTTGGCCTGCAGCTCTATTCCGTATGCCCTACCCTTTGTGGCAATAACGTCGGTTTCAAGGTGTGGGTTCATCAGCAGCACGGCACTACTGCGGTAGTTCAGATAGTCGCCAATGTGCTTGTAGTAAACCTCGGCCGAGAACTCATACTTCTTGTTGGGCGTTTCGTGATAGATACCGGCTGCAGCCTGCCATCCGTTCTGAGGTTTGATGTTCAGGTCCGACAGCTTCCACATGTCGGTAGGCGACATGATTGATGTGTTCGACACCTTGTGTATAAACTGGTGCATGGTGTTGAAACCAGCCTTTATCGATAGTCCGTCCTGTATGGTGTAACGGGCCGAGAGGCGCAACTCAGGAGCGTGGTAAGTCTTGATGATACCCGTCTCGTTTGTTGTCTCAATAAGCGTCTCCTCCGATGGCAGTTCACCGTCCAGATAGTGGTTCACGTCGCGCGGGCCAAGGGCGTTGAACATTGTGTAACGCAATCCTGCCGATACCGACAGCTTTTCGGTAATCGAGCGCTCGTAGTCCACATACACAGCACTCTCCAGTGCCTTCTCCCTCTGCAGTTCGGTTAGCATAATCATCGAGCGTTCGCCCACAGGCTCGTACTTACCAGCCTGCACATTGTAGTGCTGAACCGACAGGCCGTAGTTCATCACCTGATTCTCAGTCAAGCGGTGGCGGAAGTGCAACTTACCCCACAGCTGGTCGATACCAAAGCTTAGTCGTGCAGCCATCGATGGCACGCTTGTCTCCTCGTTAAAATAGTCGTAGTGGTCGAGTCCTGCCGATGCAGTGGCAGTTATCTTCTCGTTCAATATCGATCGCCACTCAGCCGAAATGTTGCGGTTCTTATATCCGTAGTTATCGCTCGAGCTGAACGAGAACTTATCGTTACTCCAGTATCCGTAGATCTTCAGTCGGTGCATACTGTTCAGCTTCCATGTAAGCACACCTCCGAAGTCGTAGAAGTTAGCCGATCCGTTCTTGTATCCGCTGTCCTCAGGCAGGTTCTTCAGCATCCAGTCGCTGTAGGTAGTACGTCCGTTCAACAGCAGCGACACGTGGTCTTTCACTATAGGTATCTCTAAGTTCAGCTTACTTGTCAGCACTCCGATGCTGGCCGAGCCCGTAAGCTTACGCATGTTAGCCTCCTTCGATACCACCTTCAGCACACTGCTTATTCTGCCGCCGTACTCCACTGGTATGCTCGATTTGTAGAGCTCCACTTCCTCAACTGCATCCGAGTTGAACGATGTGAACAGTCCGAACAGGTGCGATGGGTTATACACCGTTCCGCCGTTAAACAGTATCAGGTTCTGGTCGGTAGCACCTCCGCGCACGTTATATCCGCTCGATGCCTCACCCACCGATGTAACACCAGGCAGTGTAAGCATAATCTTCATGATGTCCGACTCGCCGAATGCCGATGGTATGTTCTTCAGAATCTGTGGTTTGAACTTCTCTGCGCCCATCATCATGTTGTTCACGGCACTCTGTCGGCCGCCCACAACCACAATCTCTGCCAGCTCCTGGTCGTCGGCCACGCTCACCTTGGCCTTCTTCACTCCAGGCACCACATACACCTTGGTTTTCGATGATCCAGCCGTTGATATTGTGTCGATGTCGAGCACCGGTATTCCCGCTATCAGCTTCTTCTCGTCTATCTGTCGTGCGAGTTGTGCAGGCTGCAGCTTAGCTAAGTCCTGTTCCTCAGCCCTCCATAGCTCCACAGGGTTTGGCGTTCCATTTACACCCTCCACAAGCATTGCCAAGCTTGCCTCACGTCTCTTCTTCGAGAAGCGCAAGCGGTTCTTGGTAGCATATCTTCTTATCTGCTTTTTCTGCTCTGGGAATAGCTTAGCCACATCCTTAGCCCTCTTCACGTGGTGCATCTTTCCGTCGGGAGTCACTAATGTGTAGTGCTCTTCAGTGCTAAGAGTCTTCTCAAAATATGTCTTGCCAAAGTTCTTATCACCTCCGTTTATCTTCCTTATTGTGTGATACAGCGCAACTCCGTTACGAGTTCCGTCGCTCAGCAGTGCCGCATATCGCGTGCTGTCCTCAGGGTCGTGTACAAACAGGTGTCCGTCCAACTCAAACCAGTCTATATACTTCTGTTCAGGCAGACACACCACATTCGTCTCGGGTGCCACCACCGCAAGTTGCTGCTTATACAGGTCGTATCGCAGTCGCACGTTGTCATACACCACGCCGTGATAGCTCACACGGCCCAATCGCATTTCCGTATCGCCTCCGTAATACGGGATGTCGTGCCACATCCATATCTGGTATTGCGGCTCCAGCGCACTCACGTACAGGCGCGCGTAGTTCGAAGACGATATCTTCTCCTGAGCTCCAACATTCTGTACGAACAATGCCGTACATACTAATCCTAAAAAATACTTTTTCACGTTATTGTATACAATCACAGTTTCTTTAAAAAGCCTTTTAATGGTCTTTCTATTAATCAGAATGCAAAAGTACTAAAATCTTGTATGAAAAAAGAACAGTTTAACATACTTTTGCTATTACACAGATAAAAAACACACCTTGCGCCTATTGTCCTTCGGCCGCACCGCAAAATGCAGCCATATAGCGCCATATCGATTTTTTTCGACAAGCAGTTCGTCGAAGTCCTGATGCCAGTCGCGACTGATATCTAGCAATATCACCGCATACCGCAGCAATTGCTCCATATTCTCCACACGAATATCCACCGCACACCCAGTTAGATGGTTACTTTTTGCAGCCCCGCCAATCTTCTTATTCAACTGCGGGCTGCGATACCCCGAGTTGATCCTGATGGGCCCACCTGCGCGCAAGCGCAGCACCTCCAGCCAGGTGCAAAGCCTCTTAAGATTTGCTATCGCCTCGTGGCTTGGAATGTTATACACTTCGGGATGACTCCCGCTCTTCGTGAACTCCCCAAGAGAGAAGTGCTCAGAGAGTTTTGCATTTGCATTCAATTGTACTATTTCTTCCATAACAATCTATTTTCTACTCTATCGAAATATCAAATGACGCGCCGACGCGGTGACGCGCTGACACGCCAAATGATGATTAAAGAATGATAGTTCCCGTCTTGCTGAACAAGGCTTTCGTTGCACCTTTTTCCTCACGAACTTTTACTATCAAGTGATCACGAAGCAGACGACTGGTCTTACTGCGGGCAGACGATTCGCTACTAAGGTTAAAGCAGCGCATCACGTCCTCGTTAGTAAACTCTTCAGGCAATCGAGCGAAGGCCTCAAAAGTCTTTTGGCGACGTTGCACATTTACACTGGCATCTTTCAACTTATTGTCGAAATAGGCCTCGGCCATTGCACCAAAGTAGTGCCGCTGACAAGCAAACTGCATATTGACTATCAGCTCAGTGAGACGCCAGTCAATCTCGTCGGTTTCGAACTCGCCACACCAGTAATCACCATCCTGTTTTATCTTGTCCCAATGGCGCATCACAATAAACGGCGCAGCGTAGTTCAAGCCGTGATATGCACATCGTTTCAACAGCATCTCGTCAGCCCGTGAGTTATTCTCAGCAGCATCCATCATGCGGCGCGCTGTCCAATCATAGAGTTCATCTACTATCTTTTGAACAGTCAACTCACCCTTCATGCGATCAAGTTTTTCAGCCCACGCCTTGATGCGAGCATCGCTCTCATAATCGACGGTCGACTCCCTGCTCATCATCTCAAAGTTGGTGGCTGGCAGAGGGATACAAGTCAGACGGGTAGCAAGACCTGAACCAAAATTCTGCTCGTTCACCTTCTTCTTCAGAGCGATAGGCGTACCCGTATAGACGTAGTTCCAATACACGTTGAAGTCTTGTAGAATAGAGTCCATATTACTATACGCCTGACCATCCTCCTCATTATGGAAAGCCTTGAGTTCCAGACTCATCTTATCTATCCACGAACCGCCCTTTTGCACGCTGAGCGTGTTGTCAAGTTCTGTATCGAAGGTAAGCATGTGCAGGTGCATCTCCTCACCATCCACTGTTTCCACTGCATTCACCATGTCCTGAATAAACTGTGCATTCGAGGTTCGAGCCGGATGCACACGCACCACCACCTTGGGCTTCTTTGGTTTCTCTTTGTTAGCTCCTTTGGTGCGCATCTGCTCACGATAAGCGTTGATAGCATCGCGCCCTACCTTGTCAGCCGCTACGATAGGAGCCGCCAAAAGTTTGAATAATCGCGTGGCGAACGATTTACCAGATGCCGGGTCGCCTATGATCAGAGCCGAACTATTTAGGCGTCGCAACTCTTCTGGGCGATGGTAAAAGCGATAGGTACAGCGAGTCATCAGCGTCATCTCGAACGCTCCAGCCACTATCAGCGCAGCAGGATACTGGTTTCGCTTCAAGCCCTTACAGATGTCCTTCAAGATGGGGAAATCATCAAACATTGCCTCAATCTGTGCGCCCCAGTCCCAAAGCATTTGCGACATCTCATCCTCTTTTAGCGTCACCGTCTTCTGCGTTTGCGCTTTCGTGATTTCCAGAAACGTTTTACCCGTGGCCTTTTGGATTGCTTCTTGCATCGCCTTTGAAGGCAGACTGCAGGCATACTTCTTTTCCTTTTGTGCCACGCAGTCAGCAGCAGATGATACTGTCTGCGCCACGTTTTCGTTTCGCGACGCGATGATTTCCTGCACCCACGGCTGCGCTTCCACAATGTGCTGCACCAGTTGCTTGTCGCTGTCGAGCATAAGCAGCAAGTCGGTGGCAAGTTTAAGACTCTCTGAGTGTCGATTTGAGTCGGCCTCGCATGGCAGTTTGTCTGCATAGCGAGCATCAATAATACCTTGTACATCATATCCATGCCATTTAATTATTTCCCCATTTGTCATGTCGAGCGTAGTCGAGACATCTCCCGGCTTTATGCCGATTGGCGAAGCCAAAACCTCTTTCGTAGCCTGTGAATGACCGTCCCGATATAGAGCAGTATATCGCTCACTAAATGCTTTGTTCTCATACGTAAACAGTTCTTTGTCAATATACAAAATGTCAGATTCTTTACAAATAAAGCTCATCCTTGAAGCGTCCTTGCAGCTCTCATCGACCACCACATTGAGCACGTTCCCCATAGCATGCTGATTGTCAATAAGATTTCCCCAATCAAGTCGAGCCTTAAACACAATTTTAATGCCTTTGCCGCTGGGAGTGATGTAAATAAGCACAATTCCTAAAGCTTTCAGGTCAAGCCCCTTTTCTATCCAACCCTGATAAAGAGTCAATGGGTTTTCAACATGGTCTATATCCATCACCACAAGTCCCGTTAGTTTGGTAGCAGCCTGTTTGCGCCACGCACCTGTTTTTCCAGCTTTCGACGTGGTATCATCGAATGTAGCCTGGAATATAAAAGCAGGCAGCTTTCGTTTAAGAGCAGCATCACCAGATTCACGATACTTATCGATGTTCTCGTTCCACTGGGTTGCCCTGACGAGCGCCCAGAACTGGGCCTCGTCTACTGGCAACGTTGGATTACTAAAATTCTTCTGATAACAGAATCCCATCGTTTACAGTGTTTAAAGGTTATCAATCTTTACTTTCATGCCGTTGGTCTCGCTGCCCAGCACCTCCAGCACATCTTCCGTACAGCGCAGTGTGTAGTTGCACTTCACCCCATGCTTCAAGAAGAACTCCACATACACCTTGGCACAGCTCAACGCCTCCTTAGCATCATCGAAGTTGTCAACGTCAAAAAGCATCATATCGCGGTCGATATCGCTGCAAAATACGCTGAACTTACCCTGTCGTTTAGTATTCTCGTTGTAAAACACGCGGAATTCCAAATTCAGATACTGAGCCGACGAAATGAATTTTACCCCCATCATATTCAGGTCTTTCAATCGGCAGGCCAATACCTCTTTTATATCACCATCATGCAATTCCAGCGCACACCCCATCATGCCAGCCAAATCGCGCATCTGAATCAGTTCGCCCACCTCGCACAGATAGCGATAGTCGCTCTGGTCGTAGGGGCCTCCGCTGTAAAGAGGCTCCAGCTTCTCGTCCTTCAATGTTATCCACCACTGGTTGCCCAGAAACGTTGCTATTGTAGCAAAACCACCACACTTACCGTAAACTACAATCTTATTTTCCATATAAATATCCTCCTTTTTTAACAAAACTCCTCCAATTCGTATTCTATCAGGGCATTCTTCGCATCGCGATGGTGCTCTTCCATCAGTCCCATCACAGCAGCAGTACCCATCTCCTTAGGGAAACTGCCAAACACCTTTATGCGCTCCATGCTCTCTTTTACCCAGCCCCAAGGCAGCTTTTTTACAAGCCTGTCTTTATTTCGCACTTGCGGCTGACGGTTATAGGCTTTAAAGGTTAGTTTACCTGTGTTCTGATCCAAATACAGAACACCTTCTATTCGCTTGCCATCAAAGAGTTTACACAACAACTCAATGGCATTCAAAATAAAAACATACTTTTTCATAACTTTGTCGTTTTGTGAGCGAAGGTAGTGTTAGAATTTGGCCATTTTCACTACGTAGACTTCCTCCACTCGCCTCGACTCGGTTATCACTTAATGATTACTTCTGTGGTTCCTTTCAGGCGAACCTCTCCTCCCCCTTTACCGGCATTCTTCAAGCCGTCGCTCATCAACCACTGCTTGCACTTAAACCGTTGTTCCACCTTGATCATCATCTGAGCACAGACCCTTGTACCGTCCTTCTCGATGCACTTGTGTTCACAACTGGCGCAGCAGCGCTTTACTTTCACACCATGAGCGTTCTTGCAGATTTTCTTTACCATAATATTACTCGTCGATATTAAGTTCGTTTTTCAATTCCTTTATTACCCGTTTCTGTTCACGAATCAGTTTCTTCTGTTCGTCGATGGCCGCCTTCAGCTCGTTTACCTCAGCCTGCAGTTTCTTAATCGCGCTACCATCCTTAACGGCCTCGACCATAGACTTGATTTCATCCTTGGTCATCGCCTCCAGGCGGTTCATGCCTACGTGAACGAAGAGACCTTCCAGCAGGCTCTGTACATCGTAGTACATGTAGCCCTCGCGTTCCAACTCTACTGAGTATCCGTTCACCATTGTTCTCACCAGCAAGGCAATGCGCTTCGATGCCTGCTCCTTTTGTTCTTTCTTCTGTGCCATACCTTATTTATTATTATTGTTCAACATACTTTGAAAAAACTCTTCACTCTCAGGCTCCTCATCCGGCTCAAATATCAGAGCCAAATCTATGAGCGTTCCAACGTAAATAATTCTTCGTTTCATAACTTTTTATTTTGCTTTTGTTTCTGATTTCTGATGCAAAAGTACGACAAAGAACAATGCAAAATATGGCTTTTTTCGAGTTATCCAGACACCACCCGACACACCCGACGAATAACCCGTTTTCTGCCCGACGTACCCGACAGACAGCATAAAAAAAAGCACCAAACAGCTACTGCTATTTGATGCTTATTACTAAAATAAGGAGTGAAAACTATGCCTCAGCGTCCTTCAGTCCCTGATAGATTTCCTTCACTAAATTCTGTATCCTACTTCTCCTGTTATCATCTACACGATAGTTGAATTTCGATGAACGCCATTCTGCCATTTCAGGCAGACACTCATCTAAGATGAACCAGTAACTGCACTCTGAAGCCAATGCCTCTGTATACGACTTGTAGCGTTTATCACCCTTGGGTTCTTTCTGCTTTACTTTTGCCAGTCGCTCAGGCAACAGTCGTTCTATGTCAGAGAAGAAGTCTGCATAGCCTTTCATGATAAACAGTCTCTTTACATAATAATGGTACGCGATATATACGGCCACCCAGTCGCGCCCAGAGTCCACATCCATTTTGGGGATTACGTTAAGCAGAACCTGTCTGAACTTCTGCTGGCGCTCTATCGTACCAAACTTCTTGGCATCAAAGAATTTCAAGTCCACAAGTTCCACTTCTTCCACAACTTCTGCCTCCTCCGTCTTCCGCTCATCAGGAGTCGCCACCAGCGTCTGAAATGTAGGGTTCTCTATCGTGCAGCCTATGTTCGCTAAGCCCCACACGTTGATAGTAGTCTGTGCCTGTTTCTCTTTATCGTCCATCGTTATTTTCGTTCTTATGTTGTAAAAGAAAGAACTCCTTCTGCTGCTCAATCTCGCGACGCAGATCAGTTCTTGATGGCATATAAGTAAGATACTTGGCAGCAAAGAGTTGGTCGCTGCCATTCAGCACAGAGTAGTGTGCAACATCGTCATCGGTATCAGCACATAGTATCAGTCCGATAGTTGGGTTGTGTCCTTGCGGACACATCATCTCATCGTACATCCTCACATACATATCCATCTGGCCCACATCCTGATGGCATAGCTTAGTTGTCTTCAAGTCGATCAAGACGAAACTACGCAGGTTATAGTTATAAAATACCATGTCGATGTAGTAGTCATCCTTCTCTGTATGGATGTGCTTCTGGCGGTCTACCAACGCAAAGCCCTTACCTAGTTCCATCAAGAACGGAATCAGGTGGTCGATAATGGTCTGTTCCAGTTCGCTCTCCGTATAGTCAGTTCTATTCTTGAATCCCAGAAACTCAGCCACCACAGGATTCTTGATATACTCCAGTTTGTCCTGTAGAGGAGCCGTCAACTGCTTCATCTCTCCTCGCACGGCATCCTTGTTTTGCGATTGAAGCAAACGATGATAGTATTGACTACTTACATTTCGTTGTAGTGTACGTGTACCCCACATTTCGCGGGCCGCCTCCTGTTCATACCAGTCGCGGGCCTCTTGGTTGTTCTCTTGAAGAATGATACGATAATGAGTCCATGAAAGACGAATTGGAGATTTTGCACGCAGTGCGTGGAAAATGTTTTCAGATTTTGCACTCACTGCGTGCAAAATTGTCTGAACGTTCGCAGACTCACCATTCACATTCAGGAAGAGCCCGTTATATGTTGAGTAGAAATCAATATAGTTATACAGATTTCGCCAAGTAAATCCCTCACCATATTTTGTAGTCAAATCCTTTGCTAAGACCTTTACCACTTGCTCACCATATTCAGCACGTTTGTCTTTCAAAACCTCATGCTGAATACGCATTCCTAACAGCCAATTACGCTTTATCAGCGTCTCATTAATTTGACGATACGCGACTGCCTGTGCCTGTTCAATAATCTGACAGGCATCCTGAAACAGCAATGATTCCTGCTGTCCATCGGCCACTATATCTTTATTCTTTTCTTCCATATCTTCCTTATTTATTAAACGTTCTCGTCACCCTCTTTATTCTTGCTCTGGCAAGCGTCTCCTTTCGTCGCCGAGCGGCTCTCCAATGCCGGCTGTTGTTCCTTCGATAGTGGTATCACCTTAAACTCAGGACTCTGCATCTGGCAGCCCAAATTCGCCGTACTGCCCGACTGAGGATAGACGGTAAACTGATTTGTAGGCTTGTCCGCCACCTTCATAAAGGCTTCTGTCTGATCTTTCAACGCCTCGAAAATTCTCTGAGATATATTTCCTTCATTCTTTTTATCAGCGAAGAACTTTTCCAGTTCAGGCACATTCTTGCGCCATTCTGGAATATCATATAAAATGCTGTTTAGGTGGTCAAAGAGTTCTGTAGCTGTATCAACGCCCTTTATTAGTGCCCGTTTCTTGATACCGTCTACTAACACACTCAAAGGAACTGTAGCTTCACCCATCTTCTCGTTCACATCCCTAACAGCCATCTCCATTTTCTGCTCTGTGCTCTTTTCATCCTCCCTTGCAGAATTATATGCAGGATCAGTCAACTGAACCTTCAACATACGAAATAACCTAACGAGGCTCTTTTCCTTTTCAGAATCCATTTCATTTTCTGCCGACCTGATAACTGCATCAAGAATAATCATCTTGTCTACGGTATTCTTTGCCAACAATGTAGTCAACTGAAGAACGACCTCAATTGAATAACCCTTAGTCAATTCTCTTAAGTTGACGCTTTGCAGAAGTTCCTTTGTTATTTTTCGAGGTGCAAACATGGAATCAGGCAACTGTATGTGGTCTAATTCGTGCAGTGCTAGAAGAGCACTGAAGCTGAGTTCAAGCTCCATAGTCTCCGTGAGCTGTCTCAATTTTGCATCCTGAGAACTGACAATAGAAGTAAGATACTTAAACGCCAAACATAAGACAGCATCTTTATGAATATCCTTATTATCACCACTCCCAGCTGCAATCTCAGAAAATTCATCAAAATGCTTATGTGGCGAATCGTCCATAAGTATCAGCGTACAAATATAATAGGCATCGTTAAAGAGAGATGTCTTATCCTGAATACTGGAAAAAATCTGGTTGAGGAAGTTGTACAAAAGAAAATTAATCGATCTATTATCTTCCACTTCATAATCCGATAGTTGACACTTATCTTCATAGATAAGTATTCTTGGTATCTGAAAGATTTCCATTAGTGAGTGCGTTAAAAGTTTGAATCCTTAAAACTCAATGTTTCGTACTCCCACGCATCATCCAGTTCGCGATCCTCCTTGACATCAGAGAAAGCTGCATGACCGAGACGCGCCAATGCTATTGTACTATCGAAATACTTTTCTTCCATTGCCTTGTCTTCGTCTGTTATTTCTATATTTTTGATTATGCTATTGTAAACATAACAGAACAGTTTCCACTCCTTCTTGATTTCTTCCGTCTTGTAAGGTTCTAGGCCATCTCTTTCTCGCTGGTGTATTTTACAGTCCATCATATATGTAAAAACTCTGGCCTTGCGCTCTTCAGTATAGGCTATCGAATCCCATCCAAAAGAGTCCGGTTGGCTTTTAGGCACATTGTTCCATATCATATTATAGTGCCACTGGCCTATTGACTCCTTATATTCTAATATCATTAAATGTCTATCCATATTTATCTAATTGTTGTTTTATCTTATATTCGCTTCTTAAACCTCCCTTAGTGAATCATATTTTGTTTATTGTTATTTGTCTTCGTCAAAATGCAGTTCAATGAGAGAATGATAGTCAGTCTCCTCGACATTCTTCTTTTTTGCTTCGCATAGTAGATATACGAATTGGTTCCATTTCGTCTGCATAGATCTTCATTAATTTAATGGCTACAAAGTTACAAAATCTTGTCGAGACAAAGAACACATTGCTGCAAATTTACACATTATTTAATATACAGGCGCGTCACCGCGGCAGCGCGGCAGCGCGTCATTTGGTATTTGACTTCTTTTGCACCATGCGGCACAATTCTCTTATCTAAATTATTATATATTATAATATATAATAATTATATATAATATATAGAGCTAAGTCGACGCGCATTCGATTTTCGAAATGACGCGCTGACGCGCTGACGCGTGCCGCGCCATCAATACATTTCTCAATATTTTACATTTTAACAATTAAAACTTTTTGGAAATGAATTGTAAACAAGCTTGTTTTGCATCTTATTTTTTTGTACCTTTGCAACGTCAATAAGGATAAAAATTTGCGCTCCCACGAGAGAATTTTTACTCGCCCACGGGAAAACAATTTTTCTTAAGTGAATGGACGCAGATGACAATCCAAAATTGACGGCAGAAGGTAGAGGAAAGACGTCGCCAAAAACCCCATGTCAGAGACAAAAAAAATAGTACAAACCATTAAAATCAAAGATTATGGCACTGAAAGTAAAAGCAAAGGAACAGTATCAGAACATTGGAAAGTATGCGAACACCTATCGCTACGTGATGATGCCGGAGCTCTACACAGCACTGGCTCAGGACAAGGTAATCAAGGAGGCAGCCCTCCGTAGTGGTGTGAGCCGAGGCGTGATGCAGGCATGCTGGGATGCAGCCGGCGAGGTAATTAAAGCATGGGCAACCGAGGGCCACAGCGTGGCACTGCCAGGACTGGGCACCATGCGATTCGGTCTGCGCGCCAAGAGCGTAGAGAAGGTAGACGAGGTAAAGGCTGGCCTCATTACCAGCCGTCGAATCATCTTCACGCCCACTAGCGACCTGAAGGACGAGCTGGCCAACACCGCCGTTCAGATTACCTGTTTCGACCGCACAGGTAAGGAGGTGAAGCGTGTAACCAGCACCAGCGGCGAGGTGGAGGATCCTGAGAATGAGAACCAGAACAGCAATGGTGGTTCATCATCAACACCAACAGGTGACGTCCCTGGCGAGGGAGATTAAGCGATGGGGGCTAAGGCCCCACCCGCTTTACATGAAACATGAAACATTAAAAGATTAATACCATGACAAAGAAAGAAACAGCAAAGTTTATCGTGCAGCTGATTGCTTCGATAGCATCAGCTATTCTAACAGCCCTCGGAGCTACAAGCTGCATGGGCGCGTAGAAAACGCTCTTTCGGGACTGAGAAGCCCTGCATTAAAGCCAAAGGCCTGCACTTGAGGGGTGCGCCCCTCATACTGCAGCGAGGCGCTTTCAAATAGAAGTTCTTTTTCATTCATTTTTGAAGTCTTTACCCCTTAAGCCTGCAGTGAATGCTCGCTTGAGGGTTTTTTCGTTGAAAAACAATAATAAAAACCAATTATTTCTCTATTATATTACATTTTTCCATTTAAATGATACAACTTTGGTGGATTTTTTATATATTTGCCCCAACATTACATAACTTAAAACATATTTGATTCATGAAAAAGTCTATTATCTTAGCATTAACCTTATTGACTATTACTGTAATTAATGCATTTGCATACGATTTTCAGGTAGATAATCTATGCTATACCATTCTTTCTCCAGATGACAAAACGGTATCTGTAGAGGCAGCAGAGGAAAAGCCAACAGGCGATGTTGTCATTCCCTCAACAGTTAGCTACAATGGAGTGGATTTTAAAGTTATAAGGATTGCTGATAATGGTTTTGAGAAGTGTTATGATATAACAACACTTACCATTCCTCATACAATGACTCATATTGGATATTTGGGGCTCGGATGGATGCATGGATTGGAGACAATTGTCTTTGATAATCCTCAAAATATGACCATAGGGAGTTATGCTTTCGACTATGATTGGAGATCGTTTTCTAAGGTAAAGATTATAAATTGTGATGAAACCAGCCTAATCAACCAAGGACTAAACTTGGTTACCTCATTACCAGTTCACGAATTGTATATAAACGATAAAAGAGTAGAAGATTATATTGTACCAGACGGAACTGAAATCATGGGAACTCTTTTTTCAAATTGCAATACGTTAAGAATATTAGAGCTTCCAAATACTGTTAAAAAAATATCTAGCAATGCTGCTTCTGGTTGTAATTCATTAACTACGGTTACTTTATCATCCAGTTTGGAAAGTATTGACTATAACGCGTTCGCTGATTGTTCAGAACTTCGTACTATTTATTTAAAAGCAGCAACACCACCATTGCTTGACAAATCGTCATTTGCAAATGGTTGTTACATGTTTGCCACCCTTTATGTTCCTAAAGGTACACTTTCGGACTATAAGAATGCAGAGGTCTGGAAAGATTTTGTTAATATTGAAGAAAAAGAATATTCTGATGCGCCTGTAGAGCCCAAGAGCAAATGTTCAACTCCAGTTATTTATTACGAAAAAGGTAAAATATCATTCTCATGCGAGACAGAAGGAGCTGAGTTTGTTAGCGAAATAAGCAGCACAGACATTGGAGCATATACTACATCTGAAATCTATGTTTCAGCTGTTTATTATATAAGTGTTTATGCTAAAGCACAAGGCTATGATAACTCAGAAATGACTACCGCTACTCTTTGCTGGATAGATGCTGATCCTCAAACAGAAGGAATTTCGGATGGCATCGCAAAAGTTAGAGCCAACCCTGTTCTAATCCAGAGTTGCGGCAATGTGATAAGTGTCTGTGGTGCGGAAATTGGTTCGCCAATTAGCGTTTTTGATGTATCTGGAAAGGAAGTTGGTTCTGCGACAGTTTCTTCTGAGACTACATACATTAATACAAATCTTACTAGAGGCCAGATCGGAATTATTAAAATTGGAGAGAAGTCTGTGAAGTTTATCATGAAATAAGACAGTGTAATTAGCAGATTATAAAATAAAAAAGGCCTATCATCACGATAGGCCTTGATTCGTAAGTAACTAAACAATATACTAATATAACATTGGCTAAATTATCTGGATGCAAAGGTAAAGGGATTTTTTCGTAGTTGCAATACCTAAAAGATGGGATTTCTTGATTTTGAAATTCCATTTTGGAATATCAAGTTTGGATTGGGGCAAGAAAAAAGCCCTAATACATTATTGTATCATGGCTGGATGGGGGTTCTGCTATATGTTCTGTTCTTGTTACCGCCATGCGGCTCCAGATAGCCATACTCGGAAAGTTGGCGTAGATAGCGCTTAGTGGTGGTGGTATTAAAGCCGAAGTGGGCGACAATCTGTTCTGTGGTAAATTCTCCCTTATCGGCCACAAATTCCAAAATATCGACCATTTTCTCGGCCAAAGACGGTTTTATCGACCATTTATCGACCATTTTCTGCTTCAGATCCTGTTTATCGACCATTTTCTCTGATATAGAATCAATATAATGGTCGATATCAACCTTCAGGTGCTGGCAATGAAGGCGGGTCATGCAATCAAGGAATATGTTGATATCTTCCTGCTCGCGGGTATCAATCAGCGCTTGGATGTACTCGGCCTTGTCTTCTTTCAGAACCTTTGTCGGAAGTACATCGAACTCCATCTGTAGCAAGTTCATAAGAAGTCGGCAGGTGCGCCCATTACCATCTGCCCAAGGATGTATGGTAACTAATTCGAAGTGAGCCCAGAAGCTAAGTTCGTAAATGGCGGCAATATCGTTGGCATCGATGGCCTTTCGCCTGCGATTAAGCTCTTCACAGAAAGCAGCGAGCCGTGCAGGAACTTTCAGGTACGACATATATGACTTACCACCAAGACCTGCAGTGACATTCAGTTTGCGAAGTTCACCCTTGGCAGCAGAGAAATCACCTCCTGCAGCATGATACTCAGAGCCTGTGCGTGCCATCACTTTAGAGGCCAAAAGAACAAGCCAGTCGACAGTGATATCATGATGCAGCTTAATCCATTGTATGCCATAGTCGTAGGCCGCTTTTAGGTCAAGGTTCATCATCTGTTCCATCATGGTACGTTTACTGCTGGTGATGCCTTCATCAAACAGAAGTTGAGCCTCCACCTCTGTCACTGTTGAACCTTCGATAGCGGTAGAGTGAGAAATTATGGAATACAGATAGAACTTCTGGTAGTCTATCTGCTCCGATATGCCCAGCTCTTTGTGCTGCTGCAGTAATCGCAATAATATATTCCTATTCTCTTGTGTCATATTTGCAAGGTTTACCTAACTTCGTGCAAAGATACAAAAAGTTTTTGGAATTACAAGCGGAATGAAAGAAAAGTTTGGATTGGGGCATTAAGCAAGAGGCTCGCAGTGATTGCGCGCCTCTTTTCTTATTACAAAATGTTTTTCGGCAAAATGTCTTTCTACCGTTTACAGAGTCAATAGTTATAGAGTCACAAGCTGATGTAAAAGGAGGTTAAAAAACAAAAAGCACTCGGTCATTCGACATAAAATGACTACCTTTGTAGCCAAATCGTGTGAGACATGGAGTGGATAAACAATCTGCTTTTTAATCCATCGGCTATGCAGACCGTAGTGGTACTGTCGCTGATTTGTGCCTTGGGGCTTGCCTTGGGCAAGATTCGGGTCATGGGTATAAGCCTTGGCGTGGCATTCGTATTTTTTGTTGGTATCCTAGCAGGTCATTTCGGTTTTGAAGTAGATTCCAGGATGCTTGACTATGCCCAAAATTTCGGTTTGATTCTGTTTGTCTATTGTCTCGGCCTGAGCGTGGGTCCCGGTTTCTTCGGTTCGCTGGCCCACGAGGGTGTTACACTCAACCTGTGGGGGCTGGCCGTCATTCTCATCGGCACGGCGATGGCAGTCTGTCTCTGTCCGCTTACAGGCATCAGTATGCCTGACATGGCGGGACTGCTCTGTGGAGCTACCACCAATACACCTGCACTGGGTGCTGCCCAGCAGACACTGTCACAGCTGGGCATCCCCCACAGTGGGGCGGCCCTCGGTTGTGCCGTCACCTATCCGTTGGGTGTGGTAGGTGTCATCCTCGCCATCCTGTTTATGCGCAAATTTTTCGTACGCCCTGCCGACCTGATGCCCAGAAGTATCAGTGAAGAGAACGAGACCTACATTGCCCGGTTCAACGTGGTTAATCCCGCCATCGTTGGCAAGAGTCTGGAAGAGATTGCGACGATGACTCACTTGCGGTTTATCATCTCGCGTATCTGGCGCGGTGACGAAGTCATCGTGCCCAAGTCGACAACCCAACTACAGTTGGACGACCGCCTAATGGTAGTCACCAAAAAGGAAGATGCCTCAATGCTCGAAATCCTAATAGGCCTGCATGTGGAAGAGCCGGAAGACTGGAACAGCGAGAAGGTGGACTGGAATGCACTCGATAACAAGATGGAGAGCCGCGTGGTAGTGCTCACCAAACCGATACTCAACGGCAGGCGACTTGGCAGTCTGAAGATACGCCACACTTACCGTGTCAACATTAGCCGTATCACACGTGGTGACATCAAGTTGCTGGCCACGCCAGACCTGCGGTTGCAGTATGGTGACCGTCTTCACATCGTGGGTGACCCCAAGTCCGTCGATGCCGTTGAGGCTTTCTTCGGCAACAGCGTTCAGAGCCTAAACGAGCCCAACCTGGCCGCTATTTTCATTGGCATCATCCTCGGACTTGCCCTGGGCAGTCTCCCGCTCCAGTTGCCTGGCATGAGCATTCCGGTCAGGCTGGGCATCGCAGGAGGCCCCATCGTGGTAGGTATCATCGTGGGAGCTTTTGGGCCGCGGTTTCACCTCATCACCTACACTACCCGCAGTGCCTCGCTGATGCTCCGTAAGTTGGGGCTCTCGCTCTATCTGGCCTCTCTTGGTCTGGATAGTGGCGCACAGTTTTTCGAGACGGTCATAAGACCAGAAGGTATCCTCTGGATTTGCATAGGCTTTGCACTCACTGTTGTGCCTGTGCTATTGGTGGGCATGGCTGCCCTGCGGAGCCACAAGTTCGACTACGGCACCATCTGCGGCATCCTTAGCGGAAGTATGGCCAATCCGATGGCTTTGGCATATGTCAACGACACCATTGAGGGCGACAGTCCTTCCGTCAGTTATGCCACGGTCTATCCTTTGGGCATGTTCGCCAGAGTTATTCTCGTGCAGATGTTACTTATGATTGCGGGCGGCTGAATTAAAAGATAGACTCTTCGGTCTCAGAGGTCAGCAGTTCCAGTGCCTTCATGCCCATGACGGAGTTACCCTTTATGTTAAGCCGGGGGCTCCAGGTGGCTACGGCATAGTGCAGCGGATGGATGGCCGCTATGCCGCCTCCCACGCCGCTCTTGCCCGGCAAGCCTACGCGATAAGAGAATTCTCCGGCTTCGTCATAGAATCCGCAGGTCTGCATGATGGCATTTATGCGTTTCACCTGCGACGAGGTGAGCGACACGCCGCCATAGTTGAATGGTTGCCGATGGTTGGCAAAGGGCAGGAAGGCGTGGGCCAACTCGTGGCACGACATCTCTACGGAGCACATCAGGAAGTAGAATTCTAGTACACGGGTAATGTCACCCCGAATGTTGCCGTGGTATTTCAGCAGGTTGGCAATGGCTGCGTTCAGGTAGCCGCAACTTTGTTCACTCTGTGCCACACGGCGGTTGAACCCCACGGTGCTGCTGCCACTGAGGCTCCTGACAAAGGTCAGAAACTGTTCCTCGGGGCGGCTCAGCGTAGAGAGCAGCACGTCGGCCATGACGATAGCACCGGCGTTGATGAACGGATTGCGGGGAATGCCGTGTTCATATTCCAGCTGTACCAGCGAATTGAACGCATTACCGGAAGGCTCCTTACCCATGCGCTGCCACAGGCGGTCAGCCTCCTGGCTGAGGCACATGGCTAGGGCAAACACCTTGCTGATGCTCTGCAGCGAGAAGCGGGTGCGCGTGTTGCCTTGCTCGTAGACATTCCCGTCGAGCGTCAGCAGGCACAGGCCAAACTGATTGGCATCTACTTCTGCCAGCACGGGAATATAGTCAGCCTGCCTCCCTTCATTGGCGAAGGGCAGGCAGGCTGTGTACACCTTATCTATAATCTGTCCGTAGTCCATCACTTAAAATCATCAATGACATGGCAAAGGTACAACAAAAATCTGAGAAAATCAGCGCTTTTGGCAGAATATTTTTCGTTTTGGACAGATTTGACCGTATTCTGTCCTCTTTAAGTGCAGGCATAACATGCATAACATGCATAACATCTGCAAAATGAGAAGTAACTAATTGGAGCAACAAGTGCGGCGGAGTAGAGAATTATATTAATATATTATATATTAAATATTATATATATTATAATATATATAATATCATAATACGCCCTTACAGCCCAAAATATGCACATTCGAGTACGGTCATGTTATGCATGTTATGTTGTTATGCTCTCCACGCGGCGGCACTTCGTTGCCCATGAAATTACGTTTATCTGGTCATAAAATTACGGTTCGTAGGCCATGAAGCGGTACACCATTTTTATTAACATCATTTAACGAAAATAACTCGATATATATTTTTTCATTACTATTTATATTCGTACCTTTGCATTGTCAATCATGAGAGACAACATAACTTAAACATTAACCATTTAAAATTACAAAAGCATTATGGCAAAGATTTTTTATTTACTGAAACAAAACAAGGCACAGGGTTCTAAGATTTACGGCAAGTGGTTTGCTCACGGCAAGACCATCGAGACCCTAAACACACGAAAGATGGCTACTCACATTGCAGAGCACGGCTCTATCTACACACCTGACGTGGTGTTTGGTGTGCTGGAGAAGTTCCGCAGCTGTCTGCTGGAGATGCTCCTGAATTCGAAGCGTGTGAAGATTGACGGTCTGGGAATCTTCTACACCACTCTCGAGAATGAGAAAGGTGGAGCAGACCAGAAGGACGACTTCAGCCCAACCAAGAACCTGAAGGCATTGCACATCCGATTCTTGCCCGATCAGGAGGCAGAGACCAACATCAGCTCGCGCGAGTTCATCAAGAAGGCCGAGTTCGTAAATGCAGAGGCATTGGCAGGACAGCTGCTGGAGAGTGGCTCAGGAGACAGCCCAAGCGGCAACGGCGGCGGCAATAGCGGCAATGGTGGTGGTAACACCCAGCCATCAGGCGACGTCCCAGGCGAAGGCGATTAAGCGATTGGGGCTTCGGCCCCACCCGCTTCTCCATTAAACATGAAACATTAACCATTAAACGTCTATTACCATGACAAAGAGAGAAACCATTAAATTCATCGTACAGATGATTGCGTCAATCGCAACGGCGATTGTTACAGCCCTCGGCGCAACGAGCTGCATGGGAGCGTAGAGAAAAGAAAACAGCGAGCTTTATAGCCCGCTGTTTTTGTTTATATAAGCGTTTATACTTACTTTACTACCTTCTTGCCATCAATGATGTAAACACCCTTGGGCAGTGCAGAAGCATCGGTGCCGAGGTTGCGGCCACGGAGGTCGTAGATGTATTTTGCAGAGGGACCACTGTTCATCCTTACAGGCGAAATACCTGTAGTAGTAGTAGAAGAAATAGCCCACATGTCACTATAGTCCTCAGTCCACGTGATATCATCACCATTCTTCTCTATAATATAACTATACACACTTCCCTCATATGGACGTACCAATTGCCATTTATAGTCATCGGCAGCCATTGAGCCTACATACAAATGGAATTTTCCATCTGGAATATTCGAGAGATTGATACTTGTAAGCGATACCGAAGTATAAAAACCCGTTCCATCAGTTATAGGTTTCAATGTAATGTCATCCTTGCGCTTAAGAACGATCGTTGTGTCGTTATTCTCTAATATGCAGGCAATAGACCCATTGAACTTTTCTGCTGCTGCATCAATAACAGATGCACTTATGGTTACTCTCTTAGTAGTAGAACCATAAAAAGTGAAAGACAATTCACGGGCACCAACCTGAGATTCGTATGGAATATTGATGGTAGAATCGCACATTCCAAGAATCATGTCCTGACTAGCAGAGAACTCGTAACCTGTGGGATTAAGTAATGAAATGTCAAACATTCCATTAGATTTTCCACCCCATCCCCAGTTTACATGTACCATTCCGTCCTGATTATATCCGTCGATAACAAAAGCATGACCACCACTGCTCTCGCTGGATCCTGCATAGTATATTGGGCGATTATTATTCAACTCATTATAAACCAATTGCATCCAAGACTGGGCTGTGTAATAATTACGAGAATAGAGACGGGCGTTCTTGTTGTATCCAAAGAATTTCTTTATACCAAGACATGCTTCCTGTCCATAAGAGCCACTTCCTGATGCAGTATAACCCATCTCTACGGCAACACCACAATGCAACATCAATGTAGCCACAGCATCAGCCTGTTCGTCGGTATATCCCTTCGAATAATCGTCGAGCATATTACCCCAGTCGTAGTAGGTCTCACCAAAGTTGGCAGAAAGTATTCTACCATCGCCATCAGCTGGCTTAAACGAATATTGATGGTCGCCGATTCCTCTTTTAGGATATTTATGGTAATTCATGATCTGAGCTAAAGCTGTAGCAACACATCCTGTAGGGTATAGTCTAGATGTACTGCCATTTCCTCCAGGGCAGAATTTATTGTATGGATTTCCTTGATCCCAAGTCGTAGTTACAAGAGAATTAACCGAACTTGGAAAATCTCCTGATGGTGGAATAAGGTCATAGTAAGCTCCACTATTAATACTAGCCTGTATTGATTTATTGGCAGCATCAATATACCATTCCAATGCAGGGGGCATTGTATCAAAGGCAGACTGTGAATATCCTATCACAGCTGGAAACTGGTCATCGTTATTAATAATAACGAATCCGTATTGCTCATTTCCCAGTATGCTCAATGACTCTTTTTCTACAAGCACTCGCAAATCACCTCTGTCTGCTCTGGTATTGCCTGCAAAGAGATAACTCTCCGCAATCTTTTTCTTCTCGTTTAAAGATCGCGTAGAAGCCGAGCCACAAACTGCAATCATCAAAAATACGAGAATAATGGTTGTCTTTTTTCTCATATAAACAATTGTTTCTTTAAGTAATAAAGGCCGTGCCGAAGTAAAACGCCGGCACGGCCCTATCATGAAATAGAGTGTAAATTACTCAGGAAGCTCTATTGAATCATAATTTGCTCCAAATGACCCAGCTGAAACTGTGTAAGAAACAGGCAGATAGATAATATTATCCTCACGCTGGATATCAAGTACATTACCACCTTCATCAACAGCACTTGAAATAGAAACCATGCCGTAACTTGAGTGATTATAACCAGTCTCCTGCTTTGCAATAGCCTTAGCCAGATGCTGTCCATCCTCAGTGAGTTCGAACTCAATGTCGTAACCCTCCGTAATGCAGCCAGGAAGCTTGTAGAGCTGAGTGCCCTCACCACGATATACAGGCTGAGGCCAGCTTTGGCCGAAGAGCCAGCTTGTGTAAACACCCTCACCAAGATACTCCCACACGAAGTCTCTGGTAATAGTAAACTTAAGCTCGCTTACACCATAAACGGTTGCGCTCTCTGCAGCAACTGAAATTGTTACCTCTTCAGTTGTACCACCAAGGATGCTAAATGGAACGCTAACAGTCTTCTTGCTCTCGCCAGCAGCGAAACTAACTGATGCAGGAACCTGGAATTTGCTGTTGTCGCAAATCAGGCTAATATTCTCTGAAGCCTCGCTATTTGTGCGCTGAAGGTTGAAGGTAAGAATCTGTTCGTCCTCAGCTGCATATTTAATCTCAGTTGCATCAGCAGAGATGAAAGCACCTGGATCCTGCTCTCCTACACCATCGTATTCATATTTGTCAACACATGATGTAATGGTCATGGCCAGCAGTCCTGCCAAGGCAACGTATGCATATTTGAATGTCTTCTTCATAATTGCTTATCTTTATAAGATGAATGATTACTTATTTACCTGTCCAAACAGGATATACATCTGATGGGTCTGGATTATTCCAACCATCAACTGCAGGGTTGTTATTCTTCTCAGTACGTACCATTACCAGGTTCATCCATGCAGGACGGCCCTTAGTGTTGAAACGAGCTGTAGCAATAAAGTTTGTTCCCTCATAACCACGAGTAACAGGGAGATTCAGGCGCTTGATATCAAAGAATGTCTGACCCTCACCAACCAACTCTACACGCTTCTGGAATACGATTTCCTCAATCAGCTCATCACCAGTCTTAGTGGTGTTGTACTGAGGATCGCGATAGGTCTTCATGAACTCGTTAATCAAATTCTGACCCTGGGCAGCATTCTGATGAGCAGCAGCCTCAGCCTCGATGAAGTACATCTCCTCAACACGCATAATAGGATAAGCAGTAGCTCCACCTGTCATGTAGTCGTCGGCATTACCATTACCTGGACGGAACTTAACCATTGTATAGTCAGCGAAATCAGCAGCATAAGCCTTGTTCACATACGATACCTTATCAGCCAATGGAGAACCCTCTGGAGCCTTGAATTCCAACTTACGGAAGTCGGTATTGCTGATACGCTCATAGAAATTCTTGTCAGCAACATTGTAAAGACCTGTAGCAGCACCGCAATAACCAAATGTGCTCTCATCACTTACGTGCGAAGTCCAGTTGATAATACCAGTCTGAACTACATCGTCCTCAGTAGTCATCTGTGCACCCCACATCCATGGATCTGTTACGTTGAATCCAGTAGTGGTGTTAAGGCACTGCTCCTGACTCATTGGGCCAACAGTCGAAGTAGAGATTGCTTTGCGAGCATACTCCTGAGCCTTAGCATAATCCTCAAGCCACATATAGAGGCGAGCCTTCAGACCGTATACACATGCGAGGTCGGGCAGAGTCTTACCGTTAGTATTTGTAAGGTTAACGATATACTCCTCAGCCTTATTCAGGTCTTCCTCAATGAAAGTCTTCATCTCATCACGTGTAGCACGTGGATTGTTACGAGCCTCATCCTGTGTCATCTCAGCCTTTACGATGGGCACTGTAAGACCTGTTACATCATTTCCGTTAGCGTTGATGTTTGATGTACCATCGTTGGGCAGGAACTCATACATACGAGCCATATCAAGATACAGCATAGCGCGGAATGCATAACCGGTTCCCAGGTAACCCAGCTGTTCGGTTGTTGCAGTTTCTGGATTGACATTACCAATCACGTTGTTTGCAGCAAGTACAAATCCGTAGTAATAGTTCCAGATAAACTGTCCGAAGATATAGGCATCACCCTGATACTGGTTGTTAAGCCAATAACGCCACTGGTTATAGCTTGCAGAGCTCTTGGTGATATCACTTGCCATGAGGTCACGAATGTGCATCATTGCACCATAGCCGAATGAATAATGTCTGTCATTATCCCACAGATGGTTGAAGTAGGCTGGCTGAGCCATCAGCAGAGCCTGTGTTGCCGATGAAGACTGGGCAATCTGATTGGTCGTAGCGACCGATGTTGGCTCTGTCTCCTTAATACAGCTGTTCAGCGTAGTAAGGCCGGCAACTGCTACAAGGGCAAATATAGTTTTATTAAATCTTTTCATATTCTTATTGTCTTTACATTAACGATTGTAATATCTTAGAATGTTACAGAAATACCACCTGAAATAGTGCGGATAGAACTGTAGTACTGAGCACCAGATGCACCAGTGATGCTGCGACGTGGGTCAAGACCCTGACGCTTAGACCAAAGCCATACATTATCAGCTACACCGTAAAGACGAATCTTCTGTACACCAATCTTTGATGTCCAAGCCTTTGGTAGGGTGTAACCCAATGTGATGTTCTGCAATGACAGGTATGAAGCACTAGTGATGAAGCGGTCAGAGCCACCATTTGAATATGTATCCTGTGACTGATAACGTGGAACATTTGTATTAGTGTTCTCGGGTGTCCAAGAATTAAGCATATCAACATGTATACCAAAACCACGTGTATTACCCATCAGGCTTGCATACTCACTGTCGTATACATTACCACCCAGCTGATACTGGAAGTCAACAGAGAAGTCAAATCCCATCCAAGAAAGACTTGTACCGAAACCACCATATACATCAGGCATCATGTCGCCGATAATATAGTCGTCAGACTCACTATATGTAGTAGTCTTCTCCTCGCCTACCTTCTTACGACGCTTTTCACCTACGTAGCTATCAGGATCGCTAATTACATTCCAGTTAGTATCGTAATAAATTTCCTTACCAGCTGCATCCTTCTCGTATACATTCTTCCACCACTGTGACAGACCTGTCTCAGCATCTACACCAGCGTAGCGACGTGTGTAGTAAGCATAGCGAGACTCGCCCTCCATGTAGAAGTATGAACCAGAAGAGTAACCCTTGCCCTGCAGGTTGTCCTGCCAGGTCTTGCGAGCCTCAGCCAGCTCTGTAATCTCATTGTGGTTGGTTGTTAAGTTTGCATAAACATTCCAGTCGAGGTTCTTAGTGCTGATAACATTAGCGTGGATATCAACTTCAATACCCTTATTCACCATGTTACCTACGTTAGCATAGTAACCTGTGTAACCGAACGAAGCTGGAAGAGGATACCATGAAAGCATGTTGTTAGTCTTGTTTGAGTAGTACTCAATGCTACCAGTGATACGGTTCTTCAGCAGAGCGAAGTCGAGACCAATATTGAACTTACCAGCCTTCTCCCATGAAATATCAACATTACCCAGTGAGTTAGGAACAAGTGATACCTGGTTGTTTGAGTTGTTGATATCATAGTAGTTGATGTAACGATATGAACCAATCTGGTCGTTACCGTTCTCACCATAAGATGCCTTCAACTTCAGTTCGTCAATAAAACTAACCTTGAAGAACTTCTCCTTTGAAATCAACCAAGCAGCTCCCAGCGACCAGAAGTTACCCCAACGGTTCTCAGGTGCAAAGTGTGAAGAAGCCTCGCGAGTGAACGAAGTATGAACATAATACTTGTCATCGTAGCTGTACTGAGCACGACCTACCCAACGCTCGTCGTTATATTCACCCTGTGTAGAGTTTGCACTACCCAGAATTACTGCGCCAGCGAGCTCCTTGTTGAATACAGAGAACATGTTCTGCTTAGAAGCCCACAGATCATAGTCATAGTTGTGAGTGTACTCGTGAGCTACCATAGCATCGATACCATGCTTGCCGAAATCACCACGCCAGTTCAAACGCTGCTGGAAGTTGTAGTTCCACCAACGAAGGTGCTCCTTTGAAACGATACCGTTTGAAGACTTATACTGACCAAAGAATGGGTTGGTAGTATTAGTGTAACGATACTCACGCAGATAAGCACTGTTGATAGAGGTAAATGTGAATCCGTAAGGCAAACGGAGTTCGAGAGTACCTGTAGCATTGAAGGTATTACCCTCACGCTGACGTGTATCAAGTGAATTAGCCGAAATTGGGTTCGACTGGCTCAGGTATGGACGATACTGTCCGTTGATAGTACGATCTCCATAATCGTAGAAGATCATACGTGAATTTTCATCATAAATAAAGTTACCGTTAGCATCGCGGATGTATACGGGATAGATTGGAGCCAGGTTAATCAGCGAGAATGCGTTACCTGAACTACCGCTTGTACCATCATCACCCAGATAGTCCTGAACGAAGTGAGAGTAGCTGGCGTTAGCACCAACCTTCAACCATGACTTCAGCTGATAGTCAGCTTTCAAACGGCCAGTAAAACGCTTATAATCAGAACCAGTTGTGATACCCTCATTGTTCAGATAGTTTGCAGACAGATAGAAGGTAGAACGCTCTGTAGCGCCATTTGCGCTTACAGTGTACTCCTGACGGAGACCATTGCTATATACCTCTTTCTCCCAATCGTCTGGAGTAAGCAGATACTGCTCACCTGCATAAGTAACGACACGACCCAAAGTTGCATTTGGATTGAGCTTACCGTTCTGACCAATCAGGAGCTGTCCCTCAGGTACATTGTAAACATTGTAACCCAGAGTGAAGTCACCACTATTGGCAATCATAGCCTGGTTAGCCCACTGCCATGCATCATTAGCATTGTATCCCAACTTGTCCTGAGCGTAGAGGTTCAGGCTGCTGTAGTACTTCTCATAATACTTAGCAGGGTTGTTAACAACCTTATAGTTAGGAGTTGCCTGCTGGTTGCTACCCCACTTTGCATCGAATGTGATAGTAGCATCCTTACCACGCTTACCGCTCTTGGTTGTAATCAGAATTACACCGTTACCACCACGAGCACCATAAAGTGATGTAGAAGCAGCATCCTTCAGTACAGTCATTGACTCTACGTCGGCAGGGTTGATGTCGTTAAGCGAACCATCGTATGGAGCACCATCCAATACAAGCAGAGGGTCACTATCAGCATTGATAGAGTTCACACCACGAATACGGATAGTTGGTGTAGTACCAGGCTGACCAGAAGTGCTAAAGATCTGCACACCGGCAGCCTTACCCTTAAGAGCATCAACTGCATTGGTTACCTGAACCTTACCAATTTCCTCTGATCCTACAACTGCTGCAGAACCTGTGAATGAAGACTTCTTCTGTGTACCATAAGCTACAACGATTACCTCATCCACCATCTTGGCATCTGTCTTCAAGAAGACACGCATACCAGCCTTTGCTGTAACTACTTTGCTCTCAAAGCCAAGATAAGAGATTTCCAGCTGCTTCTTTCCATTAGGAAGTGAAACTGAGAAAACTCCATTTACATCAGTTAACGCACCAGTCTGAGTGCCTACCACCTTAACGGCTGCACCAATGATGGGCTGACCGTCTTCCTGTGAGAGGACTGTACCAGTAACTTTCGTCTGAGCCAGCGCTGCTCCTACACACAGGAAGAGGCTGACAAAAAACAACGTTAGTCTTTTTTTCATAAAATTCTCTCTCTTTTTGTTAATTATAAATGTTAAAACTAAATATTTCTCGCGTGTACATTATATATATATGCACTATTAGGTGGCGGAGTTGTGATTTTTTTACTATATTCGTAGCCGTAATTTTAAATGAAGGTATTATGGGTATGTCAATTAAATTTGAAATCAAAATCTATGTGAGTAAAGGCGTTGCTATGGATAGTGGTACAGAAAATGCGGTTTCGTCTGGTATGTTCCTGAAATCTGCTGCTAAAGAGATGAGTTCACTCAAGAACTCTCTAAGTTATTCTACATTAGAAAACTACAAGACAGCATTGCGTGCATTAAAGCAATATTTGAAACATGATATTAGTATAGACCGGATTGACAAACTAACATTAAAAGGTTTTGAAAGATGGTTACGGGCAAAGAATCTATGCATTAATACGACTTCCTGCTATATGCGCTCTATCAGAGCCTTACTGAATAGACTGTCCGTAAAAAATAAAGACCATGTCTTCGATGGTATTTATACTGGACGTGCGAAAACTGAAAAGAGAGCAATAGCTGAGGCTGACATCATCAGAATCAAACGACTCAAACTCCGTCCTGGCTTGTTTCAAACCCTTGTGCGTGATATCTTTTTGTTTTGCTATTATGCAATGGGAATGCCATTTGTTGATGTTGCTTTCCTACGGCGTTCGCAAATATGTGGCAACCAACTGGTTTATTATCGCCATAAGACGGGGCAGCGTGTAGTTGTTCCTCTTGAGCCATGTATGTTGGAGATTATTGAGCGTTACCGTTCTGATAGTGACTATGTTTTCCCGCTTCTTAAATCTCTCAATCCTCAAATAGCTTATCAAGAATATCTGAAGAAACTCAATAGCTACAATCGCAGCTTGAAATCTATTGCCAAGAAGGCTGGATTGACGATTCGCCTCACTTCCTATACAGCCCGCCATACTTGGGCTAGTGTTGCTTATGGCTCTAATGTTGAACTGCCAGTCATATCTAAGGCTTTAGGGCATTCTAATCCTCGAACTACCCTTACATACATCAAGGATATTAACGACAACCGCTTGGCTCAGGCTAGTCATCTGATTCTTAGCAGGGTGCAGAATGAAATTTGTTAGTTGTGAATTTTATGTTCACGGGGCGTGAACTTGTGTTCATGGACGCTGAACTTGTGTTCACGGGCGGTGAACATAAGTTCAAGGGCGGTGAATACAAAATTTCTAAAGGAACAAAGATCTTTCTGATAGGCTGAGACATTTTGTGTTTCAAACTTATATCAAACAAGCTTGTTTGGTATCAAACTGTAAGTTATGCACTTGTTCTGCTTTCATATTGGCTTAAAAGTGGTCTTTTTGGTTGATTTACATCAATTAGAGTTCGGAAAATGTTAAAAAATAAAGAATAAATGTGTCTTTTTTATAATTTTATTCGTTTTTTAGAATCATATGCATTATTTTTGCAAACTGAAAGTACTAAAAATGGTGCAAAGTGTCACAACTCCGCCACCTAATAGTGCTTAATATATAATGTACACGAGAGAGAAATATTTAGTTTTAACATTTATAATTAACAAAAGAGAGAGAATTTTATGAAAAAAAGACTAACGTTGTTTTTTGTCAGCCTCTTCCTGTGTGTAGGAGCAGCGCTGGCTCAGACGAAGGTTTCTGGTACAGTTTTCTCACAAGAAGACGGTCAGCCCATCATCGGTGCTGCCGTTAAGGTTGTTGGAACAAGTACCGGTATGTTGACTAACGTAAACGGTCGTTTTGAACTTGCTCTTCCCGCTGGTAAGGATCAGCTGGAGATTACCTATCTTGGTTATGAGAGCAAGGTGGTTAAGGCCAAGAACGGCATGCGCGTGTTCCTGAAGGCCGACGCACAGATGGTGGACGAGGTTATTGTAGTAGCCTTCGGCCAACAGAAGAAGTCGTCATTCACAGGCTCTGCAGCCACAGTTGATGCAGAGAGCCTCGGTCAGCACGTAACAACCAACGTTGCTAACGCCCTTGCAGGATCGGTTCCCGGTCTGCAGATTCGTGGTGGATCAGGTGCTCCTGGTGCAAAGGAAGGAAAAATTAATATCCGTGGTATCGCATCTATGTATGCCAACACCGACCCTCTGGTAATTGTTGACGGTGCTCCTTACAGCGCTTCTCTGAGCAACATTTCGCAGGAGGACATCGAGTCGGTAAGCGTACTGAAGGATGCTGCTTCGGCTGCTCTTTACGGTGCCCGTGGTGCTGCCGGTGTTATTCTGATTACCACAAAGAAGGGTAACAAGCAGGCTCCAAAGATTAACGTAAACGTGCGTTGGGGAGCTAACACCCGTGCCGTACAGGAGTACGACAAGATTTCTGACCCAGGTAAGTATTACGAGATGGCTTATGCCGGACTGTACAATTACTACTTCTACCAGCAAGGACAGAATGCAGCTACAGCTAATCTAAATGCCAACAAGCACTTGATCGAAGCCCTGGGCTATCAGGTTTACACTGTGCCCGACGGTCAGCAGCTCATCGGTCAGGATGGTAAACTCAATTCTGCAGCTACATTAGGATATAAGCAGGTTGACACCGATACTGGCGAGACTTACTGGTATCAGCCCGACGATTGGAACGACCAGGCCTACAAGACTGGTATGCGTCAGGAATACGAAGTAAACATGAGCGGTGGTACCGACAAGAGCGACTACTACATCTCTACAGCTTATCTGAAGGAGGACGGTATTATCGACAACTCAAGCTTCGACCGTTTCTCTGCTCGTTTGAAGGCCAACTACGACCTGACCAAATGGTTGCGCGTAGGTGCCAACGTAGGCTATGTTCATAGCAAGACTATCAGCAATCCTAATAACGACGAGTATCAGCTGGGCTCTACCAACCTGAGCTACTACACCAGCCGTATTGCTCCTATTTATCCTATCTACGTACGTGTGATTGACCCAGCAACAGGTCAGCCAGTTATCCGTACCGATGCTAACGGAAACCCCCAGTACGACTATGGTCGTCCTGGTCAGGACTATCCTAACCCACGTGCATTCCTGCAGACTGGTAACCCTCTTGGCAGCAACCTCTACAACGACGTTAACAATCAGGGTAACCAGCTGAACGCTACTGGACTTGTTGACATTAAGTTTACCGACTGGCTGCGCTTCAACGCTACCAGCAACATTAACTGGGGACACTCAAACTACTCTGACTACGAGAGCCAGCTCTATGGTCCTAAGGCAGGTGTAAACGGCGAGATTGCCAAGAGCCAGACTGACACATATCGCCAGAACCACACTCAGACTCTGAATTTCAACCAGTCATTCGGACTTCACACTGTAACTGCTACCATTGGTCATGAGTATTATGATACCAAGACCACTTATCTCACTGCCACTGCTCAAGGACTCTTCTCGCCAGATATCAAGGAGATTAACGCAGCTGCCAACCAGCAGTACAAATCTGGTTCATATACCACTGAATATAATGTAGAGGGATGGTTCGGCCGTGTACTCTACAACTACGATGAGAAATACTTCGCAGATGCTTCATTCCGCCGTGACGCTTCTTCACGTTTCGCAAAGGACAGCCGCTGGGGTTCGTTCTGGAGCGTTGGTGCAGGTTGGCTTATCAACAAGGAGAAGTTCTTTAAGGCCGACTGGGTTGACCAGTTGAAGCTTAAGGTTTCATTGGGACAGACAGGTAACGATGGTATCGGAAGCTGGGCTTACACCGATCTGTACAGCCTTTCTCCATCGTCAACCACACAGATGACTCCTTCGTTCTACCGTATCGGTAACCCCGATATCACATGGGAGACTACTACATCACTGAATGTTGGTGTTGACTTCGCATTCTTCAAGAACCGCATTATTGGTAGCCTTGAGGTTTACAACAAGAAGACCACCGACCTGCTGTTCTGGCTGTCAGTACCTGAGAGCCTTGGCGCACGTGGTTACTATGGCAACATCGGTGACAAGCGTTCAACCGGTATCGAGCTGACCCTGAGCGGCGACATCATCCGTACAAAGAATCTGACTTGGAGCGCCAACTTCAACATCGCTCACAACAAGGAGAAGATTCTGAAGCTCCCTGAGACAAAGATTGCCGTAAACGGTGGTTTTGCCGAGACATGGATTCCTGTAAGCAGTGGTGCCTCAAACGGTTCTATCCAGATGTGGTACGAGGAAGGTGGTTCACTCTACTGCCCATTCATGTACAGCTATGCTGGTGTAAACGAGAAGGGTGAGGCCCTCTACTGGTACGACGCAGAACTCTCACCTGCTGGTGGTAAGGTAGATGCTGATGGCAACCCCATCACTAACAACACAAGTAAGGCTGGCCAGAATAAGTCGGGCACAACCACACAGATTGGTGAGGCCACCCGCTACGCAGGCAAGTCAATGCTTCCTAAGGCTTATGGTGGATTCGGTACAACTCTGACAGCTTACGGTTTTGACGTAAACGTAAACTTCGACTACCAGATTGGTGGTAAGATCTACGACCGTCAGTACGCCAGCTACATGAGCAACTGGGTTAACAATGGTGATGCCGGCTCTGCACTCCATGTAGACTTGCTGAAGTCATGGACTCCCAACAACACCAACTCAGATATTCCTCGCTTCCAGTACGGCGACCAGTACACTGTAGCTACTTGCGACCGATTCTTGGCCAGCGCTGCTTATCTGAACTTCCAGTCGTTCTCTGTAGGTTACACCCTCCCCAAGAAACTTATCTCTAAGCTCGGCATCGACAAAGTACGCGTTTACGCTACCGGTGAGAACCTCTGCTTCTGGAGCGCACGTAAGGGTCTTGACCCACGTTATGACTACGGATCAACCGAGTCGCTTTCGGCTTACTCTCTGATGCGTACTATCATGGGTGGTATCCAGGTATCTTTCTAATATGAAACATGAATCAATAAGGAGACTATTTTATGAAAAAATCAATATTATACATTGCAGCCCTGGCTCTTACTACGGTAACAACCTTAAACAGCTGCATCAAGGAAATTGATCCACAGTCGAGCACTGTCACCAAGGATCAGGCGGCTAACGCTCCAGGTGCATTCAACAATTTCGTTTCTTCGCTGACAAGCTCATTAAATGGTGAGTTTACATATAGCGGAAGCAGCCATTATCCATGGGACTTCGGTTATCCTTCATTCTTTCTGCAGCGCGACGTAATGGGACAGGATATCGCTGTAGAGACCAGTGGTTCTGAATGGTACACCACTTGGTACTCTTGCGGTACTGGCCTTGGCCCAACTTATGCTGTATGTCAGCTGCCTTGGACCTATTATTACGGATGGATTAAGAACTGCAACACCGTACTGAGCCTCGCAGGCGAGGATCCCGCAAACGACCAGAAGGCTGGAGCAGGTATTGCTTATGCTATGCGCGCCATGTTCTACATGGACTTGGCTCGTATGTATGCCCCTGAGACATACGCCAAGAATCCTGAGGCTGCTACAGTGCCCATCATCACCGAGCAGACTTCGGCTGCCGATGCTACCAATAACCCACGTGCAACTAACAAGGAGATTTTCGCCCTCATCCTGTCAGACCTTGACAAGGCAGAGACGCTACTTGCCGACTACAAGCGCACCGACGTTTATACTCCCGACGTATCAGTGGTATATGGTCTGAAAGCACGCGCTTATCTGACTATGGAAGACTGGGCTAATGCCGAGAAGTATGCTAAGCAGGCTCAGACAGGCTATCAAGTAATGACCAAGAGCCAGTATCTGTCTAAGACGGACGGTTTCAACAAGCCAAACGCTTCATGGATGTTCGGTTTGACATTCCGCCCGAGCGATCCTAACATTACTGAGAACGACGCTGACTCAAGCTGGGGCTCTCAGATGATTATCGAAGTTAGCGGTTCTGGTTGCGGCTATTCAGCCAACTACGTAGGCCCCAAGCGTATTGACTCTCACCTGTTCAGCACTATCCCTGCTACCGACTTCCGCCGCATGTGCTTCCTCGACCCTGCACTCGACGAGATGAGCAAGGCTGACGCTATTAAGGCATTGGAAGCCTACACAGGCGACCCAGAAGGAGTTTACACTACAGGTACAAAGGTATCAAGCCGTGGAACCCTTGGTTGCATCGAAATCAAATTCCGTCCTAAGGATGGCGAATACGAAAACCAGAACACCGCCTTCACTGTAGCAGTACCTCTGATGCGCGTTGAGGAGATGAAGCTGATTGAGGCCGAGGC
>DEHD01000023.1:117708-142375 GCA_002351725.1 Prevotella sp. UBA2809
GCCAACTATGAGTATGGCACTCACAACGAGGCTTACTACAACACAGCTACCTCTAAGTTCCAGAACGAGTGCTGGTGGCAGCGCCGTGTAGAGCTCTGGGGTGAGGGCTTCGCAACCTTCGACATCAAGCGTCTGCAGAAGGGTATCATCCGCAGCTATGCAGGTACCAACCACGTAAGCGGTTATCAGTGGAACATACAGAACACTCCAAACTGGATGAACCTCTGTATCATTCAGAGCGAGACCAACAACAACTCGGCTTGTACAAACAACGAGACACCAAAGCCACTGTCAGGCGACTCTGATCCATTTGCTTGGTAAAATCATGTTATATCACTTAAATAAAAAAGATAATGAAAAAATATTTCTATAACATCATGTTCGCCTTCATCGGAGCACTTGCTTTCACAGCATGCTCTGAGGAGAGCGGAACAGAACCTGGAACCGACAGCAAGCCTGTTGTTACAGTATATCAGTATGAAGCCCAGCTTCCTCTCAGTGCCGACAACGACGTCATTATCCGTGTAGCCGCCAACAGCTCTGTTGAATCTGCCTACTATCTGGCAGAGAAAGCAGAGGAAAAGACCGGTCGCAACATGTCGGCCGAGGCTTATGCCGACTATGTAGTAAGCAATGGTAAAAAGATCGATAATCTGTCGGCTGGCAATCCTGTTGATCTTACTGTTACTGATATGATGGGTGATTACATCATCACTGTGGTAGGCGTCAAGGGCACTACTAAATACTCTACCGAGACTGCTTTCAAGGGACTTGACTGGCGCGATATTGCCACTGGCACCTATTACTATTCAAAGACAAACGTTTCTGGCAAGGAGTCATCGCCAGCCACACTGCAGTACTGTGCAAACGTAGATGGCCTGTATCGCATCAAAGATGCATTCAGCGCAGGTTTCTCACTGAAGTTCACTGGTACAGGCATGAAGGGCGCCGACGCCACTGGCAACTTTGAGGTGGTTCGCGTAGCAGCCCAGCCCACAGGTTACACTTATGGAAAGTATGGCGACGTGAGCATCCGCGACGTGGCCACCTGGCAGAACTCAGACGACTATCTGGACAACCAGATGTACGAGAGCGGCTACTGCCACTTCTGGGTACAGTACTTCGTATCAGCTGGTAACCTGGGCTATGGTTACGATGAGTTTGTTCCCGAGTGACCCCCCGACTATTCAAGGAGGATTCTAATCAATCTCTCTTTAAATAAACCGAGATCCCCTCGCCCGCCCATTGACAGGGCTGCGGGGGGATTGCTTTATATACAATGGCAAAAACCGCCCGCACTACGGTTAAACATAAAAAAGATACCAAATCATTTGGAAGTATAAATAATTTGCCGTATCTTTGCACACGAATAAAAGCTAGAATTATGGAAGTAGCAATCAATAAGAACATTTACAAACAAGCTTCAGACTATGCCAAAGAGCAAGGGCTGAATCTATCATCCGTGATTGAAGATTTCCTGAAACGATTCATCGTACGTAGTAAGGCCGCTAACGAGCAGGACATACCAGACGTTGTAAAAAGTTTACTTGGTGCTGCCGAGAACATTGATAACGAGGATTTGAACGCACGCGAGTTTTATTATCAACACCTTGAAGAAAAGTACAGATGACACGTTTGTTTCTTGACACAACATTAGAATAAACGATTCCTTCTTAGTGACTATCGCTTTGACTTGAAGAAATCTTGCATCAGTTGGCGGCACTCGGATTCCAGGACGCCTGTGGTTACTGTGGCCTTGGGATGGAAGGCATTGGGGGCCAGGAGGTGATAGCCGCGTTTATCGTCAGGCGTGCCATAAACAATGCGGGGAATCTGAGCCCACCCTATGGCTCCTGCACACATGGTGCAAGGCTCAACGGTGACATAAAGGGTGCAATCGGTGAGGTACTTGCCGCCAAGGGTGTTGGCAGCTGCTGTGATGGCCTGCATCTCGGCATGGGCGGTGACATCGCAGAGTGTCTCGGTAAGATTGTGGGCACGGGATATCACGCGGTCTTTGCAAACCACAACTGCACCAATGGGTATCTCGCCTGCTTTCAGGGCCTCATGGGCCTCGTCGAGTGCCATCTGCATATAGCGCTCGTCTTTTTTTTGTTGCTGTTCGTCTATCATGCTGCAAAGATAATTAAATTTTGGCACGGATTACACGGATTTCACGGATTTTTTATATCTTTGCACTCAGAATGATAGATTTAGAGGTTGTACATATAGAAGAAACGGATTCTACTAACCGTTGGATGAAGGAAAACGGGTCGCAGAAGGACATGGTGGTTGTAGCTGAATACCAGACTGCAGGCAAGGGTTGCGGATCGAACTCGTGGGAGTCGGAACGTGGAAAGAATCTGCTATTCTCGGCCTTTATTCACCCCAAAGACTTTCAGGCTAAGAGTCAGTTTATCATCACTCAGCTGGTATCGGTGGCGCTTTGCAAAACGATAGAGAGATTCGTGAACAGGCCCGTAGAGATAAAATGGCCCAACGACATCTACGTGGGCGACAAGAAGATCTGCGGTGTGCTGATAGAGAACCGTCTGCAGGGGCACATGGTAAAGGACACCATCATAGGTGTGGGCCTGAATGTGAACCAGACGGAGTTTAAGAGCGATGCGCCAAACCCCGTATCGATGAAGCAGCTGACGGGAAAAGATACTGACCGCGAGGAGGTGCTGAAGGCTTTTATCGACGAGATGAACGAGTGCTGCAGAACCAGAAAATGCATTGCCGAATACAAGGCAAGGCTATACAGGCGTGAGGGAAAGCACAAGTTTATGAAGCAGAACACCGTTTTTGAGGCAAGCATTGTGGACGTTAAGGATGACGGACGACTGATGCTGGAAGACGAAAAGGGCGTAGCGCATCTGTTTAGATTTAAGGAAGTGACGTTTGTTATTGAACATTGAACATTGAATATTGAACATTTAACATTAAATATATGGCAAGATTTAAGAGAATTCTGTTGAAGCTCTCGGGCGAGAGTTTGATGGGAAAACAGGGATACGGCATCGACCCTGAGAGATTGAGCGACTATGCTAACCAGATTAAGGAGATAGCAGGAATGGGCGTTCAGATTGGTATCGTGATTGGTGGCGGAAACATCTTCCGCGGATTGTCGGGCTCACAGAAGGGCTTCGACCGTGTGAAGGGCGACCAGATGGGTATGTGCGCCACAGTTATCAACTCGCTGGCACTTAGCTCGGCTCTTGGCGCAGTGGGCGTTAAGAACAAGGTGCTTACTGCAATCCGCATGGAGCCAATAGGCGAGTTCTACACAAAATGGAAGGCCATAGAGGCTATGGAGGCTGGATATGTGTGCATCTTCTCGGCTGGTACTGGTTCGCCTTACTTCACTACCGACACAGGTTCAAGCTTGCGTGGTATCGAGATTGAGGCCGACGTAATGCTTAAGGGCACTCGCGTAGATGGTATCTACACTGCCGACCCAGAGAAGGACCCAACAGCAACCAAGTTCGATGCTATTACATATAAAGAGGTACTCGCGCGCGGGTTAAAGGTTATGGACCTGACTGCCATCTGCATGTGTCAGGACAACAACCTGCCTATCTACGTATTCAATATGGACGTAGTGGGAAATCTGAAGAAAGTGATGGACGGCGAGCAGATTGGAACGCTCGTGCATAATTAAGAGTTTACCTCTTCGAACTCTACGTATTCATCGTCGCCCTTGTCGAAGATCTTCTTATCTTCCTGGCGCTCATCGATGATAGTTACACCACCGCTTGTAGTTGTTCTACGAGCGGTTTTTTGTTCAGTAGAGCCATCTGCCGAGCTATAATAGCCACCAGTGCGGCGGCCACCCTGCTGCTGACCGGGTTTACGACTACTCTTGAAATAATCCTCACCAAAAGGATTACGTTCTTTCTGCTCATTGCGTTTTCCACGGCGATAGAGGAAATCCTCGGCGTCTTCGCGTAAGCGCTTAACATTGCGATACATGAAATTAATCACGAGTATCACAATAACAGCAATGGCGATAAGCCCAAAGACAATAATGCCCAAAATAACCTGCATAACCTACAGATTTTTAATTATTAGAATTGTTAGTAATTACAGACAGCAGCACGTACCATGCGATGATGGCCGCAAAACCGCTGACCCCAAGAAACAGCAACAGGGGGATGCACGACAAAACGAAGATGTACTTAACCTCGTTGCCCTTGAAGCCCCAGTGCTTGAATTTTAGTGCAAACATAGGTATCTCGGCAATCAGCAGATAACTGCTGACGAAAACGCCAGCAATAATAACCAGCGAAAGGTTAGAACCGATGAATGGCGCCGTCTTCATCCAATCGCCAGCACCAGCAATCAACGACCCCCAGAACAGCGCATTAGCAGGAGTTGGGAGACCAATGAAACCCAAAGCCTGACGCTCGTCGAGGTTAAACTTTGCCAAGCGCAAAGCAGAAAAAGCCGCCATCACAAAAACAAGGAAAGGCAGCAGTTCTGTCTCTGGTCTGAGATATTCGAATACAATAGCCGATGGTGCGAAACCGAAGGTGATATCATCGGCCAGTGAATCGAGCTCCTTGCCTATTGGTGATGATACGCCAAGCAGACGGGCACTCATACCATCGAAGAAATCGAATACGGCTCCGATGATGATAAAAAGCAACGCCATCTCGAAATCGCCCAAGAAAGCGAAGTATGTAGCTACGCAACCTGAAATAAGATTGCAGCATGTTATCGTGTTAGGGATGTGCTTCTTCATGCCAGCTTTGCTATAACAGTTTGATCGCCTGTGGTGGGCTGGTTCATAGTAACACATGCCTTAGCGGTAAGGGGCAGGAACACATCTACGCGCGAACCTAACTTAATAAAGCCAAGGTGCTCGTCGATGTAGCACTCCTCACCGTCCTTAGCATAGGTAACGATGCGGCGAGCCAACGCTCCAGCTATCTGGCGCACAAGGATGTCCTGACCATCGGCTGTGGTGATCATGATATCAGCATGCTCGTTCTCCTCACTGGCCTTAGGCAGCCAGGCCTTATGATAGTTACCGTTAAAGTGCTTTACAAACTTAACCTTACCATCAACAGGATACCAGTTGGCATGAACGTTGAGCGGACTCATAAAGATACTTATCATGAGTCGCTTGTCGTGGAAATATGTATTTTCCTCGGCCTCTTCAACCACAACGATTTTTCCATCGGCAGGGGCTACAACCAGCTTGTCGGTATCGCCATTAAAATAGCGAATAGGACAGCGATAGAAGTTAAGGGCAATAAACCACGCTGTGCAGAATACTACCATAAAAATCCAGAAAGGTATGGTGGTATCGAGACCGTACCACAGCAATGAACCTATACCGATGATGGCCAAAGCACTGAGTGTCAACTCGTTAGTGCCTTCACGATGTATTCTAATCTTCTTGAGTTTCTTTATTCTTTCTCCCATTAGTTACATTCCGATTGTTTCTTTCTGGGTGCAAAGGTACATCTTTTTTTTGAGTATTACAAACTTTTCACTTTTTTCTTTTGGTAATCTCGAAAAATCAATGTACCTTTGAACCACAAAAATCAGCATTTTCGATAAAAAAGATGGAAGATTTCGTACATCTGCACGTACATACATATTACTCTATACTCGATGGACAGTCGAGTATCAAAAAGCTTGTGGACAAAGCTCTGGCCGATGGAATGAAGGGCATGGCTATTACCGACCACGGCGACATGTTCGGTATTAAGGAATTTCACGACATCTGCATGGGCGTTAACAAACAGCGCAAAAAAGACGGACTTGAGCCTTTCAAGCCTATCTTTGGTTGCGAGATGTATGTGGCTCGCAGAGGCGACATGAGCCTGAAGGAGACAAAAGAAGACCTTGGAGGATACCACCTTATAGTATTGGCCAAGAACGAGCACGGCTACAAGAATCTGATTAAACTGGTTAGTAACTCGTGGGTGGATGGTTTCTACAATCGTCCGCGTACCGACCATAAGCAGCTTGAGAAGTATCACGAAGACCTGATAGTATGCTCGGCTTGTATCGCCGGTGAAGTGCCATCGAAGATTCTGAAGGGCGATATCGAAGGTGCCAGAAAATCAATAGAATGGCATAAGAACCTGTGGGGCGACGACTACTATCTGGAGTTGCAGCGCCATGAGGTTACCGACCCAACGATACGCGCCAACCGCGAGACATTCCCACTGCAGCAGCAGGCCAACAAGGTGATGATAGAGCTTGCCAAGGAGTACGGCGTAAAGCTGGTTTGCACCAACGATAGCCATTTTGTTGATGAAGATAATGCCGAAGCTCATGACCATCTGTTGTGTCTGGCCACAGGTAAGGATCTTGACGACCCTACCCGCATGCTGTACTCAAAGCAGGAGTGGTTTAAGACCAAGCAGGAGATGAACGACATCTTCAGCGATGTGCCTGAAGCACTGGCCAACACCGTTGAGATATTAGACAAGGTAGAGACATACTGTCTGGATGCCGACCCAATCATGCCCTTCTTCCCTATCCCTGAGAGCTTTGGTACAGAAGAGGAGTGGCGAAAGAAGTTCACTGAGCAGCAGCTCTTCGAAGAGTTTACAAGCGATGAGAACGGTCAGAACCCGCTGCCACAAGAGGATGCTGAGAAGAAGATTAAGAAGCTGGGCGGATACGACAAGATATACCGAATAAAGTTTGAGGCCGACTATCTGGCCAAACTTGCATACGAGGGAGCCAAAAGACGTTATGGCGACCCTATTCCTAAGGATGTAGAGGAGCGAGTGAAGTTTGAGCTACACATCATGAAGACGATGGGATTCCCTGGATACTTCCTTATTGTGCAGGACTTTATCAACTCGGCCCGCGACGAGCTGGGAGTGATGGTGGGTCCTGGTCGTGGATCGGCCGCAGGAAGTGTGGTGGCCTACTGCTTGGGTATCACCAAGATTGACCCACTGAAGTACGACCTGCTGTTTGAGCGTTTCCTTAACCCCGACCGTATCTCGCTGCCTGATATCGATACCGACTTTGACGACGACGGCCGCGGAAAGGTGCTTAAGTGGGTTATGGATAAGTACGGCCACGAGAACTGTGCGCATATCATCACCTACGCTACGATGGCCACAAAGAACTCTATCAAGGACGTAGCACGTGTGGAGAAGCTACCATTGGCTGATTCGAACGCACTGTGTAAGGCCATCCCCGACCGACTGCCCGAGGTAGACGGTAAGACGCCGAAGATGAATCTTACGAATGCCATCAGAGCCGTACCGGAACTGCGTGAGGCCGAGGCATCAACCAATCCGCAGATGGCTAACACCATCAAATATGCCAAGATGCTTGAGGGAACGGTTCGCGGAACCGGTATCCACGCATGCGGATTCATCATCTGTCGCGACCCGATATCTGACCACGTACCTGTATCTACGGCTGATGACCCCGACTTTAAGGGCACCAAGACCAACTGCACGCAGTACGACGGACACGTTATCGAGTCGACAGGACTTATCAAGATGGACTTCCTTGGACTGAAAACCCTGTCGGAGCTTAAGGAGGCCTGCGCTAACATCAAGAGAACAAGAGGCATCGATGTGGACCTTGACACTATCCCCATCGACGACCCAAAGACATACGAGCTGTATCAGCAAGGTCGCACCATCGGTACGTTCCAGTTCGAGTCGGCAGGTATGCAGAAATACCTGCGCGAGCTGCACCCCACGGTGTTTGAAGACCTTATTGCCATGAACGCCCTGTATCGCCCAGGACCAATGGACTATATCCCATCGTTCATCGCACGTAAGAACGGCCGCGAGCCAATTACATACGACATCGACTGCATGGAGAAGTACCTGAAGGATACCTACGGTATTACGGTATATCAGGAGCAGGTGATGCTGCTGTCGAGACAACTGGCCGACTTTACCCGAGGCGAGAGTGACGCTCTGCGTAAGGCCATGGGTAAGAAGAAGAAGGACATTGTTGACGCCATGAAGCCTAAGTTCATTGAAGGCGGAAAGAAGAACGGTCACGACCCGAAGGTGCTGGAGAAGATCTGGGCCGACTGGGAGAAGTTTGCATCGTATGCGTTCAACAAGTCGCACGCCGCATGCTACTCGTGGGTGGCTTATCAGACGGCATACCTCAAGGCCAACTACCCGGCCGAATACATGGCTGCCATCATGAGCCGCCGCCGCGACCAGATTACTGAAATCACCAAGCTGATGGACGAGTGCAAGCAGATGGGTATCGCTACTCTGGGCCCGGATGTAAACGAGTCGTACGAGAAGTTTGGTGTGAACCATCATGGTGAAATCCGATTCGGACTTGGTGCCATCAAGGGTATGGGCGACTCGGCTGCACTGTCGATTATCGAAGAGCGCGAAAAGAACGGTCCTTACAAGGATATCTACGACTTTGCCCAGCGCGTAAACTTCTCGGCCGTTAACCGTAAGGCATTCGAATCATTAGCACTCAGCGGTGGTTTCGACAGCTTCGGCATCCGTCGTGAAGACTACTTTGCCAAGAACCAGAAGGGCGAGACATTCATTGAGATGCTTTGCCGCTACGGACAGCTGTACCAGCAGGAGAAAGCCGAGATGCAGAACTCACTCTTCGGCATGTTTGGCGAGGGTGTGGAGATAGCCCAGCCTCAGCCACCAAAGAACGATATACGCTGGAGCGACATAGAACGCCTGAACAAGGAGCGCGAGCTGGTTGGTATCTACCTCTCGGCCCACCCGCTCGACGAATATAAGATTATACTTAACAACCTCTGCAACACAAAATGTGTCGAATTGGCAGATATCGCCAAGTTGTCTGACCGCGAAGATGTCATACTTGGCGGCATCGTGACAGCCCAGAAAACGGGCTTCACCAAGACGGGCAAACCCTACGGAGTAGTGACCATCGAAGACTTTGAGGGCTCGGGCGAGATATTCATGATGGGCGAGGAATGGGGACAGCGTGCAGGTATGTTCTCAATAGGCGCATCGGTATATGTTACTGGTAAGGTTAAGTCGCGTTACCAATATAACGACAAGGGTCCGAAAGACCTGAAGATAGGCGGTGTGGAGTTCCTGCAGACCATCAAGGAGAAGGCCATCGACCACATTACCATTCAGCTGATGACCGACAAGGTAGACGATACCATAGTTAACGATCTGACAGAGATAATAAACGAGAATCCTGGCAAGACCAAACTATTCTTCCAACTGCGCGACTCAAACAAACATCATGTGCTGCTACGAAGCAGACGTGAGGGTATCGACGTGAAGAATCAGCTCATCGACTACATCGAGACTCACGACGGGTTGGCATACTCTATAAATTAGTGGCATGCAATTTGCTGGAAACCAAATAGTTCACATAGTATTCACATAAAAAAAAGGAAAAGAACAATGGAAGTAACAATCACAAAAGAGAACTTTGCTAGTCTTAAGGCCGGTAATCAGCCTTTGGTAGTTGATTTCTGGGCTACATGGTGTGGACCATGCCGTATGGTGGCTCCCATTATTGATGAGTTGGCCAAGCAGTACGATGGCAAGATCGTAGTTGGCAAGTGTGACGTTGAGGACAATGAGGAGTTGGCTGTGGAGTATGGTATCCGCAACATTCCTACCATCCTTTTCATCAAGAATGGTGAGGTTGTCGACAAGATTGTCGGCGCTCAGTCGAAGGCTAAATTCGAAGAGAAATTCGAAGCTCTGCTTTAAAAATCCTTATCCGACGGTAACCACACGGTTGCCGTCGTTTTTTTCTTCTATAGTAACCTTAACCGCATCCTCGGGCAGAACTTCTTCAATTAGTTCAGGCCACTCGATGAGGCAGAGACATCCGCTGTAGAAGTAGTCCTCATAGCCCATATCGTAGACTTCCTCAAGCTTCTTTATGCGATAGAAATCGAAGTGATAGATGCTCTCACCCTCGCCCGATGTGTATTCGTTGATGATAGCGAATGTGGGCGATGTGATGACATCGTCAACTCCCAAGGCTTCGCAGATGGCCTTGATAAATGTTGTTTTTCCGGCACCCATCTTTCCGTAGAAAGCAAACACACGACTATCGCCCATGTTGGCGATGAACTCTCGGGCGGCATCCCCGATCTGTTCTAAACTGTTAATCTTGATTTCCATATATCTTTTATTTACTTTTTCACATTTTCACCTTTTCACCCTTTCACCCTTTCACCTTTTCACCCTTTCACCTTTTCTTCCCCTTCAGTGTTATCAGCGGCACAATCATCTCCTCCATCGAGATGCCCCCGTGCTGGAAAGTGTCGCGATAGTATGATACATAATAGTTGTAGTTGTTTGGATAGGCGAAGAACGAGTCGCCTGTGACAAACACATAGCTTGTAGAGAGGTTGGGCGATGGCAGCAAGGCCTTGCGTGGGTCCTTGATTACAAACAGGCTCTTATCCTCGTCGTAGCTCAGGTTCTTACCCAGTTTGTAGCGCAGATTGGTGTTTGTGTTCCTATCGCCCACAATCTTCACAGGCTGGGTGCATCGTATGCTACCATGATCGGTAGTTACTATCACCTTGCAGTCCATCTGTGCCAGCTGGCGGAAGAAATCGCTTATCACCGAGTGGCGGAACCACGACAGGGTTATCGAGCGGTAGGCACTCTCGTTGTTGGCCAGCTCGCGAACCATCTTCGATTCGGTACGGGCGTGACTCAGCATATCTATGAAGTTGAACACCACTACGTTAAGCGGGTTCTTGCTTATCTGATTCATCTGCTGCATCAGCTTATCGGCATCGGCCTGGGTGTTTATCTTGTGGTAGGTAAACGATTCCTTGCGGCGATAGCGCTCAAGCTGGGTGCGTATCAGCGGTTCTTCGTTCAGGTTCTTACCCTCCTCCTCGTCTTCATCCACCCAGAGGTCAGGAAACATCTCCTGAATCTTATTCGGCATCAAGCCACTGAAGATGGCGTTGCGGGCATACTGGGTGGCTGTGGGCAAGATGCTGAAATACAGGTCTTCGTCGATATCGAAGTTCTCGCTGAGCTCTTGCGACAGCACTCGCCACTGATCGTAGCGGAAGTTATCGAGCACCACAAGGAACACCTTCTTGCCATCGCTAAGCTGGGGGAACACCTTAGTCTTAAATATCTCTGGCGATAGCACGGGCTTATTCTCACCACTCGCTATCCACTCTAAATAGTTTTTCTTTATGAATTTTGCGAAGCCGTTGTTGGCCTCTTCCTTCTGCATTCTCAGCATCTCCATCATGCTGCTATCGGTGCTGCTAAGCTCCAGCTCCCAATGCACAAGGCGCTTGTAAACATCCACCCAGTCCTGCCACGTGCGACAATCCATTATCTGCATCGCTATCTGCTGGAAGTTCTGCTGATACTGGCTCTGGGTAATCTCTGTCTCGATTGCCTTGCGATGGATATTCTTCTTGAGCGTAAGCAGAATCTGATTTGGGTTTACGGGCTTGATGAGATAGTCGGCTATCTTCTGTCCGATGGCCTGCTCCATAATGTTCTCCTCTTCGCTCTTGGTAACCATCACCACCGTTATCGATGGGTTGATCTCCTTGAGTTTGCGCAGGGTTTCCAGACCGCTAATTCCAGGCATCTGCTCGTCTAACAGCACAAGGTCGAAGTTACGCTGACGGCACTGGTCAATGGCATCGGTACCGTTGCTAACGGTCACGATTTCATAGCCTTTCTTCTCGAGGAACATGATGTGTGCCCTCAGTTGCTCAATCTCGTCGTCTACCCAGAGTAGTAATCCGTTTGTCATATATCTCGTAGCGATTAATTACCAGAAATCATCATCAAAGTCGAATGCTGTCTGCTGCTTTTTCTTCGTTGCAGGTGTCTGAGGCTCAGCGGGTTGTGCCGCTGGTGCGATATCCTCGATGTCAGGAGTCTCGATATTCTCAGGATTCAGCAGCAGATTCTCCTTGCTCACCTCCATCGGAGCCAGCTCGCGCTCATAGAACAGCTGATAGTCGTCGTAGCTAAGGCGGGTGCCTAAGCTTGGCAGATTCTTCTCGCTGATGATAAGGCGCATGGTGCCTGCAAGGTGATTACGAAGCGGCTCGTTGTCGTATAGCATGCGGGCATATTGCAATGCCTCGTCGTAGCTTTGGAATCCGCTAACCATCATGCGGTTCAGCTCGCGGTCCTGATCTATCTGTATCTCGAAGTTGCGCACAAGGAAGTTGGTGAAGTTATAGCGGGCCAACTCAAACAGCATCTGATTCTGATTCACCGAGTCGGGGTTGTAAACAAGCATAAACAGATAGTGGTCGTCGCGCTCGGTGCTCAGGGTGTCGGCGATGGTTGAATCGCCCGAAAGCTCTACATCACGCAGACTCCAAACGTCGCCTATATCGAACTTGCCGCCATGCAGTCGACGTCCGTCCTGCACGCCCTTTATTATCATTCCGGCCAACTTGCTCACCTCACTCTCGGGGTATTTCTCTACCACCTCCTTAAGCTGCTCCATGCATCCATCGCCGTCGCCTTCGTTAAGCAGACTCAATCCGTTGATAAACATGAACTTATCACGATTTGCACCTTGTGGGAAACGGGTGGCCGAAAGGGCGGCATTCTGTCGAATCACGTCATGCTGGTCGGCCTTGAAGGCATCGTATGTTGCGCCATAGAGCGAATCCTCAATCTGCTCGCCAAAGCGTGCGTTCTCGGCATACAGCGGGTCTGAGAGCAGCAGCGTCCACTCGCTCTCTGCATGATTCTCCTGCATGTGGGCAAGGCACTCGGCAGCCTTCGATAGCTGACCCAGGCGCGCGTAAAGCAGCCAAAGGTGATACCATGCTTCGTCGTTATGCTCGTAGTCTGGATAGTCGTTAGTAAGGCGGCGCAGATATCGCTCACTTATTGCCAAGCGCTCCATCTTGTCTTTCAGGATGATTCCACCGTGGAAAAGTCCATCCTTTATTATCTCATGACTTGCGGCTTTCTGCTCGTCGCTGAACGGGATCTGTGCCAGATAATATTCGCGCTTATGAGGGTCGAGTGCGGCAGAATCGAGAGGTGCAGCAATGGAGTCGGTTGCGATTGAATCGCCAACTGCCAAATCATCGGATGCTATGCTATCGGTAGTCTCATCTTCGGCTCCAGGCATGCGAATAACCGTCTGGTTGCTGCGACGCCAGTTGTCTACGTTTTCACGCTTACCCCACTCTCGCTGGAATGCGGTTTTACCCTGACTCACGGCCGTGGGATTATAAAAGTACCAAGCACCACCGGTAGCTTGGGTGGTGGGTGTTGGGTGTTGGGTGTTGGAGGGTTGTCGCAGAGGATTGTTGGTTTGGTTCTTGGCCTGCTGGGCATCGGCCTCAGCCTCCAGCTTTGCGTCGCGCTCTTCCTTCTCCTTTTTCTTCAAAGCATCAATCACGCGGTCGATGGCCTTATTACGCTCAGCCTCAGGCATTACTGACAGAGCCAAGAGCGAGTCTTGCAGATGTATGCCCTCGGTATAAGGCACAAGCTCATCAAGAATCTTTGAACGCTGCGACAGCTCCTGATAATCCTTGCGCTCCTTGTCGAGTAGTCCGATAGCCTCACCATAGCATCGCTGGGCATCGGCAAACTTTTCGCGTTCCCAATAGATATTACCAAGTGTAAGCAGCAGCACACCCTTCTCGATACCACTGCGAGTGGCTTTCTTGTTACCCGTCTCGTAGGCGTTGATGGCTTCGAGCGTGTCGCCCTGAGCCAGATAGATGTTACCTATGGCGTAGTAAACCTGGTCGAGATACTCTGCATTATTGTCATCGCGGGCCATGCGCTTCAGCTTGCTTATCATCTGCTTGCCGTTGTTTTTGGCCATAACCTCGGTCTGGGCTATGCGGGCGTTGAACTCCAGCTCGTAAGGCGGACTCAGTCGAACCACTCGCTTAAAAGCGTTGTAGGCCTCCTGCTGATGCCCCAACAGATTCTCAATCTGTCCCATAAGGAACCATTCACGGGCACGTTGCACCTTGCGTCGCTCGTGCTTTATGGCCTTGCGGAGATATGGTATTGCCTTCTGATAGTCGGCCTCGCGAATGTAGTAGTTGGCGTAGGTGTAGTCCCAGTCCTTAACGGCACGGAAGTCCATAGAGTCGCGACTCATATTGCGAATCACATCCTCAGCATCATATCGCCAACCAAGCTCTGTGTAGCATTTTGCAAGCCAAGCGCGAGCCAGTCCGCTCATCAGCGGCTCACCCTGATATAGTCGCGCCATATACGAGAATGTGGCGGCGGCCTCTTCAAACTGTCCCATCTGGAACTCTGCCTTACCCATAAGCAGCCAAGCTCGCCAGAGGAATGGGTTTTTCTCTTTGCCTTTCTCCTTAATGCTGTGGCGCTGGATGGCCTTCTCCATCTTCTCTACGGTGCGCTGGTAGTTCGACTTGCCTATATCGCGGCTCGCCTTATTACCAACGGGGTAAAGCGGGATTAGCTCGGTGTAGTTATCTTTGTTGTTTTTCTCCTTCTCCAGATTACCTTCGGTAAAGGCCACCTGACCGTTATAATAAGTGTTATAGCGGGCGTTGAACGAGTGCCAGAAACGTGAGCCCGCCGTATTCTTTTGCGTAGAACAACTAACTATCGCCACTGCGACAGCCACAATAATCAATATGTTCTTCGCGCTGAATCTCATATTTTTATATCCTCGTCAGGATCCCAGAGTTCATCGTAGGTTTTATTTCGGGCAACCTCTTTTTTCTTCCGCTCTTCGTTTTCCTTTATCAGGCAGTGTATCTTGCAATCTCCCTCTTGAGCGGAGGTACAACTTGAGCAGTCGTGACCCTCTTGAATCACGTCGTCGCTACTGTCGAACACGTTGGCTATCAGCGCCACAAACGCAAGACCCACTATCAGCAATATGCAAACTATTACAAACTGCATAATCTTCAATTTTCAATTTTCAATTATCTCAAATCCTGTGGATTTCAAGTCTTCCCAGAACTTGGGATACGACTTGGTTACCACCTGAGGATTGTTGATGATCAGTCCCTCCTGCTTCATGGCGAAAGGTGCGAAAGCCAGAGCCATGCGGTGGTCTTCGTAGGTATCGATGCCCTGCTCCAGCTGGGGCTCGCATCGCTCACCATCCCAATAGAGTTCGCTGTCGTTGGCATCGTGGATAACGTAACCCAGCTTTGCCATCTCGCGCTTCAGTGCCTCAATACGGTCGGTCTCTTTGATTTTCAAGGTGGCCAACCCCTTAAAGTGGAACGGAATGTCGAGTGCAGCACACGTCACAACAAATGTCTGCGCCAAGTCGGGAGCATTCACAAAGTCGTACTCCAGCTTGGTCACTCCGCGACCGTTCTTCTTCAGTGTCACCATCTGCGGAACGCCCTTAGTCTGAGTCTCGAAGGTGGTCTTCACACCCAGCAGACTGAAGATGTAGCGCGAGGTTGAGTCGCCTTGCATCGAGCCGTCCATCAGTCCCGTAAGTCTTACTTCGGCATTGCGATCCTTGCTCAGTGCCACCATCTCATACCAGTAGCTTGCTCCGCTCCAGTCGCTTTCGATGAAGTAGTTGCGACCCTTGTAGGGCTTGTGGGCCACGGTGATGGTATCGGTAGAGCTCCACTTGGCCTCAGCTCCAAACTCGCCCATCATCCACAGAGTGAGGTCGATGTACGGACGACTGATAATCTCGCCCGTAAGCTGCAGAGTGAGTCCATCTTTCAGCATGGGTCCAATCATCAGCAGGGCCGATATGTATTGCGAGCTGACGTTGCCTGGAATCTCCAGAAATCCGCCAGCAAGCTTCTTTCCTGTAATCTTCAGTGGGGGATATCCCTCCTCGCCTACGTATTCAATGTTTGCTCCAAGGCGGCGCAAAGCGTCAACCAATATGGCTATTGGGCGATGCTTCATGCGGTCGGTACCAGTGATGATGTGGGTGCCGCGCATAACACTCAGATAGGCCGTCATGAATCGCATGGCGGTACCTGCTGCCTTGATGTTTATCTCATCGGGCATGTATCGCAGGGCCTCTATGATTACCTCTGTATCATCGCAATCGCTCAGGTTTTCAGGCAGGTTGCGCCCTCCACTCAGAGCATATATTATCAGCGCACGGTTTGATATGCTTTTTGATGCAGGCAACTGTATGGTTTGGTTCAACCTTTCAGGTGCCGAAAGTCTATATTGCTTCATTTTTTGTAATTGTCGTTCTTACTGCATGCAAAGATACGCATTTTCGGGCATAGTGAGTTCATTTTTACATATTTTATTTATTCTAAGGGGTAAAAACAGAAAAAGTGAGCCAAAAATTTGGTTGTTTCGAAAAAACTCCGTACCTTTGCAGCCGCAAATCGGGATTTAGCGCAGTTGGTAGCGCACACGTCTGGGGGGCGCGAGGTCGCTGGTTCGAGTCCAGTAATCCCGACACGAAGAGCGAGAGAATCGATTGATTCCCTCGCTCTTTTGTTTATGTCCCGCAGCATTAGTAATGCGCGTTGTTATCTATTAAGAAGTGGAAGTTCTCGCCGTCAACAGGTATGTCGAGAATGTTGTCCTGCTATTTGATTAATTCCTTTTTGCCTTGGTGTATGTATATGCCTCGGGCGGTGGTTTGGGGGGCGAACTTACGACCTTGAAGATCATACCAGTCATCATTGTCTTTACGCTTGACGAATGGCACATTCTGAATAGAAATGATACCCGTAGGATCGAAACCCAGTTGTTCGTCAATCCACGCCACTTGTTTCTTAGTCCATTCACGCATGAGGGCTATTTCCTCATCATAGTTTGTGGCAGTGGTGGGAGCCAGGGTAATCTCTTTGTCCCAGATGGGCCATGCCTGATAATTGCGCTCACAGGCACCTCCAATCGTTACTTCGTTGACCAGAGAGTCCATCATTTCAGTGACGTGCTGGTCGCTCAGTGTGCTGGTTCGTAATTCAGCCCATCGCTCCTTCATGCGTTTCCAATAGGCTTCGTCTTCTGTTAGCCGTTTCCACCAGAAAGGCACAGGCAGCTTGCCTAACAGCCCCGCTTTCTGTCCTTTCTCATATACCCATTGCTCATAGAGGAAATCTCCTGCAGCGATATTATTGCCGAAGGTCATGTTGTAGTCCCAGGGGGTTATCTTGAATCGCGGATCCACAGAGTCACGTCGTTTATAGATATAGGTACTCAGACGATAACCGTCAGGGTTTTGGCAGAACTCCGTCATCAGCTGGTAATTGATGAAGTTTTCCACGTCGATATACTTGCTGTAGCCATTCTCCTTGTCAGCAAAACCGTCGCTGTTGAGCACATCCTCCAACTCGTCAAACCGCTGCTTGATATAGGCCATCTGTTCACTTGATATTTCCTCGTACTCAGGGAAGTGGTACTTTGCGCAGATATCATGATCGTACATTTTGTATTTCAATACGAAATGTGGCTCATTATCACGGTCTATCTCCACCATATAGTCGCCAGTCAGTTCGTCGCCGCTGTCGCCTGGAGTAGTAAAGTTCAAGCGGTTCTCGCCCTTGCTGGGTTTTTCGCAGAGAATATAGACACCATAGTAGATGCCGTCGACGATGATCTCGCAGAATTTGCACTTAGGTGTGAATTCGAAGTAGGGCCGTGAGAGTTGATACACCAGCGGATCGCGGATCAGACTGCGGTCATGATAGGGCGCCAGCAACACCCAGTTGTTGTCCTCTGGCAAACCGAGCAGTTTCACTTTCTCTTTCTTTCCGTTCACGTCAGCCGTTTTCAAGGTTCTGAAACCATAAGGTTTCTTGTCGGAGTCATAATATGAGCTGCTACCTCTGTACTTGATGCCTACCCATCCCTCATAGTCGGTGGTCTGCCCCGAATGTGCCACTGTGTCGCCGTAGTTCACCCCGTCAGCATTGTTGATGATCTTCATACGCACTGCCACTTGGTAGTCTTTATGGATGGCGGTGGTATGGCCGGCTTCGTCGCGGGTGTTGATGAACAGGATGGGCAGGTTTGTCTTCTCTAGCACGACATCGGTGTTATAGGGCTTAAAGTTCCCTTCATCCCAGCTGTCAGCAGAAACTTCTATGGCAAATAAGCACAGCAGTATAGTTAATAAAACATCTTTCATATCATAGCCATTTTCGACTACAAATATATGAATTAATTTTGGTAAAACAAAATAAAAACAATAAAATTTCCGTTTTTGGGGTCTTAACAGAACGATTCCCCTACCCGATGGTAGGGAAATCCCTAAAGTTTCGATGGGTCCCTGAATTAGGGCTGCGCAAAATTAAGAGGCATGGTGTATTTCACTCTCACTGGCCGTCCGAACTGTACGCCTGGCGTCCATTTTGGCATTGAGTTGAGCACACGTATTGCCTCATCCTGAAACAGATTTCCGAAGTGGTTGGTCATCTCCTCCTCAGTCATACCAGTAGCCTTGAGCGCCTTTTCCTTGTTTACAAAGTGAACCAGCGACTGCACAGGCTCAACATTGCTAATCGAGCCGTCACCTTCTACCACAAACGTAATTATAACTCTGCCCTCAACCTTGTGCTTCTTAGCTTCCTTGGGATATCTCACGTAGAAACTCAGCCAGCGAAACAAATCTTCAGTTCCGTTTCTAAACTGCGGCAGATGTCCATCCTCAGGCCACTCCTCAGTTTTTGCGTATTTGTTTCCGTCGATGATTGAGTCAGGATTAACCACCTGCGCATTCACGCCGCCACACACTGCAGCGAGCATTGCTGTAATCAATAGTTTTTTCATTGTAATTTAAAAGTTCTTTAAGTTCAAATATTGCATCATTCTCAGTCTATGATTATCTGAAAACCGCGACAAAGGTAATGCTTTTCTAATAATCCACCAAAGGATTAGGCTATTTTCTTGCGGAAGAGTTTGATGGTTCCCTGATCAGCATCTTCAATCATATTGTTCTTTCGCCAACGTTTTATTGTGCTTCGATATGTAGCCTCCTTACAAGCACCCTTAGCATTTCTCAAATCGTCATAGGTAAACTCCTTAGGAAGTTTGTCGAAAGTGGTCTTGTCGCTGATTTTGCGAATCTCTGCTGGAGCACTCTGTTCCTGCTGACTCTGCATCATGTTTCCAAGCATGCGCATCTGCCCATCGAGACAATACTCGGCCATAGTGAGCATGAAATCAACACAAGCCTTTGATTCGTGCTCGTCGCCAGAAAGCAGGTGGAAGATTACTGCACAACGGAAGGCAATTACTGCAGCACGACGACGGAAGTTATCCATTACCTCATCATCGTTTTTCAGTGCCACCAATCGTTTTTCCTCTACCCACTTACCGATAGCTTTGCGAAGTCGTGGTGTGTCAACAAAGCCTTTCATTTCGCTCAGTTTCTTGGCAGCCTGCTGGATTGCCTCACGATTTTCTTCCGAAAGAGGACGATACTTAGGCATCTTGGCAAAACGGGTATCAGGGAATTCTGATATCAGTACTCGTCCACCAAGTCCGTTCTCTGTGTTATCGCGCTCAAAACACTTTCTGAACGAACCGTAAGTACCGAAGATTGTCCAGTTGTAGATAACCTCTACATCGCCCGATTCAGCCTGATCGCTATTAAAATCCTGACCCCATTCAGCACGATCGAACGAGTAACGATAGATATCGTACTTGGCCGACCAGTTACCTGCAGAGTTGGTTTTTATCAGAGTGTCGAGCTCTTCACAGAATGAATAGAGGCAATGGCCTGGAGCGTTCTTGAATCGCTTAAGCAAGGTAGAGTTTGAGATGGTGATGGGCACCTTGCGGATAGGAAGTTTTGGCATCTCCTTAGCTCGCTCGTTCGACTTGCGGCACTTGTTCTGCTGCTTGAGCGCATCCTCCTGCTCGCGATAAGCCTGCGACTCATCTTTCATCATCTTCATCCAGCATTCTACGGCTTCCTTACATCCCGACTTACCTCCTGCCTGACGAGCAATAATCATAGTCATAAGTCCCAAGTGCTGCATCTTGTCATCGGCATACATCACTTCTACCTGATCGGCATAGGCAGCAGCAATAGGCATGATGGCACAAAGCACGTTCATCTGTACATCCTTTGGTGCAGCCATTACGGGCTCGCGGAGACCTGAAGGCAGCAACTTTGCAATGAGTTTGTAGCGCTTCTCTGATGTCTCTTCATCACTCTCACCTTCGATGGTTTCAGCCTCATCGTCTACATTGAATGCCTCAGCATGAATCTCGCGCAAGCGCTTGCTCATGGGCTTGTTCATCTCAGTGTAGTTGGCATAGAAATCGTTGATAAGCTTCTGGCAATCGGCATCCTTTGCATACTCTGGCATGCGCTGATTCACAACAGCAATCATCTGTGCCTTTGACATAAGTCTACAAGCGCCTACTGAGAAGATGCTGAGCAGCGAGTTATGGCGAATACCTTCTGTCTGCAACGCTTTCTCCAAGAGTCCAGCCTCCTCCATACAGAGGTCGAAGGCCTTGATGCAGCATGGGTCAGCATGCGCAGGTACATCTTCTACAGCATCAGCAGTCTGTGGGGCTGCTGCAGCCACTTCTGTGGCTGAGTTCTCCTCCCAAGGGCGATAATGCTTGTTGGCTTTCTTTGCACCAGCAGGCACCTCTTCCTGTCCATTCTTCTCGCGCTCCTTAAGCAGCTTATACTCTGCCTCGCTCTCTTCGATGGTCATTGGCTCGTCAAAGATTCGGTCGTCCAGATAAAGCAGCTCGTCAGCATCGGCTGTGGTGGTAAACATCACGCGACTCAAATCGTGGGCACCTGTGTCCATCTCGGTCTTTGTAAGCATTGACACGCGCACCTGATTCTCAAGAATGGTCTTACCCTTCTCGCGTATAAGAATAAGGTGCAGACCGTTACGAGCCGAGCGGCTGATTTCGCACAAGCCGATTTCATCTTTCATCTCAATCAGCTGTTTGGCAATACGGTCGCTCTCCTCACGATTGGCGCAATCTACATCGTAGGCAAACAGCGAGCAGGGATGACAGCATCCGGCTACCTTGCCGTCTGGCATAAGGTCGTTGTAGGCAAACTGAACAAGGCGTTTCTTGGCATCCTCGTCACCCTGACGGGCAAGTGTAAGGTTGCGGCGATTCTGTTCAGAATTGCGCAGATTAAAGTACTCCTCTTTCGAGTTGATGGGCTGAGCCATCTTTTTTCCATTAATAATAAAAATGTATTGCATATAATTAAAATTTTAGTTAGGCCTCCCCGGCTGAATTGCCCTCGTTTGACCTTTCACGAGTGCAAAATTACATAAAAAAAAACCGCCCCGGCCAATTTGCCGGAAGCGGTCTAAGTGTATGTTGAAATGACCGAAAATTCGGTTTTCCCAGACCGAAATCGGTTGTTTTCGGTCGCAGTTCGGTCTGAGATTCTATAAGAATTCCTTGAATTCCGTCACCAACTCATTGTATAGCTGGTCAGTAAACTGACTTGGTTGTTCTGGATTGGTGTAATCGTTATAGCTCGACTTATTACAAGTGCCTTTGCCAAACTCCTTAATAAACAAATCCCAAGGTATGCGTGTTTTCAGTGCTCCTGCACCCATCATAGCCCTAACTGGCCTTGAAGCACCCTGCGCTCCTTTTGCCTTATCTATATATTTATGTAGGCGGGTAACTATAAGTTGAGCTTTCTCGGGGTTCTTGCAGTATTTCTTAATGGCTTCTATATTCTCTGTGTTAAGTACCTCATAACCTAATCGATATTTCTTTCCTCTACCCTTTATCAGGTCGTGGAGAATACCTATCTGGTCGAGCGTAAGCAGAAAGTTGTCTGTATCTTGCTGCGATAATCGGCTTTGGGTTCCAAACACAAATCGGGCCACGTATTTTGATCCGTCCTTAAGCTTTATGCACTTAAGCCACTGCTTACCAGCCTCGGTACCAGCAAGACGCATAATCAGCTCCTTACGTTTGTTTGTAAGTTCAGTAAGTTGCAAATCAGGCGGAGTTGTCTCGAGTATGAATTTTATATCAGTTCGCGATTGTCCGTACATCGCCAGCAGGCGTGATGCAAACAGCCATTCGGCTCTGGTGTTGGCGTCAGCATCGAGGAACGTCATTTCCTGACTCTCCCACGACAGCTCAGCCTTGCGACGTATGGTGTTGTAAGCCTGCTCTTGTATTGATGAGAGACTGAAATATTGTTCTATTTCGTTATCCGATAAATCTACAAATTCCCTTCGCGATGAGGTATATGGTGCTTCGTCTATGTCGTAATTCATTTTAAAGTTATGTCTGTGAGCGTGTTAATCCTCGGGTTTTGATGCTGCTTCGCGCCAATATAAGCGTTCGAAGTATGTCAGCAGATATCCCTGTTCGATAGAGTATCCCTTGCCGTAATTAATATCGTAGCCATTGTTTTCCAATAGCTCTGCGGCCATTTTAAGCATGTCGCTGGCATATTTTTGTTTGCCAGGCTCGCTCCATATGTATGGGCGATGAGGCAGAGCAGCCATAGCCTTATCGAGCGTTTGGCGTGCAATAGCGGCCAACTCTTCGTCGATGTGTTTGGGCAGAATACCCCACATGGCATCGTGCAGCACTATCTCGTCCATCGTCATCCCCTTAGCCTTACCATCGGCCACATGCGCAGCCACCTCGTCAACCTGGGCTATCACAGACTCTACAAACTCTCGGCCTTTTATCTCGCAGTGCTCGTAATCGTCCCATTTGTCCCAATTGTCGGCATAAAAGTCCTGTGCAGCATCGTAGTAGTCTGATATCTTGTTCACTTCCATGCGGCGCACAATGTTTGCTGTCCAAGCGGCAATGTTTTCAAACTCTGTAGTTTCCAACCACCGTCTAAGCTCTTTGTTGTCGAGTGTCATATTGGGGCCGTACTGGGTGTAAATCTTCTCAAGAAAGTTATCTTCATCCCAATGAACATTACACACTATGGTATCCTTGTTCGTACACGTACCTTTTAATATAACATCGATGTCGAACGGTTTGTGGGTAATCAGATGCCAAGCCAACGCCTGCAACGGAGTCTGCCCTTCCCTACGACAGATGTTGAACTGAGGGTCGCCCAGCAATTGGTCTAGTTGCTCCAGTGATTCTATTTCGTATTGCATAGTTTTTATTGATTATCTATTCGGCCTGCAAAATTACAGCTTTTCTGCGAAACTGCCAAATGTTTATGGTGCTATTGTTGTTATGCAACGTTGCCAATGTTGCGTGGCAAATGTGGCATGAAGGAGTATAATAGGTATTTTAATTAATTCTATTTATCATAATTCGGTATATATATCGGTATATATATCCTCTCTAAGATGTATGATAGTCCTTATTGCCACATATGCCACGCCACATGTGCCACGCGGAGAGTTGCATCACGGCCACATGCGCATTGGGGCTTTGTTAGATATTTTCAATACCACAACCCCTCTTCTAAAACGTCCATACGTGATAAACGCAATTAGTTTCGCCAATCATTATACGCGCTTCACGTAGGAAAAATATTTCCCTCGTGAGGGAGAAAAATTTCTCTCACGTGCCCGCAAAAGTTTGCCGTAATCAAACCACCAACGAAGTTACGGATATCTCATCGATAAATTACGGCAATCCCCTCGATAAGTGCCACCTTGTAAAATTCCTTCAAAATTCCCAATATCTCCACTATTAATGCTAACAATTGCTAGGATTAAAGGTAACAATTGCTAGCATTAATACTTGCAAAAAATCTCTTTATACGCCTAAAACAATAGCGGGATCGATGTTAAGTTTTTTGCTTATTTCACGACCAATTTTGAGTGAGGGTTCACTCTTTCCTGTCATGATTTCGCTCACGCGAGCTGTACTAAGACCAAGCATTTCTGCAAGTTTGGTCTGGGTGATACCCATTTCGTAGAGACGCAGTTTAATGGTCTCTATCAGTGTGGGTGCTGCGATAGGATAATGTTCTTCCTCATAATCTGCTACGAGGTCAGAAATCAAATCCAACTCCAGCATGTTCTTATCGTCGGCAGGAGTGTCGTTGCCAACAATCTTCAACAGCTCGTTAATTCTGTCGCAAGCTGCTTTGTACTGCATTTCGTTTTTAATCTGTGTCATAGCTTATATGTTTTTAATATCCTTTATTCTATCATACTCCTCATGTGTTCCAACAAATCGCAAATACACCTTTTTATTTATAAAGATCACGATGGCTACTATACGATAGTTATTGCCCTTAATGTCGAACACATATCTATTATTGCCCACATAGTCAACAGTATTGAACGTTTTCTTGATATCAGCCAAGCACGTCCAGTCTGCCTTACAAGTTCTTTTATACCAATCGCGGAGAGCCACATCTGCATCAGCATGTTTGGCTATAAAGTCCCGTATCATGGCAAATGATATTACACGCATTATTTATCTTTTTGCGGCAAAATTACGAATAAAATTCGGCATAACCAAACATTTTTCGGAAAATCTAAATATTTTTAGTATAAAATGCCAGCAATTAGCAGACACAATCACGCCAAAATACGCAAAAAAATCCATAGTGGTTTGGAATACTTACAAAAGATTAAAGTGTCTGAAGTGACAGAACAAAAGCGACATGGCATCCTTGGCGCGGTGTATCAGCCAGTTCGAGCATACCGCCTTGCTGAATCACCATTCTGCGACTTAGAGACAAGCCGATTCCGCTACCGGTTCGTTTGGTGGTGAAGAAAGGGACAAAGAGTGACTGGCGATTTTCGGCAGGAATGGGAAGACCATCGTTACCTATATACAGACTCACTCGTTTATCGTGAAGACAGTCTTCA
>DEHD01000023.1:142447-143917 GCA_002351725.1 Prevotella sp. UBA2809
CAGGAGAGACGTTTACTTCCCATACCAATTGGGGATAGGCTTTGCTAATATCGTCAATCATCGCTCGCAGAGCGACTTCACCCATTTTCGGTTTCTCTAGTTCAGACATTTTCCGATAGTTAACCACAAAGTTACTCATATGTTGAGAAGTTTCAAAAATGGCACGAATGCCATCCTCAAGTGGTGTCCCCTTTACATCGGAACGGTTCAGCAACGACTGGCTGATACTGGTGATGGGCGCTGTGGCGTTCATCATCTCGTGTGTCAGTACACGGGTGAGCCGCTCCCACGATTCCACCTCGTTCTGGTTCACCTGTTGGCGGATGGTTTCACCCAACTGATTCAGCGTTTCCTGCATGGCGCGTTCGCCAGGCAGCAGGCCGTGTGTAGGCATACGGAAGGTGAAGTCACGATTGCGGATGGCCTCCTGCATCAGATGGGCACGAAGACGAAGTTTCCGCTGATGGCGAATAAATGCAATCAGCAGAACTATGCACACGATACCTATTATAATAAGGAGCCACATCATAGCCGTTTCATCTTATTGTAAAGCGTCTGTCGGGTAATTCCAAGGAGTTCTGCAGCCTGAGTGAGATTGCCGTGACAATGGTCGATGGTACGACGGATGTGTTCCTTTTCCATCTCATCGAGACTGATGATTTCGTTCTGCATATCGAGCACATCCTTCAGCTTGCGTACCAGTTCATCATTGTCCCACGGCTTGGTGATGAAGTCGGCTGCTCCGTTCTTCAATCCCTTTACAGCCAGATTGACATCGGCGTATGCAGTCAGCAAAACGATTGGCGTCTGCGGATGCTGCTTACGGATGGTTCGAAGCCAGAACAGACCTTCGTTGCCATTGTTGACACCAAGCGTAAAGTTCATGTCGAGCAGAACTAAGTCGACGGGCTGCTGAGCCATCAACTTCAGGATTTCTTCGGGCTGGGTAGTGGTCAGTACACGCTCGAAAGTATCATCCAGCAGATAGTGCATCGCTGTCAGAATTGAAGCATTGTCATCTACGATAAGTATGGTTCCGTACTTGTTCATGGGTGCAAAGTTACTACTTTCCGTCTAAAAATCATACAAAGGGGTGTATAAAAATTAGACGATCTGCATCCAGGCAACCTAAAATGCTTGCAGAGTATGAAATAAACATCTAACTTTGCATCAGCGAAAACAAGAATTGAGTATGAAACAAGCATTGATAATCTTCCTTGTGTTTACAACTGGACAGTCACTGGCTCAGGGCGAGTGGTCCATGCAGCAGTGTATGCAGTACGCTGTGGAGCATAACCACGAAGTGAAGCGTGCAGAGCTGGAACTTGACAACTACAAGGCCAGCAAGACTGGAGCCATCGGACGATTCCTGCCTTCTGTGGATGCCAGCATCGGTGCCCAGTACAACTTTGGACGTGCCATTGACCCTGAGACAAACGGCTATACCGATGTGAGCACCTTCTATAATGG
>DEHD01000023.1:144102-144311 GCA_002351725.1 Prevotella sp. UBA2809
CAGGAAACAGAACTACTACTGAAACAGATACGCCTGTTGGAAGAGGTGGGACGCAAGAGTGCTGCTGATGTGGCTCAGGTAGAATCACAGAAAGCAGAAGCCGACTATGAGTTAACCCGCCAGCAGAATCTCTATGCATCGGCCATGCTGGAACTGAAGAAGACGATGGCTTTCCCCATGCAGGATACGTTGTTGCTGTCAGTCCGTAA
>DEHD01000023.1:144479-145251 GCA_002351725.1 Prevotella sp. UBA2809
GCGGGTCTGAACACCACTTACTATCATACGCTTCATTCCGATGTTGGAGAGTCATTCAGCAATCAGTTCAATAACAATATGGGTGAATATGTGGGTGCCACATTGAGCATTCCCCTGTTCAATCGCCTGCAGACCATTACGAGCATACGGAAGGCCAAGAACAACTATCGTATTGCCCAGGAGACATACAAGCAGAAACAGCTGGAGTTGGAGAAACTCAGTCGTGAGGCTTGGCAGGACTGGCAAGGCTATCTGAAACAGACAGTGCAGATGGTGGAGAAAGTAGAAGCCGACAGCATCGCCTATCAACTGACGAAACGCCAATTTGAAGAAGGGTTGAGTACGGCTATCGACTTGCGTACCACTTCAGCACAATTGCTGAACTCAAAGGCAACGCTGCTGCAGTGCCAACTGATGGCGATGGTGAAGGAACAATTGGTAAGATATTATAGAGGAGAAGCAATATGGACAGAGTAATCGAAAAGACAAAGACACAACGGCTGATGAAGTATTGGCCATATATGGCAGGGGCCTGCTTGGTGCTTATCGTCCTGGGCTGGCTGGTGTTTGGAAACCACGCATCAACGCTCAGAGTCAATAAGGATGAGTTGACCTTCAGCGATGTGTGCCAGGCGGAGTTCAAGGACTATGTGCGTACCAACGGACAGGTATTGCCTATCCAGGTGGTACAGATTTCGCCCGAGGAAGGTGGCATCGTCATGGAAAAGGTGGTTGAGGAAGGAACGATGGTACATAAAGGCGATGTCATCGT
>DEHD01000023.1:145367-145495 GCA_002351725.1 Prevotella sp. UBA2809
CAGACGGAGCAGGCACAGCTCGACATGGACACCCAGCGCAAGCAGCGGACCTTCGAGCAGAACAAACGACTCTACGGTGAGAAGCTTATCAGCAAAGAGGATTACCTGCAGTCGCAGGAGGACTACCA
>DEHD01000023.1:145607-146059 GCA_002351725.1 Prevotella sp. UBA2809
CTTCAGAATATGCGTCGTAACGTGGTACTCGTGCGTCAGCGTAAGGATAAGCTCGAAGTACGCTCTGCCATCGACGGCGAGTTAGGTCTGCTTGATGTGGAGTTGGGACAGAGCATCAGTCCTGGACAGAAGATTGGCCAATTGAACGACCTCTCTGATTATAAGGTACAGGCTCAAATCGATGAGCACTATATCGATCGTGTGCGCCAAGGACTCACGGCCACCTTTACGCGTGGCGACAAGACATACCAGTTGCAGGTTCGCAAGGTCTATCCAGAAGTTCGCGAGGGCAAGTTCCGCTGTGATTTCATCTTCAGTGGCGAGCGTCCTGAGAACATCCGCACAGGCCAGACCTACTACATCGACCTCGAACTGGGACAGCCAGAGCAGGCCGTCCTCATCCCTCGCGGCACGTTCTTCCAAACCACCGGCGGACAATGGATTTTCGTGCT
>DEHD01000024.1:0-203 GCA_002351725.1 Prevotella sp. UBA2809
ACTCGATGAACGTAGAGAGCGAGCCTTCGTCAAATGGCGGCAACCAGCCCAGCAACGGTGGCAACACTCAGCCAAGCGGCGACGTTCCCGGCGAAGGCGATTAATTATTAATAAAAATGGAAACGAATGATTAGAATCAAGTGGACCATGGTTGCTAAGGTCCTTAAACTTACGGCAACGATTATTACTACAATTGTAACAAC
>DEHD01000024.1:323-526 GCA_002351725.1 Prevotella sp. UBA2809
CGACATTATAAGTTCGGCATCGGATACCACTACGTGATCCGTCGTAACGGAGAGATTGAGCCAGGCAGACCAGAATGGATGGTAGGCGCACACTGCTTGAACCACAACAAGTACTCCATAGGAGTATGCTATGAGGGCGGATTAGACGCCCGCGGTCAACCAGCCGATACTCGTACTGATGAGCAGAAGGCTGCCATGAGAAA
>DEHD01000024.1:576-44262 GCA_002351725.1 Prevotella sp. UBA2809
CTGGATCCGATGAAGGATTGCCCGTGCATCGAGAATGTAGCCCGAGAGTATGCTGATCTTCAGCCTTAGGAAAACGAAAGGCTTTCGCAACCATTGCGAAAGCCTTTCATTTTTGTGCTTTGTTTGTTGGTATCAAATAAAAGTATTATCTTTGCCAAAAGATATGTGTAGGGCAATTATATTTGGATTATTGCTGAGCATAGCTACTAACGCTAATGCGCAGGGCGATAACACCCGAATGGGTGGTAACGACGGAAACTATCAGAGTTTGGCAGAGCGATTTGCCAAACTGGAGAAGAAGAGTGACATGTTTAACCTCTATCTTAACTACTCTGCCAGTGCCCGTACATTGGAGCAAGGCGATGGTTGGGAAACGGGATTCGCCAATAAGGAACTGCGACTTGAGATAAAAGGAAATCTTACCGACAAGCTTTTTTATCGCCTGCGCCATCGCCTGAACAAAGCCAACAATGCCAAAGGCGAGGATAACTTTGCCAAAGCCACCGACATTATGATGGTGGGCTATAACTTCAGCGACAAGCTATCGCTGATGGCAGGAAAAATGACCCAGATATGGGGAGGTTACGAGTACGACGAGAATCCTATGTACGTTTATGAATACTCGGATTTCATAAACCATATGGATATCTATATGGCTGGTGCGGTATTAAGCTATAAGCCTGTTCCGACACAAGAGATTGCCATAGAGGTATCGAATAGTTATAACGGCAAGCTGAATGATGAATACGGCGACAATCTTGTTGTGACCGACGGAAAGAGCTATAAGAACGTAGAAAAAGCAAAAGCTCCACTTACATATATATTAAACTGGAATGGAAGTCTATTCAACGACCTGCTACAGACACGTTGGTCGTGCGGACTGCAGACTCAGGCTCGCGACACTTACTCGCGGATGATTATACTGGGACAGCAACTTAATCTGCCAAAACTGCAATGGTATGTTGACTACTTAGGCACATGGGACGACCTGGACAGACTTGGTATTGCTACCAACGAGATGTATGGCGATAACATCCGTGCCGGAAAGGTGAACTACAATAGCTTTATTACCAAGATGAGATGGCAGTTTGCACCACAGTGGAAGCTGATGCTAAAGGGAACCTACGAGACTGCCAGCATGAGGAAATCGGATATAGCCAAGAACTACCGTAAGAGTTACGGTTGGGTTGGCTCATTGGAATATTACCCCGACCCAACTCAGGATCTTAGACTTTTTCTGGCATATGTAGGTAAGAAAATAAACTACAGCGACGCATGCGGACTGGCAAACCAACACTATAACCGCATAGAATTAGGTTTTATGTATCGCATAAAGTGCTACTAAGTAACTACTTCGCTGAATAAAATACACTTTTCACAGAAATAATTTGTGTGAAATAAATAATCGTATTATCTTTGCCGACGAAATTTAAAATCTTAACAAGGAAATGAGACTAAGAACTATAGCAATAGCGCTGATTGCGCTGACGATGAGTATAACTGTTGGTGCGCAGAACATCGACAAGATATACGACGAGGCAAAGGCTCTGTACGATGCCAAGGACTACAAGGCTGCACTGCCAAAACTGAAGGTTGCAGCCGAGAAAGGACACAAAAAGGCACAATACCGACTGGGACGTTGTTACGATAAGGGGCACGGAGTAGCCGAAGACAACAAGGTGGCTTTTGAGTGGTATCAGAAGTCGGCCGCACAAGGCTATGCCAAAGGACAGTATGCCTTAGGAAAGTGCTACATGAAAGGAAAAGGCACCACAGCCGACCAGGAGAAAGCCAAGCTGTGGCTGAAGAAAGCCGTTAAGAACCCAAAAGGCGGACTGAAAGTAAAAGAGAAGATTAAGAAGGAAGCCAAAGAGGGCGACAAGGATGCCAAGAACATACAAAAACTGCTGAAGTAGCATGGACGAACTTCTGAAACCATTTGATACCATTACGCTCGAAGAGATGAAGAGCGTAAAGCTGATGAATCGTACCGACACCAAGTTTGTTACGAACACCAGTAAGCTGTACCAGCTGCTTAAGATGGCTCAGCAGGACTACTATGTACAGGTGATCGACGGAGAGCGTAATCTTGACTACGACACTACATACTTCGACACCACGGCATTCGACATGTATAACATGCACCAGAGCGGGCATCTGAACCGACAGAAGATACGTTTCCGCACATACTGCATTAACCACCTACAGTTTATGGAGGTTAAGACTAAGAACAACCACGGTCGCACAAAGAAGAAACGCATTGAGGTGAGCGATATGGATCTGAACGATGAAGAGAAGCGCCAGTTTCTGCACAAGCACCTGCGATACGATGTAGAAAAACTGCAGCCTGTGCTTAGCAACCACTTCAGTCGCGTAACGCTGGTGAATAAAGGTATGACAGAGCGCCTGACTATAGATACCGGTCTTAACTTCCATAATGTGCTCAACGGCAGCGACAAGGACATGGGACAGCTGGTGGTGATAGAACTTAAGCGCGACGGACTGGTATATTCGCCAGTACTACAGATGCTGCGACAGCTGAGGATCCAGCCTCATGGCTTTTCGAAATACTGCATGGGATCGGCACTCACAGGTCAGGATCATCTGCCTGTAAACCGCTTTAAATGCAAAATGATAGAGATAAACAAATTAGTAAATCAATAATAATAGAATAATATGAATTTGCAAGAACTGTTTTCGGCCGATTTCGGCGAGACCCTGTTGAGATTTATTCTCTGCCTTGTGGTGAACTGGGGTATAGTTAATTTTCTGTATTTCAAGAAGAGTCATCGTCGCGACTTCTACTTTACATTTATGATTATATCGGTAGCCATCTACTTCCTGGTGTACCTGATGATGGGTATGGACCGAGGAAAGGCCACCATGGGCGTAGGACTGGGTCTATTCGGTATATTCTCTATCATGAGATACCGCACCGACACAATGCCTGTACGCGAGATGACATATCTGTTTGTAGTGGTTTGTCTGTCGGTGGTTCACGCCATGTCATCGGCACTTGGGGTAGACGACAACGGATCCTTGACTGGCACTCCATTATTCGAGCTGATAGTCATAGATGCCATAACTGTTGTGGCGATACTCGTGTTTGAGTGTATGCTGAAGGTTAGCGCCACCAAGCTAGTGCAGTACGACCGCATAGAGCTGATTAAGCCAGAGAAGAGTGAAGAGCTGAAAACCGACCTGGAGGAGCGACTTGGCGTGAAGGTGCTGAAGGTTGAGGTTGGCGCTGTTGACTTTCTGCGCGACATGGCAGTGCTTCGCGTGAGCTATGAGGGGAAAAACGCAAGCGATATTAATAACAAACTGAAACTAAAAGATACCGACTATGCACATGTTTAAACGACTGGCTGCTGCGGCACTTATACTTACATCGGCCCTGCCTATGACTGCACAGAGCGAGGGCGGATTGTATATGAGTGTAGAGGCAGAAAAGAAAATAGACAAAAAGTTAAGTGTGAGCCTTGAGGCCGCCACGCGTTCACGTAACAACTTCAAGACGATGGACCGCTGGAGCCTTGACCTGGGAGCTGAGTATAAGTTAAACAAGTGGCTTAAGGCTGAAGCTGGTTACATGCTGATAGACCAGAACAACCGCGAGAAGATAAACTACAAGACAACTGGTGCCTACGACACCTGGCGCCCAAGCTACTGGAGCATCAAGCACCGCGTGTATGCAGGTCTCACTGGCTCGTATAAGTTCAGCAACAACATCAAGCTCTCGCTGCGCGAACGATGGCAGTACACCTATCGGCCGGAGAAGACCGTGCAGCGCTGGGACTTCGACGACGAGGCATGGGAAGACAAGGTACGCACTGGCAAAGGCAAAAACCAGTTGCGCTCACGCTTCGAGATAGCCTACGACAAGAAACGTGCCCTCTTCACGCCTTATGCCAACGTAGAGCTCTACAACGCGTGGGGCATCGAAAAGATACGCTACACCGTGGGCACCGACATCCATCTGTCCAAACAGCATCAGCTCGGGGTATTCTACCGCTTCCAGGACATGAAGCAGGTGGATGCCGATGAGTACGACCCCAATATGCACTATATAGGAATAGGATATAAATTTAAATTCTGACGATGATGAAAAAGATAATGATATGGCTGATGGCTGCGGCAATGATAACAGCCTGCCAGAACGACGATACCGATTTTAGTGAATACATAAACGGAGGACAGAGTGGCGTTACCACCATCAGCATTGCATACAACGGAACAAGCGTAAGCATTACCGGCGACACAAAAGGATATGTAACTACCAATGGTGCCGACGTAACAGTAAACGCTACCAATAGTACCGACTCGCTGCTGCTGGTGCTAAGTGGTACGACAACAGACGGTTCGCTCCTTATCTTCAGAGAAAAACAGTTCGGGATTAAACTTAACGGTGTGAGCATTAACAACAACGATGGTCCGGCTATCAACAACCAGTGCAGCAAGGCATTATATCTGGATGTAGCAGACGGAACAACCAACACACTTACTGACGGCACAAGCTACAACGAGAGCGTGAGCTATCAGCAAAAGGGAACCCTGTTCAGCGAGGGACAGATATACTTCCTGGGCACGGGCACTCTGAAAGTAACAGGAAACTGCAAGAACGCCATTGCCTGCGATGACTATATTATAATGGATCAGGCTACCGTATATGCCAACACCACCACGGGAAACGGCATAAAGGTGAACGACGGAATATGGATTAACGGCGGCGCACTGAACATAGGCGTAACTGCCGATGGCGGACGCGGAATAAAGTGCGACTCGACAGTAACCATAAGTGGTGGCACAACTATAATAACTACCAGTGGCGACTGCGTGTACGATAGCGATGAGCAGGACTACAGCAGCGCTGCCTGCATTAAGTGCGACTACGACTTCACTATGACTGCCGGCAAGCTGGTTATGAACAGTAGCGGCGACGGCGGTAAGGGACTTAACTGCAGCACCAAAGTAGCGTTTAGCGGAGGAGAACTTACAGCCACCACCATAGGCAGCAACGACAACGGCAAGCCTAAGGCCGTAAAAGGAGATGGAGGCATTATTGTGAGCGGTGGTACTTTCAAGGCCAATGTAAACAAGAGTTGGGCTTGCGACAATGGTACCGACAGCGAGATGCCAGAAGATCACCTTACAGTAACAGGCTCGCCCCAAACTGCAACAATCACAAAGAAATCTGTTGAGATAACATATTAATCGCGTTTTTCATTGAACGAAAAAGCCGGTTTGCTGAATATTTTTGGCACGCCGGCTTTTTGTGTTTACCTTTGCACAAATTTAAAACGGTCAATATATGAAAACGATGATTAAGATGATGCTATTAGCATCTACAGTAATGATGACAAGTTGCCTGGCTGATGATCCTTTCAGCGATGGCAGCAATAACTGGGATTATAGCTGGGACGACAATGGGTCGACAACCACCCCTGGTTCTGGAAGCAGTTCTACTACAACAGGGGAACTCACAACCTTCTCTGTAAGTATAGACCAGACCTCAGCAGAACCTACAACTACAGCCAGCGAATATCTGCCTGATGAGGAGGATGCACTCGAAAACAACAGTTTTACAACTGAGGTAAACATTGACATGAGCAACCCAACAGCCTTTACTGAGAACGGCGTGGAGGTAACGGTTAACGGCGGACACATCACTGCCAACCACAGCTCAACAAAGAACATTTGCTACGTGCTGAGCGGTACAACTACAAATGGTTCGTTTACAGTAGTAGGTGACAAGAAATATGAGGTAAAACTAAACAATGTAAATATTACAAATCCCGACTCGGCAGCACTGAACCTGTTGAGCGGCAAGCGTGCCTATATCATGCTGATCGACGGCACAAGTAATACACTGAGCGACGGTACTGGCGGCAGTCAGAAGGGAGCCCTGTACTGCAAAGGCAAACTGCTGTTTAACGGCAGTGGAAAACTAAGTGTTACTGGCAACACCAACAACGCCATCCACTCAGCCGACTACATAGTGTTTCGCAAAGGGAATAATATCTATGCCAACTCTACCGCCAATCACGGTATCAAAGCCAACGACGGAATATTCATCAATGGAGGCATTATCAATGTTGAGGTGTCGGCCGAAGCTGCTAAGGGCATAAACTGCGAGAGTAACATAATAGTTAACGGCGGTCGCACCACTGTAATAACCACTGGTGGAGGCACATATGACACTGAAGACAATGAGGCAAAAGGTGCAGCGTGCATCAAGGCCGACTCTGCGTTCACCATCAATGCAGGCGAGCTGTGGCTGAAAAGCACTGGCAGTGGCGGCAAAGGCATCAACGTGGATACTGAGGCCAACTTCACTGGTGGAAACGTATACATAGTGACAGAAGGAGGACAGTATAAGAGTAACAACGACACATCATCGCCTAAGGGCATCAAGGCCGACGGCAACATAAACATCAGCGGCGGTGCTATCTGGGTACGCACCAACGGATATAACGGCGAGGGAATAGAGACCAAGAGCACAATGAACATAAGTGGCGGCGAGGTGGCAAGCTACGCTTACGACGATGCTATCAACTCGAAGGGCGACATGACCATAACCGGCGGATATATTTATGCCCAAGGCAAGAACAACGATGGCATGGATGCCAATGGTAATATCTACATCAAAGGCGGACTGATATACGCCATCTGCTCTGGTTCTCCAGAAGTTGCTATCGATGCCAATACCGAAGGCGGAAAGAAACTATATCTAACAGGAGGCACCGTGGTAGCCGTAGGAGGACTTGAGAACGGCAGCAGCTTGTCGCAGTCATGCTATCAGGCCTCATCGTGGAGCAAGAACACTTGGTACACCATGACCTACGACAGCAACACCTTCTCGTTCAAGACACCATCGAGCGGTGGTAGCGGACTGGTTGTATCATCAGCAGCAACTCCTACCCTATCATCAGGAACAACTATCAGTGGCGGCTCAAGCATATTTGGCGGCATCGGCATCATGAGCGGCAGCGTAAGCAATGGCACAAGCGTATCGTTATCGAGCTACACCGGTGGCAACGGTATGGGCGGCGGTGGCGGTTTTGGCCCTGGCGGATGGCACTGACACAATAATTCAATGATATCTACGTTAATTAGATTAGGAATAGGAATGATAATAATGAAGAATCAATCGAGACAGGAGAACCTGGCATACGGTGTAGCGTGGAGTCTGCTATTTGCCACTCCAGTACTAAGTCTATATCTTCGCACTACCAACGATCCTTATATGGAATTCAACTGGGGTGAGGTTTTCTTTGTGTGGGGTAGGTTCAGTATATTCCTATTACTATTCCTCATCCATAATTTCCTGTTGGCACCATTACTGATACATCAGAATAAGCGCAAACTCTACGCATCAATCATGACTGCATTGATAGCAGTATTCATCGTTTTCCAGTGTACCAACAGGCCTAACTTCGGGAAACGTGAGGGATTCCGTCCGCACAAGATGGAACAGCGTGAGGATTTTCCGCCAAAGTTTGAGGAGTTCGAGGAATTCCGAAAGCATGAGCCACGCAATGAAGGGCCACGCAATGAAGAGCCAAGAATGGGGCGCCGCCATACGCCACCGCTGTTCGTTGGCGAGCACGATGTGCTGAGCATTGCAGTGCTGCTACTGATGTTCGGTGCTAACCTGGGCACCAAGTATTACTTCCGCTCGCGTAGAGACCAACGCAAGCTGGAGGAACTGGAGAAGCAGAATCTGGAGCAGCAGTTGGAATATCTGAAATATCAGATAAACCCACACTTTTTCATGAATACACTGAACAACATCCATGCCTTGGTGGACATAGACCCATCAAAAGCTCAGGAAACCATCCGTGAGCTATCAAAGATGATGCGCTTTGTGCTGTACGAGGGCGACAAGAGCGGTGTGCCACTGACTAAGGAGTTCGAGTTTATACGCAACTACACCAAGCTGATGCAATTACGCTACAGTGATAAGGTAAAGATAACGGTTGACATACCCGAAGAGGCACCCGACGTGACCATCCCGCCACTGATGCTGATATCGTTTATTGAGAATGCATTCAAGCATGGCATCAGTTACCAGCACGATTCGTTTATCGATATCAAACTGGAAATCTCTCAGCCCACCTCTAACCTCCTGTTTACGTGCCGGAACTCAAAAGCAGAGGTACCTAATCAGGAGAAAGGCGGCGTGGGACTGACAAACGTAAAGAAGCGACTTGATCTGCTATACGACAAGAGTTATACACTTGAGATTAAAGACGAACCAGATATTTATATTGTTGAACTAAAGATACCACTAAGATGATTCGCTGTTTAGCTATTGACGATGAGCCATTGGCTCTGCAGCAGATTGCTGCATATATTAACAAGGTGCCATTCCTGGAGTTGGCAGCTCAGTGTCAGAGTGCCCTGGAAGCACGTCAGTTTCTTTCTGATGACAGGGTTGACGCAATATTCTGCGACATAAACATGCCCGACCTAAACGGTATGGACTTCGTCAAGTCGCTTACAGCGCCACCACTCGTAGTATTCACCACAGCATATTCGGAGTATGCCATTGAGGGATTCAAAGTAAACGCTGTTGACTATCTGCTGAAGCCTTTCGGTATGCAGGAGTTTATGCGTGCAGCTAACAGACTGCAGGAAAGGCTATCGGTTCCAGCCTCAGCCCCTGCTGAGACTGACGACACATTATTCCTCAAAACCGACTATCGTATCGTCAAAGTCAATATCCCTGACATCAGATATGTAGAGGCTATGAGCGAATATCTTAAGGTGTGGATTGAAGGCGAGGCGAAACCTATTATCACCCTGCTTTCGATGAAAAAAATGGAAGAGCGACTGCCCGACAATTTTATGCGTATCCATCGCTCTTACATTATAAACCTCGATAAGATTCAAGAGGTAAACAAGAACCGTGTGATAATGGATGCCGACACATACCTGCCTATAGGCGACCTTTATAAAGAAGCCTTCCAGGCATACCTCGACAAGAAGTTCTTAGGCAAGTAAAAGTCAGTCCATAGGAAAGTGTACGCCCATCTTGCGGCGCAATCCATCCATCATATCCATTATATAGAGAGTCTCGTCAAGAGGCATCTCGTCAACTTCAAGTTTTCCTGCCAGCAGAGCCTCACGGCAGGCTAAGAACTCGTATTCGTAGCCTGTTATCTGCTTGGGCACCTTGATTGTCTCGATATAAGTACGATCAGGTCCGTTAACTGTTACCGTCTGTGGATTGTTGATATTGTCGATAATCAGATTTCCCTCGGTACCGGCAATAACGCCTATATTATCGCCTACACATGATGCGCTCGACTGGAGGTTGCACAGCAGTTTATCACCAGCCACATTATCAAGAATCAGTGTCATGGCGTTAGTGATATCCATACCAGTATCCGACTTTACGCAGTTGCAGTCGATACTCAAAATGGGCTGAGGGAAGAACATACGCACAAAGTTAAGTGCATAAACGCCCAAATCGAGAAGTGCACCGCCGCAAAGTTCCGGCAGCATGATACGAGGCTTATTACCCATGGAATAGCCAAGTGTGGCAGTAACCAATCGCGGATTGCCTATTCTGCCGCTGCTAATCAGATTGCGCACTGTAGCAACAATAGGCTGATAGCGAGTCCACACAGCCTCAGCCAGGAACACTCTGCGCTGGCGTGCAAGGTCGACAATCTCTTTTGCCTCGCGGAGATTTGCCATAAACGCCTTCTCTACCAAGCATGGTTTGTCGGCCAGCAATGCCTGTTTAGTAACATCGTAGTGATGAGAGTGCGGCGTGGCAATATACACCAAGTCAACATCCTTATCAGCTATCAATTCCTGGTACGATCCATATGCCTTGGGCATGTTCCACTGCCTGGCAAATTCATCTGCCTTCTGCTTTGAACGTGAACCAATGGCATAACATTCACAGTTATCAAGTCCGTTTAGTGTGATGGCAGCCTTTTCAGCTATCCAACCAGCGCCGACGATACCTACGCGCATGATTTTGTCTTCTTTCATTGAAACTTATGTTAATTATCGGTACAAATATAGCTAAATATCGCGGATATTGTATATCTTTGCCGACGCTTTTAATAAGTTTTATAAAACCAAACTAGTAGAAAGGTTACAAATATGACAAAAGAGATTTATTTTGCTGGAGGTTGTTTCTGGGGAACAGAGCACTTCTTCAAGCAGATAGAAGGTGTACTTGAGACTGAGGTAGGATTTGCCAACGGACATACCGAGAACCCTACATATAAAGAGGTTTACACAGATCAGACTGGCTTTGCCGAGACCGTATATGTAAAATACGATCCTGATGTGGTGAGCTTAGAGTTCTTGCTCAACATGTTCTTCAAAGCCATCGACCCTACCAGTCTTAACAAGCAGGGAGAAGACGAAGGTACACGCTATCGCACAGGTGTTTACTATACTAACGATGACGACCTGGCAGTAATAGAGAAGGTATTTTCTCAGGAACAGCAGAACCATCAGCAGCCTTTGGCTGTAGAAAAGCTGCCTCTGCAGAATTACTATTCGGCCGAAGAGTATCATCAGGACTATCTCGACAAAAACCCTACAGGCTATTGCCACCTACCCGTAGCACTGTTTGAGTTTGCACGTCAGGCTAAAGAGAAGAAATAATCAGCTTATGACTATCAGAGAAGCAAAGCCAGCCGATATAGCAGATATAATGTTTGTGATGGAAGCCGCGAAAGGTATAATGCGTGCTTCAGGCAACATGCACCAGTGGGCCGATGGCTACCCGTCAGAGGATGCCATAACAGCCGACATGGAGAAGAAAGGCGGCTTTGTTATCGAAGATGCCAATAAGGTAGTAGGCTATTTCGCTTTTCTGGCCTCACCCGAGCCTACATACTCAAAGATATATAAAGGACAATGGGTGGACGACGTGCAATCATACCACGTTGTCCACCGCATTGCCAGTTATCCGGATGTACATGGCATCTTCAGTGCCATCATGGATTTCTGTTTCTCTCGCGATACCAATATCCGTATCGACACCCATCGCGACAATAAGATTATGCAGCACAATCTGCTAAAGCACAACTTTACCTATTGCGGCATAATCTATCTGTTATCCGGTGACGAGCGGTTAGCTTATCAGAGAATAATCAAATAATTACTTACCGAATGCCTTGAGCAGGCGTTCTTTCTCGGCCTTGGTAATAGGGATTATTGTGCCATGACGTGGGGTGAACTTGCCCTTAGTCTCGGTGTTCTGAACGAACTGGAAAGTCTTCAGGTCTTCTGAACGACAGAACTGATAGTGATTATTGCTGTAGCAGTCGTACATAATAATCCAGCTCTTGCCATCGATAGCCTTACAAACGCCAACACCCTCTACAGCCTCCTTTGTCTGTTCTACATTACCATCAAGCATCTGCCACTTATCGGTGAGACGCTTAGCCACAGCCTGGTATATGCCACGACCTGACTCCTGTTTGTAGAAGAGGTGATACATCTTGTCGGCCTTATTCCATACAATGTCGCCATCGATAGTGGCATTACCAGCATCGAACAGCCACTTTGGTTCGCCCTCAAGATCGGTAAAATCCTTGTTGGCATACTGATAGTAAATCTTATCGTACGAGTCGGGATCGCTGGTGCGCAGCGAGTAGAACACCATATACTTGCCTGCCTGATGATCGTAAATAGTCTCAGGAGCCCACACACGGATAACGTTCTTCCAAGTTTTGGTGTAACGTGTAGGGAAGTTAACCGTAGAATGCTGCCAGTGGATAAGGTCGGTAGACTTCAGCATAACCATACCACGATTGCTGGCCCAACCAAGCGACGAGCGCATGTCGGTAGCCACCATATAGAAAGTCTTACCATCTTCGCAGCGCAGTATGTGTGGATCACGTATACACTGTGTCAAGGCAATGGTATCGCTCTCGATTACTGGTGCGCCACCATTAAGCGGAGTGTAGTTGTAGCCGTCGTCGCTAATGGCATAGCATATCTGCTCATCCTCAGGTGCATTACTATTGAAGTAAGTAAAAAGATAGGCCACCATCTCATCGCGAGCAGCACTGGCCGATGTCACTGTAAAGACCGCCATAAAGGCAGCCAAAATAAACTTGATTTTAATCATATAAAATTGTCTTAGTTACAAATTCCGCTGCAAATATAGTATTTTTTCCGAATATAACAGCCAATTGGTTTAAAAACAACGCAAAAAAAATGACCTTAAGGTTTTCTTAAGGCCATTATCTTCGTAGGACATGCTAACGTGCATTTGCCACATTTGATGCAATCCGGATGCATGTAGCCTGCTTCTTGTCCTCGACTGTCGTACGGCGTAAGCTGCATCGGACATACGCGTGCGCAGCTCTTACACTTCATCTGGCATGCACTCGACACATGAATGTTAGTAAAGCCACTTGGCACTGGGGCAGTCTTAGGTGCCACCCAGCGACTTATTGTTCCCATGGGGCAGAACGAACACCATGTGCGCGGTGCATAGATAAAGCTCAGCACTACACCAACCACAGTAGTCATTACAATAATACGCCAGAATACCCTGCCTACATCAGACCAGCTCTCAACGAAAGCCAACTGAATTCCAAACATGCTGAAGATGAACAGCACCATGAACAGGCGGAATCCGAATGTACGTACAAACTCAGGGATTGGACGGTGGGGCGAATATTTAGACAGTAACCTGTCGTACATATTGCCACGCGGACATACATTGCCGCACCACCAGCGTCCCTTTTTGATACTTGTAACCACTGGACCAATCATGCATATCAATGCCAGCAATCCTATAATAGGATAGAACCAACCAACAATGATATAGGCAATGATGATCCAGTAAAGAGGCAAGCCCTTGGTTGCAAAGTGCCTATGAAATCGTTTTTGTGTCATTTGCATAATTATTATTTTTTTATTAATGTGTTGATTATCGTATCTAACTCGCCTGCAAACTTAACATAGTCATCAAGTTTGAACGGACAGGAACTAAGCTCCTTACCCATGCCTGCAGGTATTATTGAATAAGCCTCTTCCTCCATCGCCTTACCCTTTTCTGTAAGCGATACTATCTGCTGACGCTTGTCTTCCTTGCCGCGCTTGCGTACCACTATACCCTGCTTCTCCATTCGTTGCAGAAGCGGTGTCACCGTGTTAGTCTCCAGCACCAGTCGGTGGGCAATATCGTTCACCGGCTGTGCATCCTGCTCCCATAGCACCATAAGCACCAGATACTGAGGATAGGTTATACCCAACTGGTTCAGCAATGGTGTGTAAGCCTGCTGAATGAGTCGCGCTGCCGTGTACAAACGGAAGCATATCTGATTGTCTAATCGCAATTCTTCGTGCATAATCGTATCGTTTATATCGTTTGCGATGCAAAGGTAATAAGAATATTTTATATCGCAAGCGATTTATACGAAAAATTATGCTTGTTTAACTATTCACTCCATGACCGAACAAAGCGAAATCACCTTTAAGTGGGTCATCCGGGAATATGGTTGCAAGGACAGCCGACAGTTTGCGGGCAGCCGTCATCGACGCGGTCTTGCTGGTTATCAGGCCCAATCGCTCTGACTGCTGCAGAACGTGTGTATCAAGCGGAATTATCAGTGAGCGGCGATCGATGAAGTCAGCCCACAAGCCGAGGTCTACAGGCGAGTTGGTCCGCACCATCCAACGCAGGAACATACATACACGCTTACAAGCCGATGTAGTGTCTTTGGGAATAATCACACTAATGCCGCGACTCCCAAAATATCGGCAGATGGCATCAACGGCACCTAAAGTATCGTTGGCCTCGCCACGCACATAGTCGCCCAGCGTGCCATATTCATTAAGCAGTTGCTGATAGGTAGACAGGAAACGATACATAGTGTCACACGTGTACAAGCGATAAAAGCAGCTCTTGTCACCCTGATGCAGGTGGTCGGCATATCTACCATCTCTAACCCAGCCATCTACATCACCCTGAGCCCAATCAAGTATCAGCTGTATCTTCTTCATGAACTGCTGGCGACTGCCATAGCTCAGACTGGCCGCGATAAAAGCCATTGCCTCCTGATTCTTGGCACCACTAACCTGATGCATAAACCAAGAGGGATCGCCGTTAATGAAATCAGCAGTCTCGTACTTCTCAGCATACTGTATAAGAAGTTCGCGCGTACTTATATTAATAGTAATATCAGCCATCATCATCCTATTTTAGTGGCAAAGATATAAAAATATCCACATTTGTACAACACTATTCAAAAAAAATCGTATATTTGCAACAAAAACTATAGCTTATGACAATCCAATTTACTAACAACAACGGAGATGCCACGATTACTTTATGTGGAAGACTAGACACATCGGTATCAACCGAGATAAAATCTGAAATAGATAAGAATCTGGCAACCGCAGGAAACATCAACAGTCTTACAATGGATGCCGAGGGATTGGAGTATATCTCAAGTTCTGGTCTCAGAATTCTGCTTGTTTTGGCAAAGAGTTATAAGAACTTCAAAGTTGTAAATGTTAATCCCGATGTTTATGACGTGCTTAGTATGACCGGCTTTAACAAGATTATTAAGGTAGAGCGCGCCCTGCGCCAACTTAGTATCGACGGATGCGAGCAGATAGGTGTAGGCGGTGTGGGCACAGTCTACAGGCTTGATGGCGATACTATCATAAAAGTGTTCAGAGAAGGTACGACGATTGACGAGGTCCGTAAAGAAATCACCATGTCGAAGGAGGCCTTTGTTATGGGCACGCCAACAGCTATATCGTTCGATATAGTAAAGGTAGGCTCGCAGTACGGATTAGTATACGAGTTGCTGAATGCTGAGACACTTAGTTCCTGCATCAAGCGTTCCCCTGAACGAATCGACGAGTATGCACGCCAATATGCCAACCTCTTCCGCCAACTGCATTCCATTGAGGTGCCTGCTGACAGTAATGTGCCCAATGCCATCGACCACGAGCGCCAGCAGATTCTGCATATACGCCGATATTTTCCACAAGAGAGCATCGACCTGCTGCTTCAGATTTTAGACACTATACCTACAGGCAACCGTTTGTTGCATTTAGACCTTCAGGTAAAGAACACGATGATGCAGGACAACGAACTGATGCTGATTGATATGGGCGAAATGGGTTATGGGCACCCTGTACTTGACCTTGGTCACGCCTATTCATCCATGGTATTGTTAATAGGTAATTACGATGCCATAGTAGGAATCCCCCGTGAGTTGGGTAAAAAGTTTTGGGATCTCGCCATCAATTATTACTTCGAAGGACTACCTGCCGATGTGATAGAACAACGAAAAGCACAGATTGATGTTGTAGGCCGCATCCGAAATTTCAGTTGGTTGGCTCTTAGCGACTCATTCCCAGAGAGTGTGATAAAGCAGTGCCAGGAACTCTTCGACCAGCGTATAACTGCCCGCCGAGACTATATTCTTGACGTATGTAAGACATTTAAAGACTGGACTTTATAATAAGTATATCGCACGCGACGTATTGTTAAACTAACTTAATATTTAGCATTAATCGCTTGCGATATAAATTATTATCCTTACCTTTGCATCGCAAACGATATATTTAGAGTCCCTTGATAAGGGACGGCTATAATGCAGGGATTAATTAAAATAAAAAAAATATGGAAAAGATTTATGATTTCAAGGCTTTTACAAGCAGAGGAAAAGAGTTAGATTTCTCAGAGTTCAAGGGTAAGGTATTGCTGATTGTAAACACAGCCAGCAAGTGCGGATTCACACCCCAGTTTGCAGGACTGGAGGAGCTTAACCAGAAGTACAAGGATAAGGGTCTGGTTATCATTGGTTTCCCTTGCAATCAGTTCAAGGAGCAGGATCCAGGTAACGACAGTCAGATTGAGGAGTTCTGCCAGCTTAACTACGGCGTTACATTCCAGATAATGCGCAAGACCGACGTAAACGGCGCTGCAGCAGAGCCTATCTTCGAGTATCTTAAGGCTCAGGCACCTACCGAGGAGTATAACGGACTTAAAGCCAAGGCTGCCAAAACCCTGTTCAAAGCTATCAGCAAGAGCGTAGAGAAGGACAGCGACATAAAGTGGAACTTCACCAAGTTCCTTATCTCAAAGGATGGCGACACCATCAAGCGCTACGCCCCCACCACCGAGCCAAAAGACTTTGAAAAGGACATTGAAGCTATGCTGGCATAATCTTAGTTTTTAACATTATCGATAGACATGATAAAGCTGTAGTGGTGCGGCTGGTTGCCATCAATGGTATATTGTGGTAGCGTGCGCTTGCCCCATGTGTCAGCACCGCCTACACCGTGGATGTTTCCGTCGATGTTAAGATTGACAAAACGTCCACGGCTTATTTCGTTTGGATGGCGCACGCCGTCCAAGTCTTCCTCACCATAGTCCCATGCACGTATGCAGAGCGGTTGACACCCCTGAATACTGATGGTGCTCTGGTTGTTGGCAATCTTAAAGAAGCGCACGTCGCAGCGGTTGCCATTATCCTGCGGATGGATATACTCTGTTTCGAATTCGCTTAGCGGCATCTTGTAATAGCCGATAAACGCAGAGCGCTTACGATCAGGATAGTTCTCCCACGGGCCGCGCCCATAGTAGGTGATGTCATTGAAATCGGCTGGCACACGCATCCGCATTCCGAACTTTGGTATCAGTGGTATGTTGTTGGTTGTAGGTTTGTAATCCATGTCTACCATTATCTTACCATCGTCGTTGATAGAGTAAGTAAGTGTCAGGTTTGCTCCTACAGGTAGTTGCATCTCGGCTATCACTTTTACGCATGTACCTCCGGCCTCAATTCGTAGCGACTTCATTTTGCGCTTTTGGGCTGCATCTTGCCAGGCAGCTACTCTCTCTGCAAAGTGAGCTGCGTGCTGATTGTCGTTTTCTGGTTTCCAGAAATAAGGCTCCAGTGGTGCTTTCAGCATCTCCTGCCCATCTACTATCCAACTGCTTAATGCACCTGTTCCATCAATGGTTACAACTCCACGTTTGAAATAAGCCTTCAGCCCTTGAGGAGTTTTTTGTATCTTTGCAGGTTTGCCCTCTAATGCTGTGGGGAATTCCCATTGCTGAAGCACAAACTGCTGGCGAGCCACCACAAATCCTTTGCCAGCCCAGGGCTTGTCTTCACGAAGCCGTGCCTCAACATTCCTCAATGTTTCAGTGCCGTACACAGCATCACTACAACTAATATCATACTCATCGGGATTAGTGAAGTAGTCACGGTTGATGACGCTATAGGTATCGTCGTGCCACTCAAATTTCAGTGGCTGATAAACATATTGTACTTCATAGTAATGCGGATGGGGCTTGCGGTCAGGGGTAATGAGGCCATTGATACAAAAAGCATCAAGGTTGGGCTTATCGCCGAAATCGCCACCATAGGCATAATAGCCATCTTTAAGAAGTCCCTGATCCACCCAATCCCAGATGGCAGCACCAACAATGCTTGAGTCGGCATAAATCACATCCCAATATTCCTTCAAGTTTCCCATTGAGTTTCCCATGGCGTGGGCATACTCGCGCATCATGAAGGGCTTGTCGGTCACTTCCTGAGCATTCTTCTTCAGGTCATCGGGGTAGAGATAGCTGTCGTCCCAGATGCAACTGTAACGGCGGTCGCTGTCGTAGAATGGCGGTCGGGTGCTGTCGAGCGCTTTCACCTTGTTATACATTGCCTCGATGTTGGGGCCAACCCCACCTTCGTTGCCCAGACTCCAAAGGATGATGCTGGGATGATTGAAATCGCGCTTCACCAGCGATTCGGCACGATCCACATGCGCCTGCTGCCAAGCCCGGTCCTCGCCCATCTCATGATTGGCATAGCCATAGCCATGCGTCTCGTGGTTGGCCTCGTCCATCACGTAGATGCCCCAACGGTCGCAAAGCTCATACAGGTATTCGCGGTCGGGATAGTGCGAAGTGCGCAGGAAGTTGATATTGGCCTGTTTCATCAGCCGGATGTCCTCCTCGTAGGTTGCATCGTCAACGTATCTGCCCGTCTTGGGGTGATGGTCGTGACGGTTCACACCACGCAGCTTCACGTTTTTGCCGTTAATCTTGAATACCTCTCCGATGACCTCCACCTTCTTCACGCCAAAATGGTAGTCGAAATGCTCGATGGTATTGCCTTTAGTATCTTCCAACTCGATGCTGAAGGGGTAGAGGTTAGGCTTTTCGGCCGACCATAGCCGTGGATTCTCCAGTGTATAATGGAAGGTGAAGTCTGCAGTGTCGCTGGCGTTGATTTGTAGTTTCCCCATATCGGCCGCTATTCCTTCTATGGTCATTACAGGGCGAACGGTAGCAGCCTTTTTGCTGGTGTTACAGATGGAAACAACAGCCTTTATTTCTGCTTGCGAGTAGTCTGCATTCGGTTCAGCCGTCACGTGATAGTCGCTGATGTGTACCAATGGTCTCACCCATAATTGCACGGGGCGATAGATGCCTGAAAGTCGCCACATGTCCTGGTCCTCCAGATAGCTGCCGTCACTCCAGCGATACACCTCAACGGCTAGTCTGTTCTTCCCTGCCCGTATGTACTTCGTTACATCAAATTCAGCAGGTGTCATCGAGTTCTGACTGTAGCCTACTTTCTGTCCGTTTATCCATACATAGAATGCCGAATGCACACCTCCGAAGTGCAGAATCAGGTTTTGCTTGAGCATTTCTTCTGAAACATCGATAAATGTGACGTACGAGCCCACCGGGTTGCGGTTCTCATAAGCAGTCCAGTCGCTTGGCGGCTCTGTGGTCACGCTGGGTCGATTGCGCACAAAGGGGTATTCTATATTGGTATAGATGGGGGTACCGTAGCCTTGCGTCTGCCAGTTGCCAGGCACTGTAATCTTATTCCAGTTACTCACATCGTAGTCTTCGCGATAGAAATCAGCTGGACGTTCCTCCGGATTCCTGCTCCAATGGAACTGCCATTGCCCGTCAAGGCTCACTATCTCCTTACACTCCTTCCATTTCGACGGCAACTGCAGAGTGGCGTGATAAGGAAGTTTGTTAATGCTCAGTACAGAAGGGTTTTCCCAATCATGGGTCGTCTGAGCCGAGGCACTTATGAAGGCCGCCAGCATCATGGTGCATAAATAGAGACGTTTCATATTGGTGATTTATGATGTTATTTAATATCTAAGTCGCTGTATCCCATACGTTTTCCTTCTGCCAGGCGGTCGGCTTCGAAGCGAAGAACACGCACTTTGGCTTCAGGAAACTTGATGGTTTGCCAAATGGGGTTGTTTACTATGTTTGAGAACTCGCCTGTGGCAAGCTTTTCCCATTTATTCCAATCTGTCGATCCCCATAATGTGTAATGGGTGATAATGCCATCCTTTCCGTCCTGCGGTGGCAGGTAACTGAAAGTTGATATGGTCTGCTCTGCATCCCAGTCGATGAACATCTGCATTGATGAACCAAAGAATATATGCAGGGCCGACGATTTCTTCTCGCCGCTATTAGGGATGTCGGCAGTAAGTTCGGGGGCGAGGTAAACGCCTATCTTTTTGATTATTGGTTCCTGTTTATAGCTATTGATGGTAAAACGCAGTTTTGTGGCTTTTACCGTAGGGAAACATATGATACGACGGTGACCGATGGTGGTAAGTCCGTCGCCATCCTCAACCAGTTCATCTTTTAGCGGCTGCCATTTGCCATCAACCATAGCCTCAAGCGAGAACTTGCGCACTCGTTGGCCTTGTGCAATATCCTCTTCAGCAAGAAAACGATTGAATGCAGCACCTTTCTTAATATCAATGACATAGGTTACCACTCCCCTTTCCCTTTGGAGAGGGGCTGGGGGTGAGGCTACAAGATTCTCCTTAAACACCTCGTCAATCATCTGCTTGAAGGCTATGCCACGCAGGCTGTCGTTAGGATATATGCGACCATTTGGCGCTATGGGGAAATTGAGTAGCAACGTAGAGTTGCGACCTACCGACTTATAATAGGTGTCCATAAGTTTCGACAGACTCTTTACATGCTCATTCTCTGCATCATGATAGAACCAACCCGGACGGATACTGGTATTTGTCTCGCCTGGGCACCACACATTACCATCCTCCACACCATAGTGCAACATCTGATAAGGTACGTCGCCATCGCGGTATAGCAGACTCCAGTTGGTCTCGCCCACATTACCTGCCTCGGTACCCACCCAGCGCAGGTCGCCACGGTCGCTACCATCGTTCCAGATAAGGCATTTGGGTTGCAACTGACGAATCATCTTATACGTCTCAGGCCACTCATAATAGGTGGTACGGTCAATCTTGCGAGTCTCGTTGGCACCGCCATACCATCCGTCGCCACCATTGGCACCATCAAACCACACCTCGAAGATATCGCCATAGTTTGTGAGCAGCTCGCGCAGTTGGTTGCGGAAATACTCCACATAAGCATGACGTCCATACTCTGGATGATTACGATCCCAGGGCGACAGATACACAGCAAACTCCAGCCCTTCTTCACGACAAGCATCGGCAAGCTCACGCACCACATCGCCCTTGCCATTCTTCCATGGCGAGTTCTTCACGCTATACTCTGTATACTTAGATGGCCACATGCAGAAGCCACAGTGGTGCTTGGCAGTAAAGATAATGCCACGCATGCCAGCCTGTTTGCAAACACGCGCCCACTGCCTGCAGTCAAGTTGCGAAGGGTTGAAAAGTTTTGGGTCCTCATTGCCAAAGCCCCATTCCTGGTCGGTATATGTATTAAGCGAGTAGTGAATAAACGCATACATCTCCATATCCTGCCAGCGCAACTGGTTCTCACTAGGTACAGGGCCGCAGGGTGATTGACTATTGGCTTGCCCATGCATCTGTAAGGTAAGCATAATCATCAGCATTATGGCTGATATTTTAGTTTTAATTACTATCATATTGGTAATATTTTATGCAAAGAAAATAAAAAAAATAATATCTTCCAAATTTATTATGATTTTTTTCAAGTGCGAGAGCCTGCGGCAATTATCATGTCGACATATCTAACGATAGGTAGCAATCTTCCTGACATCATCCTCAAAGCTTTCTTTGTTGATGGCTCTGGCTTTAATCTTAGAGCGATAGGTATAGATGGTAGTAATACTTGAACGCAGGATATCAGCTATCTCCTGATTATCGGTGATGTCAAGACGAATCAGCGCCAGCACGCGCAATTCGGTTGACAAATGCTTGACAGGCGTACCATCTTGCTCGACATCAAATCTGCACTCCGGGTTTAACAGGTTGTTTACCTCGCTGATAAAATTAGGATAGATATTCAGAAATGCAGTATCGAAATGGCTATGGAACTTGCGAATACCTTTATTCACAGGTTCCATCGTTTTCAGTTCGGCATACAGTTCCTCAAGTTTACGTTCGCGTGCCAGACGGTTCAGTTGTTTCAGTCGCTGTTCACTGTCAGATATCAGCTGACTGCTCAGTTCCAGGAATCTTCCTATATATTCCTCTTTTATACGATTGGCCTCCTTCATCTGAGTGTTTACACTTTCTATTTCCTCAGAATGACTGGCCAGCATCTTGTTCATCTCAATAATTTTCAATCCTGCCGCATGTTTCTTGCGATACAGAATCAGTGTATATACGATGATGCCTGCAAGAATAATCGAAATAAAAGAGATGACCATCAACAGTAAACTGGTTCGCTGTTGAGTCCGGGTGCGTTCGGCATCGTAGAGCTGTAATATCTGTGGAGCCATACGTCCCACCTGCATCATTCTGATACGACTACCATAGAATTTTGCTTCGCTGATAGCCTGTAACAGATAGCGGTAGGCATCATCATAATTGCCACGATCCATCAGGAGCTCTGAAAGCGAACGCAAAGAGTTATTCTCGCGTATGGCACTTAGCTCATCGCTAATGGCGCTTAGCAATAGATAGTACTCTTGCTTTTCTGGAACACCTTTCTTTTGATAGAAGAAAGCCAATGTACTTGTAATGATACTATAGATACGAGTTCCTTGCTCAGTTTTATTCAGATATGCCTCTAAAATGCGTATCGCCTCTTCTGTATCACCAGCCTCGCAGATATACGTAGCCCGATTAAATACATAATCGTAGCTATCCTTTGGTGCTATCTGCATCACCAACTGGCGATAATATTGCGCGCGCTTGATGTAATCATAGAAATAATTAGTGAATTGTGCCATTTCCGAACGGTAAAGGTTCAACTCACTTTGCTGCGTATAATACGCTATCTTCTGCTGATCACTAATCGAATCAGGGTTAACCTTATCAAGCAACCGGCGTGCACGATCAAACAATCCTGTTACAGCCAATATATGAGCCATACGTACAGCGCTGGCAGCAAAGCGGTCGTGATCGGCCGAAGCACTAAGCGCATTCACGTTCTTTTCTATATAATAAAATGCCGAATCAAACTTATAGGCTACATACTCGTCATACAGACGTTGATTCAGGTCGTACTGCTGCTCGGGTGATAGCTTTATGCCACGAACACCATCCTTGATATTTGTCACACGGCGTTCTTTCTCGGCAGTCAGTTGGTTGTAGTTTGCAATCAAACTGTCGAGAGTATGATAAAGTGCCTGATTACTCTGCTGACTGGCAGAGCAGGTTGTAGCTATCAATAGCAAAACAGGAACTAACAGGAATCGAATCATAAGCTAGTATCGTTTTTAATTTAAATGATGGGGCAAAGATACAATTTCTTTCTGACACAACCAAATCAAAATAGCCATTTTACACAAAATCCGGGTTGAATATCTTTTGATTTTTCAGCAACGCCGTAAACGCAACAATCTAATAATCAACGTATTACATTTTTAATCATTTAGATTTTTGTTTGTCGTACTTGGAACGGGTTATTTATGTATCTATCTTTGCCAGCGAAATCAAAAAAAAGTCATGCAAATGTTAATTGTTAGGATTGTAGTATTAGTTGGTTTGGTTGTTACCAGCGTTATGGCAAATGCCAAAAGCGTTAAGGTATCTTCACCCGACGGCACCGTGATGGTATCCGTCGGTGTGAAGAACCATAGTCCTTATTACACTGTCAGTTACCAGGGGCGCACACTTGTTGCGCCATCACGCCTGGGTTATGAGATGAACTATGGCAAACTTGGTGAAAATACCAAGATGGGCAAGGTTAGTCGTTCTTATGTTGATGAAACCTGGGTACAACCATGGGGCGAGAACGACTCAACCCGCAATCACTATCATCAACTGATCGTCAATTTTAAAGAATATACAGGTCAGACCATGCAGGTCGTTTTTCGAGTATTTAACGATGGATTTGGTTTCAGATACATACTGCCAGATAATCATAAAGGTAAAGAGTATCATATTCAGGAGGAATTGACCGAGATAACCTTGGCTCACGATGCCAAGGCTTGGTCGATTCCATCCAACCACACTGAATACTTTGAAGGAATATATACGGCTGATTTACTGAGCAAGAAAGATACCGTTTGCACGCCGCTCACCATAGAATACGAAAAAGATCTGTATCTGGCCATTCACGAGGCAGCCCTTGAGGATTATGCCAGTATCAATCTTACTCCAAGAACGGGTAACGATGGCACAGTAAGCTTACTTACCGCTCTTACCCCATGGCGCAATGGCGTAAAGGTATATGCCAAGGGAGAGATGAAGAGTCCGTGGCGCACTATGATTATCAGTCATACTGCTGGCGGCCTGCTCACATCTAATCTGATGCTTAATCTGAATGAGCCATCCCGGATAGAGGATACCTCATGGATTGAGCCAGGACGCTACATCGGCATTTGGTGGAGCATACACAAGAAACAGAACACCTGGGAGATGGGCCCCACACATGGAGCAACCACCCAGAATGTGAAGAGATATATGGACTTTGCCGCTCGACATGGCTTTAGCGGTGTACTGGCTGAGGGATGGAATCCCGGCTGGGGACAGGGCGAAAAGATCAGCTACCTGGAATCATATCCAGACTTCGACATGGAAGAAGTATGCCGTTACGGTCTGTCGAAAGGTGTACGTTTTATCGGTCACACCGAGACATGGGGCAATGCCTCGTTATTGGAGAGCCAGATGGAACAAGCTTTCAGCTGGTTCGAAAAATTGGGCATACGTGCCGTTAAGACCGGATATGTAGGACATTATTTCGATGGCAAGGAATTGGCTAAGTCACAATATGGCATCCGTCACTATCGCCGTGTCATTGAATGCGCTGCCAAGCACCACATTATGATCGACAACCACGAGCCAGCCATGCCTACTGGATTGCAGCGCACGCTGCCCAACTTGATGACACAAGAGGGAGTTCGTGGGCAGGAATACAACGCATGGGACCGACGCGGTGGAAATCCACCATCACACACGGTAACATTGCCATTTACCCGCGGATTGGCTGGTCCAACCGACTTTACACCTGCCATCTTCAATTTCTCTGAGATTGTAAAGGGCACTCATCCCCACTCTACCCTCGCTAAGCAGTTAGGTGAGTTTGTGGTGATATATAGTCCGTTACAGATGGCTGCCGACGCCATTGAGAACTACGAAGGCCAGCCGGCACTTACTTTCATAGAGAGTTGTCCTACCACCTGGAGTCGCACGATAGTTCCAAACGGTGAGATTGGCAAGTATATAACCACTGCCAGAAAAGAGCGTCATGGTGATCGCTGGTTTATCGGCAGCATTACCAACGAGGAGGCACGAGATTTGGATATCGCCCTTGATTTTCTTGACGACGATGCCGTTTATAACGCCATCATCTATGAGGATGGGCCTCATGCCGACTACGAGAGCAACCCTTATGAGATGACCATCCGCCAGATTAAAGTAGCCAAGGGCGACACACTACATCTGCATCTGGCACGTAGCGGTGGTGCGGCGGTGAGGGTTGAGAAAATGTAAAAATTAAAGCATCTAATATTTTAAACTATATTTCTATAACTCTAATTTTAACAAAACCAATGAAGATGAAAAGAACAAAAAATCTTTGTTATCGCCTGCTAATGATGCTGGCGGTCATGTTTTTTGCCTTGGATGTTTCAGCACAGACCACTATTAATGGTCAGGTGAAGGACGAAACGGGCGAGGGCGTTATCGGAGCCTCGGTCGTTGAAAAAGGAACATCTAACGGCACAGTAACAGACTTCGACGGAAACTTCAGTCTGAAATGTAAGCCTGGAGCCACGTTGGTATTCACCTACATCGGCTTCAACCCCCAGGAGTTGCCTGCCAAGAATGGCATGGAGGTAACACTGAAAGAGGATGTAGCCCAGCTGAACGAAGTCGTAGTAGTAGGTTACGGCTCGATGGCTAAGAAAGAGATTTCGAGCTCAGTGGTCCAGATTAACAAGGATCAGTTTAACCAAGGTGCAGCCAGCGACCCCATGGCTCTGATTGCCGGTAAGGTGGCAGGTCTGAATGTGGCAGCTACTGCCGATGCCAACCCCAATGCGATGACCGACATTCAGGTACGTGGTGCAGGTTCGCTCACAGCCAGCAATGGTCCGTTGGTAGTTATCGATGGTATTGCCGGTGGCGATTTGCGTAACATTGCCACTCAGGACGTAGAGTCAATCACCGTACTGAAGGATGCCGGTTCTGCAGCCATCTATGGTACTCGTGGTGCCAATGGTGTTATCCTGGTTACCACCAAGAAGGGCTCAGGCACAGCAGGAGTAACCAATGTAACTTACGATAGCTATATTGCCCTGAATGTTCAGAAGCCCCGTATCAAAATATTATCTACCGATGAATTCCGCCGTTCACGTCGCGGACAGGATTATGGTGCCGACACCGACTGGTGGAGCGAGATTACACGCCCCGTCAGCTACAGCCTGAACCAGTACATTTCTATCGACTCTTCGAATAAGAACGGTTATTTCGGACTGTCACTAAATTATAAGAAAGGTAATGGTCTCGACATCGTGTCAGGGCGCGAAGAATACGGAGCACGTTTCGTTGGCGAGCAGCGTGTACTCAACAACCGCTTGCAGTTCAACTCATCGCTCTCTGCTCGTAAAGTACACGAGAAGTGGGGCAACAACGGCCTGTTTGATACAGCACTCACTATGAACCCAACCATACCTGTAAAGAATCCCGACGGCAGCTATTATCAGCCCAACTCGCCTACAGATATCCACAATCCTGTTAACGACTTGAAGGAGAACGTAAGTCAGGGCGACCGCATCTACATTCTGGGTAATGCCGACGTCAAGCTGAACATCCTGCAGACCGAGCAGCACAACCTGAGCACATCGCTGAGTTATGCACTGCAGTATAACGATCTGAAGGACAACTTCTATACACCATCTACATCGAGCGAATCGTTCTGGAACGGCTATGCCGGTCGTGCCCGCATCAACTACCAGAAGTGGTGGACCAACCGCCTGGAATACCTCATCAACTACACCATGACGCTTAACCAGCACCAGCTGAAGGCAGTGCTTGGCTACTCATGGGAGCGTAGCAAGTGGGAGCAGAGCGGCAACGAGAACATGGGCTTTGTTTACGATGCCCTCTCTTATCACGGCATAGGCAGCGGTAGCTACCTGCGCGATGGCAAGGCCAACCTCTGGGCTGGTTCTTCTGAGTCGACACTGATTGGTTTCTTCGGCCGTCTGAATTATAACTTCAACGACATCATCTACGCTTCGGCTTCAATGCGCCGTGAGGGTAGCACCAAATTCGGAGCCAATAAGAAGTGGGGTAACTTCCCCTCAGCTTCACTGGCATGGGAAATCGTTAACACCCCATTCGCTCAGGGACTGGCACAGACCTTCCAGAGCTTGAAGCCACGTGTAAGCTATGGTGTTACCGGTCGTTCCGATTTCAATGCATATCAGAGTATTGCCACTTATAGCACCCGTGGTGCCTACCTCATCGACAACCAGTGGACTAACGGTTATGCACCATCACTGAACGCCAACCCCGACCTGGCTTGGGAGAAGTCAACAGCCTTCAACGTTGGTATCGACTTTGTTGCACTCAACAGCCGTCTGCGTGGTAGCGTAGAATATTTCGATCGCCGTTCGCAGGATCTGCTCTATAACTACACTGCCCCACAGCCACCATTCATCTACAACACCATTCTGGTAAATGTAGGTACAACCAAGAATACAGGTATTGAGGTGGCACTCGACTACGATGTGATAGCCAAGAAGGGTTTGAAGTGGACCACAGGCATCAACTGGAGTATGGGCGACACCAAACTCACCAAACTTTCAAGCGATGCTTACCAGATGGCTTATCTGGATCTGTATCAGAAACCAGGTCCTGGCAGTAGCGAGTATTTCTTCCGTGTGGAAGAAGGCGGAAAAATCGGTCAGTTCTATGGCTACGAGCATGCTGGCGTAGATGAGAACGGATTACTGCTCATCTATGATAACAACGGCAATGCCATTCCTGCTGCACAGGCCGATCCAACTTATAAGCGCAATATCGGTAATGGTGCGCCTAAGCACTTCCTGTCGTGGAGCAACTCATTCAGCTACAAGAACTGGGATCTGAGCATGCTCTTCCGCAGTGCTCTTGGTTTCGAAATCTTCAACATGCGTAAATACGGCATGGGCTTGAAGGGTTCAGGTACCGATAATGTGCTGCGTGCAGCCTATACCGACTATGCTGATGTAGAGTCGAGCGGTGGTATCATCTCAAGCTACTTCCTGGAGAAGGGCGACTACGTGAAGCTGGATAACGTAACTCTGGGCTATACTTATTCACCCAAGAACCGCCAGCTGATTGAGAGCCTGCGTGTGTACCTCACAGCTAAGAATGTGTTTACACTCACTGGCTACAAAGGTAACGATCCTTCTATCGTAACCTCTACTGGCATCACCCCAGGTATCGACTCAAACAGCGCCTATCCACAGGCCACTCAGTTTAGTCTGGGCGTAACACTGCGCTTTCATTAATTGAAGATTGAGAATTGAAAATTGAAGATTGAAAATTATGATAACTATTAAGCATAAAATATTTGGTGCTGTCTGCCTCATGGCTGGACTCACCGCTTGTACCGACCTGGATGAAAAGGTGTACGACCGCATCGACGCCGGTGTCTATTATCAGAATGAAGCCAGTGTGAAGGGCGCTGTGGCTGCCATCTATGGACAGACATCACAGACGCTGGCTGGTGAGAATTTCTTTCACCTCTCAGAATATCCTTCCGACCAGATCACATGGCGCGTGTGGAATGGTGGACTCTGGGGATGGGATGAAGCTATGAAGACGGTGCTCTCTTGGCACAACTGGACTTCAGAGTCAACCATCATCAACAACGCATGGAACGGTGCATGGACAGCCATCGGCCTGTCAAACCTGCTGTTAAGCGACCTTCAGGGGCTGAGTGCCTCAAGCCTGGGCATGACCGATGAACAGTTAGCACAGTATGTAGCCGAGGTACGCACTATCCGTGCCTGGAACTATTACTGTATCTTCGAGCTTTGGGGCGGCGCCCTGCCACTCAACACCTCTGCCAGCAGCGAGGTTCCCGGCACTGCCGATCCTGACTGGAATACTTCGTGCAAGAAGATTTACGACTTCATTGCCACCGAACTCGACGAGACAGCTTCGGCACTGGCCAAGGACGATGCAAGCCACTCGATGGTAAACCGTGCCAATCAGGCTATGAACCGCCTGCTCAAGGCCCGTCTGCTGCTCAATGCCGAGGTGTTTATCGGCGAGAAGCACTACGATGAGTGCGAGGCCCTTTCAAAGGAGATTATCAATGGAGCCTATGGCAACTACGCCATTGACGATAACTATCGCAACCTTTACTCTATGGACAACGTGAAGAGCCCTGAGGTCATCTTTGCACTTGCAGCCGAAGACGGACAGGGTGCAGCCAACGCTATCTCTAACGTTCGCACCATGGTAGGTATGTGGTATGGTTATGCCGACTACTTCGGACAGAGCTACGACGGCATCGGCGCTTGGAACTGCGTATGTCTGGTTCCTTCGTTCGACAACTCTGGTACTGTTCAGCCCACAGGCGGTTCTATCGGTGCTAAGTGCTTCTTGGATTATGGCGACAAGCTTGGAGCGCCCTACGAGCGTTTCGACGATCGCGACATCCGTAAGCAGAACTACACCTACGATGCTGTTACCAAGACCCACGGACCAGGTATGTTCCTGAAGGGCCTGGTGCGCGCCGACTTTGGTAAGGGCGATGTGCTGAAGGCCGATGCCGACCGCGATGGTCAGGACCTGGTATTTGTGGATCAGTTAGGAACCTTCCTGAATCAGGGTCGCGACCTTGAAACAGTCATGAGTCCACGCTGGGGCGAGACCAACTCAGGCGTACGTCTGGTTAAGTACCCTCTCTATCCTAACGATGAGCAGGGTGGTTTCAAGAGCATCGACGATGTTCAGTTCCGTCTGGCCGAGGCTTATTATAACGTAGCTGAGTGCGAGATGCGCAAAGGCAACAGCGAGGAGGCCAAGAAATATGTAGATGCTGTACGTCAGCGCTACTTCAAGTCGTCCGACCGCACCGCTGCACTCAACGTGCCAGGTCCTGGTTTCACACAGTTTGATATGGACTGGATGCTGTCTGAGTGGGGTAAGGAATATCTGGGCGAGGGCAACCGCCGCCGTACCGACCTGCGCCGTTTCGACAAGTTCACACAGGGTCAGTGGTGGTTCTGGGGCCGTGCTACCGAGGATGGCATCAGTCTGCCTGCTCAGCGCGATCGCAAGTACGAGTGGTATCCATTGCCACAGACTGCTATCTCTGTAAACCCAGGACTGATTCAGAACCCAAGTTATCAGTAAGATTAAACATTAAACAATAGAAGATTATGAACAAGAAAATATATAGTCTGATGCTGACACTGCTGGCCTTTACCGGCTTGATGAGCAGTTGTTCGAGCAGCGATGAGCCGGTGTTTGACCACGAGCGTCAGCAGTTTGAGACACGAGCCGACCGTATTCTGCTGGAGTTCATCGCACCTTTCGGCACCACTGCCGACGAGGAGATATACATTACCGGTGCCTTCAATGGCGACGACGAGGCTATCGGCGATGCACAATACCTATTGACCAAAGCGCCTAACAGCAATGTGAAGTGGGGTATCTATCTCGATCCCAGCACTTTCGTCAGCGGCAAATCGCTGGCCGATGGTTTCCGCTTCTATTCAAAGAATCAGGGCAAGGAATTCACTACAGCCGGTGAGGAGGCTACCCATACAGACAATCCAGGTCTTGGCACCTTTACTAACATCTGGGGCCAGCGCTGGGAGAGCTACTACTGGAGTGGTGGCGAGCAGCCAGAACCCACACACGATGGTTTCTGCGTATATGTTGACGACCAGACTGGCTGGGATGTTCTTACCCTCTATATGTGGGGCGATGTCAATAACCTGAATGGCGATTGGCCTGGTATGAGTGTTACTGGCACTTGGAACCACGATGGCATTACCTGGAAATATTTCGACATGGGCGAGGCTAATACCGGACTCGTCGAGAACCTCATCTTCAACAATGGCGGTGGCGGTCAGCAGCTGGCTGATTTCAACTTCACCATCGACCGCAACATCTATCTGCGTATCACACCTGATGGTGTTGAGGAGATTGGTGCCGAGCCCAAGGTAGAGCACGATGGCTATGCCCTGTTTGTGCTGAACGAGTCGAGTCAGACCGATTTCGCGCTCTATGCCTGGGGCGATGCAGAAGCCTTTGGTGGTTGGCCTGGCATCCCTGTCACCGGAACCCAGACCATTGGAGGTGTAGATTACCTCTATTTCGATATGGGTGCGGCCAATACCGGTCTGAACCTGAACCTCATCCCCAACAATAACAATGGCGGTGTGCAGTGGGAAGGCGGCGACCTGAACTTCACAATCGATCACGACATCTATATCCGCATATTCGATGGTGGCTATGAAGTATTGGAGTAGTCTTATCCTCGCCGCAGCGCTGATGCTTTCAGCCTGCGGCGGGGCTTCCAAGAGCCTCGTTGTAGATGGCACTCAACCTGTGAGCGATGGCAACCGCATCATCTATCAGATGAATGTGGGTGCGTTTACCCCCGAGGGCACATTCCAGGCAGCCACCAGGCAACTGGATCGCCTTGACACGCTGGGAGTAGACATCATTTGGCTCATGCCTATCTACCCGCGTGGAGCTACCATGAACAGCCCCTATGCCGCTATGGACTACAAGGCGGTTAATCCACGATATGGAGCCATCAGCGATGTGAAGGCTTTCGTGGCCCGTGCTCACCAACTGGGCATCAAAGTGTGGCTCGACTGGGTGCCAAACCATGTGGCTCAGGAGAATCCATGGGTACAGACTCACCCCGACTATTTTACCCGCGACGACAAGGGGAACATGATTCATCCTCACGGATGGGGCGATGTATTGGAACTGAACTACCAGAACCCGGAACTGGTAAAGGAGGTTAACTCAGCCCTCAAGTTCTGGATTGAGACATGCGACATCGACGGTTACCGCTGCGACTACGTGTCGAGCCCAACCATCCCTGTTGCCTACTGGCAGGACATCATTGCCCAACTTAAAACCCTGCCAGGCAAGAAGATTGAGATGATGAGCGAGACCGACATCACCGATCGCCACAACCAGCGCATTGATTCATGCGGATTCGATTACGACTATGCCTGGAGTTTCCAAGGCTCAATGGCACGCCTGTGCCGCCGTGGTTTCAATGCCGACACGCTGAAAAGCATCTGTCAGCGATTCCTCGACAAGTCATCGAAGGTCAAGAACCGCCGAATGGTATATCTTACCAATCACGACCAGAACTACAACGATGGCGGCAACACGCTTCGCAAGTTCTATGGCGAGAACCGCTATGGCCTCACCGTATTAGAATTCACCTTCTACGGCATGCCGCTCATCTACAACGGCCAGGAGATTGGCGACCCCGACACACTAAACTATTTTACCGATGCAAAAGTAAAATGGCAGCGTGTCGACCACAAGATGCTTAACACCGTGCGCACGCTGATAGCCCTGCATCATCAGCAGCCAGCGCTGGCCGAGAGCGCTCCTGTAGAGTTTCTTAAAACCAGCTGCAACGATGTGCTGGCATGGCGCCGCGAAAATGTGGTTGTAGTAGTAAACTTTGCCGATTACGACACCGAGGTAACCATAGATGGCATCGAAGCTGGCACCTACCAGCAGTGGCTCAACAGCCAGACCATCTACAGCGGTCCCGAGGTTTCCACGCATTCTCTCTCTGCATCGCCCACCCTGTCATTCGAGTCTAAGGGTTATGCAGTTTACGTTAAACAGTAGAGACCTGCTTCATCATTAAAGGATCTACTGACAATGGAGTACTCATAGGGGCCTGCTGCTCTGCGAAGAATGGCAGCCCCGTTTTTTTAATTTACAGTTGACAGTTATGATTACTAAGGTATTGAAAAAATTATTGATAGTGGCAGCATGTTTTGCTTCAAACTGCTATGCGGCCGATTATGTAGATGATATTAACCTCGCAGCGGGGAAACGTGCCGAGGGGCAGCGGGTTATCTACGAGATGAACGTGGGTTCGTTTACTACCGAAGGAACCTTTGCTGCGGCTCAGGAGCGACTTGAAGAGCTCAAGACACTGGGCATCGACATCGTATGGCTCATGCCCATCTATCCGCGTGGCGGAGGCATCAACAGCCCCTATGCCGCCACCAACTTCCAAGAAACCAATCCTAAGTATGGCACCATCGCCCAGCTGAAATCGTTTGTAAGCCGTGCCCACGAACTGCAGATGGAGGTGTGGCTCGACTGGGTTCCCAACCACACGGCAACCAATGCCGACTGGGTGACTACCCACCCCGAATACTACGCCACCAGCGGCGGAAAAAAGATTCACCCCAACAACTATAGCGATGTATGGCAGCTCGACTATTACAATCCCGACCTGGTTGATACCATGAACGCATGCCTGAAGTTCTGGATTGACGAAGCCGACATCGACGGCTATCGCTGCGACTACATCAGCAGTCCCAAGATTCCTGTCAGCTACTGGCAAGCCGCTATCCCACTGATTAAATCCCATAAAGCCGTCACATTTCTTGGCGAGGCCGATATCGCATCAGATGCCACCCGACTGAAGGATGCAGGGTTCGACTACGACTACGCCTGGCAGTTCCAGTCGTCGCTGGCCAACTATGGCACCAGCAACACCTCGGCCCGTCTCAAGGCATTCATCAACACACTGCTCGAGAAGTCAGCCTCGCTATCGTTTGGACGTATGCTCTACATCACCAATCACGATCAGAACTTCAACGAGTCAAAGAAAACGCTCACGCAGAAATATGGCGACAACCGCTATCCGCTCACCGTTCTGGCCTATACCGTCTATGGCATGCCGCTCATCTATAACGGACAGGAAACAGGCGGCAACCAGGCACTCGACTACTTTAACGACACCAAGATTAACTGGAACACCAAGGACGAGAAGATGCTGAACACGCTGCGCACGCTCTTTGCCCTGAAACACGCCGTGCCGGCTATCAGCGATGCACGCCAGTCGGCCGACAACCCATCCACCACCCTACTCAACGTATCAGGCAGCACTGGCGTATTAGCCTATACGCGCACTTTAGGCGATAGTCAGGTGTTGGTAGTACTCAACATGGGCACCTCGGCAGCCACAGCCACCATCGATGGCATCACAGCAGGCGATTGGAGTTTGTGGCTCGATAGCGAGACCATAGCCCAGGGCACCAGTCGCAAGCAGGCATCACTCAACGCCACCCACACTTTCAGTCTCGAATCCAAGGGCTATAGAGTCTATGTATCAGGCATCTATCCCGAGCAGGATGTCAACCAGCCGACTGCCATCCGTTCTATAGAGTCATCATCACATAACAACGACAGATGGTACACCCTCACCGGCCAGTCCATCCCCCGCCCCACCAATCGCGGCCTATACATCCACAACGGCAAAAAAGTTGTTGTCCGTTAAGTAAAAAAAAGAGAGGTCCGCATCACATTGCGAACCTCATCTCTTTCTTTTACGCACCCATGCACGATGTGGCACCCAGTGCTGTTACAATCGCCGTTGCGATACTTGCAATCATCTGCACGATGAACTTAATGGTTTCTCTCTTCGTCATAGTCTTCAATTTTTAACCTTTTTACCTTTTCAACTTTTTACCTTTAAGCGTTGGGGCTTTCGCCCCGCACGCTTAATCGCCCTCTCCGGGTACGTCGCCTGATGGCTGGGTGTTTCCGCCGCCGCCGCTTGATGGCTGGGTGTTCTCGGGGTCCTCGATATCACCGCTGTCGGTGCTGGTCACGCGCTTCACCTCCTTGCCATCGCGGTCGTAGCAGGTAATCTGGATGGCGGTACCCGCCAACTCATCCTTCAGCTCAACCGCAGGCGTAAAAATGATTCGGCGACTGGTAATGAGGCCTGCCTTAACCTCGTCTACCTTCTCTACGCTCTTGGCGCGCAGTCCGAATCGCATGGTGCCCAGTCCTGGCAGCGCTACGGAGTGGCCTTCTGTGGCCCACGCCTTGATCACCTCGCCGGCAGCATCCCAGCATGCCTGCATGATACCTTTACTAACTCCGCTGCGCAGAGCAGCCTCCTTAATCACCTTGTCCTGACTCAGACTGGTGTACAACTCCGGCATCATGATGTAGCGATACTTGCCCGCATAGGTGCCAATCTTCTGCAACTTCTCTTGTGCTTTAACTTTTAGTGCCATAATTTTTTAGTTTAGTTTTTGTGTTGGTTGTTACTTGATTTTGACGTTACAAAGGTACAAATTTTAAGCGAGATGCGCAAAAATCGAGTGTTAACGAATTGTTAATACCCGAGCGCGTTTTTGCGCCCACACTTGGAATAATTTTCGCCCACGTGTGAGAGATACTTTTTGCGTATTTACGAATCAAGTTTGTATCAAATATCAGATATCAGTTTTATTCTAGCTACCCCTCTTTTAGAGCTTCTTGAAGTTTAGATTTATATATTATTATAATAATATATAAATCTATATAAAACTATATACCTCATCTCTCATCACCATTCCCCCCTCAAAATAAAAACTGATATCTGATATCTGATACACTTTCTTAATAATCCTTGCTATCATGAAAAAGCGTTTTCAATAATCTTTTCTTGAAATTTTTGCAAGATATTGGGACTGCCGTGAGGCTATTCCCAATATTTTTTGTATCTTTGCACCATAAAACAATCTAAAGATGAAGAAAGATGCTCATAGACTTAGGCATTGACGCGTGGATTACCATCGTGACGCTCGTTGCGGTGATGGCAGCGCTATTGTTTACGCGGCTCAGGTCTGACGTAGTCTTTCTTGGTGCCATCGGCATCTTATTCGTGACGGGTGTGCTGGACACCACTGAAGCCTTTTCCGGCCTTGTCAGTTCGACGGTCATCATTGTGGGTGTCATGTTCGTTGTCGTCACAGGACTGTCCTTCACAGGTGTTCTTCAGTGGATATCGAAACATGTGCTTGGACAGCCCAAGGGAGAGGTCCATGCCCTGCTGCGCCTGATGGTGCCCGTGGCGCTGCTGAGTTCATTTGTGAACAACACTTCCGTCGTGGCGCTCTTTGTAGGAGTTGTCAAACTGTGGTCCAGGAAATTGGGCATCCAACCCTCCAAATTGTTGATTCCACTGAGTTATGCTGCTGGAATGGGCGGCCCTATGGCCGCTATTGCCACGCCGACGGCCTTATTGCTGAGCGACATGTACGAATACAAGTCCGGTCAGCCCCTGAGCATCTTTACATCCACGCTACCAGCGTTGGTCTGTTTGGCTGTTGCCATGTCGGTCATCATCATCTTCCGCAGGCTCTTGCCCGACACCAACAACCCGGAGTCGGCTTTTGAGAATACCGGCGAGTACACCTTGGAAATGCTGGTCCCATCGAACAATCGTCATATTGGCCAGACCGTCGGCGAACTGGGGCTGAACCATGTGCCTGCCGGCAGCCTCATGGAACTGATTCACTTCGACAACGACCGGCTGGTGTTGCCGGTGCGCGAAGAGGAGCCCCTGCTGGGAAGCGACCGCCTCATCTTCTCGGGTCAGATTGACCAACTGCTGGAACTGGCTAAGACCTTTCAGTTTGTCATTCCCGACCATACCGTATTCAGCGTCAAAGAGCCAGGTGGCAAACAGCGTTTCAAGACGGCATACATCTGTTTCGGCAGCAACCTGATAGACACCCGAATGGGAGATACTACTTTCGAACGAGACCATGAGATAACGCTGGTTGCCGTATCGCGACGGGGTGAACGCATCAAGGTGCCTCCACGCGATGTCGTCCTGCATGCCGGCGACTCACTGCTCTTTGTCCATCAGCCACACCAGAAGATCAATACGGAAGCTATGAAATTACAGCTGGAGTTCTTTGATTCTCCTGAAATTCCTGTGACTGGTCTGAAACCGCTGGTCTCGACGGTCATTATGATCAGCATGGTGCTTTTGGCCACTACCGGCATCATGTCGCTGTTGCAGAGTGCCTTCCTCGCCGCCGGTGCCATGCTGGTGTTTGGGTGCTGTACGCCAACGCAGGCCATGAACGCCATCAAATGGAACATCCTGATATCCCTGGGAGGAGGCATTGCATTGGGTACGGCCCTTCTGAAGACAGGTCTGGCCAATCAGATGGCGACGGGTGTCCTTCATTTGTGCGGCGGCCAGCCTCTCCTGGTGATGATTGCTCTTTGTCTGTTGGCAGCAATTGTCACTGAGTTCATTTCCAATTCGGCAACCATAGCCTTGATGTTTCCCATCATCTATGAAGCTGCTGTGAACATGGGCTGCGACCCACTTCCGTTTTCCCTCGCACTCTTGCTGGCGGTGAATGCAGCCTTCCTGACTCCCATCAGCACACCCCTCAACCTGCTGGTCTACGGTCCGGGCGGTTACAGAGCCACGGACTACCTGCGCATCGGACTCCCCGTGAAGCTGGCCTATCTGGCAATTTCCATCATCGTCATCTGTCTTATTTATGGTATATAAAACAAGTGAGGACATGTCAGGTGATGATTTTTCTTGCAAAGTTTCGCTTTGTTTCCATATATTTTTAGTACCTTTGCAAGCAGAAAAATCAATGATATGCCTAATAAGAAAGAAAACAAACTGGTACTCTACAAGGATGATGAGGGGAAACTGAGTGTAAATACTCTGTTTGCTGATGAAGATGTATGGTTGACGCAGGCGCAATTGGCTGAAATTTATAAGTCGAGCAAATCAAATATCAGCGAGCATCTTAAAAACATCTTTAATGATAATGAGCTAGACAAAGAAGTGGTAGTTCGGAAATTCCGAACAACCACTCAACATGGTGCAATCGAAGGCAAAACTCAGACTCATGAGGTACTACACTACAATCTCGATGTCATCATTGCCCTTGGTTATCGTGTCCAGTCGCCTATAGCTGTACGTTTCCGTCGTTGGGCCACCAGGTTGCTGCATGAGTATATTCAGAAGGGCTTCACAATGGACGACGAGCGACTTAAACAGGGCGGTAATCGCTACTTTAAAGAATTGCTGCAGCGCATTCGCGACATCCGTAGTAGTGAGCGCAATTTCTATCAGCAGGTTACTGATATATATGCTACATCAACAGACTATGATCCTCGTTCTAAGACTACCAAACTCTTCTTTTCTACCGTACAGAACAAGATGCACTATGCAGTGCATGAACATACTGCTGCCGAGCTGATTTATGAGCGTGTAGATAATGAGAAACCATTTGTTGGCATGACCAGCTTTAAGGGCAACTATGTTACACGCGACGATGTAAAGATAGCCAAAAACTATCTTACGGAAATTGAATTGCAACGACTAAACTTGCTCACCTCGCAGTTTTTGGACTATGCTGAGTTTCAGGCTCTTGAGCAGAATCCTATGACGATGAACGACTGGGTGGCAGCGCTCGATGATCAAATACTTCGTCTGCGTAAGAATATTCTCGAAGGAAGTGGCACTGTGTCGCATCAGGAGGCAATAGAGAAGGCCGAGCGCGAATTTGAAATCTACCGTGAACGCGAAATGCGATTATTGGAAAGTGATTTCGATAAGGCTGTCAAGGCGCTATTGGATAATAAGGAAGACAAAGAGTAAGAAGTATTTTGTTCAAGTCCCCCAAATTTCATGCATAAAAGTGCTGGAGTTTGGGGGAATTTTAGTACCTTTGCACTAAACTAAGTTAAAAGGATTGATAATAATGGAATCAACTATAGAAGAACTAAAATTTGTGGCCGATTTGGCCCATAACGGAGGTATGATGAAGGCGCAAAACGAAGCCTTGTCTGCCGACCTAACCAAGTTGCAAACCGAGCTGAACGAGAAGAAAGTCCAGTTGATGGAGATGCAGGTGATGATGGCTGCAAAAGATGAAGTGATAGCGGCTAAAGACCGCCGTATCGCCGAACTTGAAGCTATTGTTCAGCAGCAGAATAGTCAGCAACCAACGATGGTGGTTAATCAGTTTTTCGTGCTTTCGATATACAAAACCATCAGCTATATAAGTGCGCTGGATAACAGCGGACGTTGTTTTGCCGGACATTTTCTGCATCACACACTAACCGATGGCACTCCGCCTATGATGATGGCCAAGGTTGACGAGATAACCAATCTGCAAGGCGATGTGAACAGAGAGTTGGCCGACGCTATTAAAGAGGCGGCCAATAAACCAACCACAACCATCAATGCGGCAAACTACAATGCTCATGTTGATGATCAGAACAATAATTTCCCAGAGCTGCCCCCAATGGCACCTGCAAGCGCATTATTAGCAGATGAATAACGAAGATAAAAACAAACCGCAACAGCTTGCTGGCGTAAACCAGTATGCATACATCTGGAACTATAATGCTCATGTGGAGCATCAGCATAATTACTATGGTGGCAAGCCCGAAAAGGAACGTGCTGAGGAACCGACCGCCCAGCTAATAGACTTTAAGTTCTTCAAGGCTGATAGGTTCGACACAATGGAGCGCCAACATGTGCTGCGATCGGCTGTCAATGGTGTGCTGCCGAGAATGGATACCGAGTCGGGACGTGATTGGGTGGCTGTCTACATCGCGTACCATTATTATATGGAACGCGAACTGATAATGAAGTGTCATGCCGATTTCTTTGCAGATATCGACCGACTGCTGCCTGGTGTGCTTAAGCGTGTGAACAAAGCTGAGACTGGAGCCGACAAACGCTACAAGGCCTATACCGACACGCTGAGGCTTGAGTGCAAGTGCTGGTTTATACTTAATGAGTGTCTGCCGCCGATGCAGGAGTGGACATCAGCGAAATATCCGTATCCTGTAGATGACGACAGGCGAAAACGAATACAAAAACTGGTAATAGAAATCTATCAAAGACTGAAGAGATCATAATCTTCAGTCTTTTTTTATCCCATTTCTTCGTGCGCTTCGTGCGAAGTGTGGCTTATTCTTCGTGTGCTTCGTGCGGGCTCGGGATAAGCCGATTTTTTCCTTCAATACGTGTGTTTTTAGTCATAATTTTGCAGTGCGTTCTTGAGGCTGCGCCTCGAAAATCGTTCTTTGACATGCTGCTACCAAAATCACCTCCCGAACGGCGGGAGGCGATATTACCGCGTGCTTAGGCGCGCGTACATTATTAACTTAATTATTAACTTTCTAAAATACTTATTTATTATGATTACAACAACAGTTATTTCAACATCTACAAGTTTATCAACCCGTAAGGCTGCAAAGAGCGGCCAACAGGAGGAGCTGCGAATGAGTTCGCTGGACATCGCGGAGCTCTGCGGGAAACCTCACAATGACATCTTGAAGGCTATCCGAAAGATGGAACTGGCGTGGGTGAAAATTAACGGGGGAAAATTTTCCCTCGTTGAATACAAGGACTCCAAGGGTGAGCTTCGCCCTTGTTACTCTCTATCGAAAACCGAGACGCTCTACATCGCTACCAAGTTTAAAGATGAGATGCGAGCCAAGCTGGTGCTGCGATGGGAGGAGCTGGAGCGCGAGAGACTTGGCGACAGACAGCAGTTGGCGCTGCCAAGTCCGCAGAAGATTCTGGCGATGGCCGACAATATAGTTGGCGAGGGATTGCGAATACTGAACGAGGAGGCCGAGGACACTCTGACTGCCACGCAGGTGGCCAAAACGTTCAACATGACAACACTCGACTTCAACGCCGTGCTGCGCGACATGGGCATACAATATCGTCGGCATGGTCGCTGGAACCTGAGCGACGATCTGCAAGGCCGAGGCTACACTGCCGAGCGCACCCACGTGAGCTACTCGCTGAAAGGTGAGAAGAAGATACACCACTACATGACGTGGACGCTTGAAGGCCTGCGATTCCTGAACTCGAAACTTGGTTACCCAAATTTCTAGATTAAACATGAAACATTAAACATTAAATGGCAGGAATAAAACGAAAAGAGTATCTGCAGTATCTGGCTGAGACTCGCGACCGAGAGTTCCGGATGAAGGACGCGGGATACCAGGTGGTGCACAAGAGCATCGAAGAAATTCGCGCCGAATTCGAATCGAAATTCGGCTCGATTTTTTACATTAAACATTAAACATTAAACATTAAAAACATTATGAATACAATGATTTTGAGAGTTAAGAAGTGCGGGGCGATGACTACCGTGCAGAGTGAGAAAAGTGAAAACGGTGTGCTGAACAAGCGCACGTTAGTGTTGCAAGAGCTTGGCGGGAAATACGAAGACAGCTATGTGGTTACAGCACTTGGCAATCTGGCCACCATCGAGTGGGCCGAGGGCGAACTGGTTGTAGCCAATCTTCGATTCCAGACTCGCGAGTACAACGGACAGGTGTTTATGGACGTAATCGCAAACGAACTGGTAAAGGAAGGCGGTCGTAGATGATCTACCGTATAACCGTAATTAATAGACGAAAATATGCGACAGCGGTAAAGAGTCGCGAAGAGTTTCTGGCACTGCGCGATAGCAGCGAGAACTTGGCCAATTTGGCTAAAGCCCGACAGGGTGATGAGGCGGCAAAGCGTAACCTTGTGCAGTTTGCATATAACCTTGGCCATGTTGACGGACTGATAGCTGGATGCAAGAGCATCGGCAGCTTCTTTTTTCATGACATCGACTGCTACGATATGTCTGATGGCGGAAGTAAGATGGCTGATGTAATTCTATCGAAGAAAGACGAGATTGGCTTGATGATGCTGGAGCGCAGTGCCAGCGGTGGATGGCATTTGGTGTGCAAGCGAGTGCCCGGCACTACCATCTTGGAGAACCAGGTACGTGTAGCGTGTGCGCTTAAATTGGGCGATATGGACAATAACGCTCGTGATTTGCAGAGGGTGGTGTTTGGAACGAGTGGGTCGGCTGAAGATTTGATTTATCTTGACAATAGTCTGTTTGATGAACCGATGAGCGCGGAGGAGTGTGAGGCGGAGTACGTGCGGTTGAAAGAGCGCGAACGCAATGGTGAAGAACAATTGCCTCCTGGCGCCAAGAAGGCCAATAAGCATTATCGTCCGTGGGAAGATTTGCATGATGTGCGCGAGGGGCATGACAGGGGACAGGGCCCAGTCACATTCTGTGACAGGTACCAGTCCCCAGTCATGCCAGTCACAGCAAACCAGTCCCCAGTCATGCCAGTCATGCAATACCCCGATAACTATCATGGGATACCGTTTACGGAGATTTTGAAGAAGTATTGGGAGTTGAATAATGGCGGGTTTGAGCCTAATGTGGGGGACAGGGATACGTTGACATTCCAGTTGGCGAGCGACTTGAGGCACATCTGCGGGCGGAGTGCGGAATGGCTTGATCAGGTGATACCGTGCTATGACGGGTTCCCGATAGAGGAGAAACGTCAGAAAATAGCCAATGCTCTTAAATCCAGCTACGAAGGTATGCCGGGACGCTTGAAAACTGTGTTGGATGCGCTGGAAGGTAGAACGCCTGAAAAAGAGAGCCCTCAACCAACCTATACACTTGACCCAAGCGAACCAAGCTCTGAGTTGTCTAAGATTTTCGCCAGCAAAACGCCGCCCGCGATTCCTGATAAGCGCCCCAAACTGGTAGACGCGGTGTTGTGCAACACGCCGCAGAAGTATAAGGCTACTGTGGCTCAGGCTATGTTCCCCGGACTGATGGCGTATCCCAAGAACCTTAGTTTTGTGTATATCGACAATCAGGTGCGCGAACTGCGTGCCAACTGCCTGATAGTGGCTGGAACAGGCTCGGGTAAAGACTCTTGTACCAAACAACCGCTGGCTCATCTCATTGCAGATATGAAGGCTCGCGACGAGGAGAACCGCAGGCGACTGAAGGAGTTTAACGACGAGTATAACTCGAAGGCGGCCAACAAGCAGAAACCTCAGCGCCCTGCCGACTTGATTATCCAGACCATCAAGAGCGATATAACCAAGGCTGCCCTTGTTCAGCGAATGGACGAGGCACAAGGCGCGCCGCTTTATGTGCGCATAAACGAGCTGGAACAGTGGGATAAGATTGAGGGAGCATCAGGTCGTGGCAACCAGTTTACTACGCTGAAGCTATGCGACGACGAGGGTAACGACTACGGAACCGACCGTGCTGGTACTCAGAGCGTTACAGGCTCGGGCAGTCTGCATCTGAACTGGAATGCCAACACCACAACGGCCAAGGCCATCAAGTATTTCCGCTATGTGCTGACCGACGGTCCTATCTCGCGCCTGTGTCTGGCTACAATCCCAGAGGAAGAGGTGGGTGCAGAGATTTCGGTGTTTGGTACGTACGGAGAGAAGTACGATGCTGCGCTTAAGCCCTATATCGAAAACTTGAAATCGGCCACAGGCGTGATTGACTGCAAGGAGGCTAAGAAGTTGGCGCGAAAGCTTAAGGATGAATGTGCAGATTTTGCACGTTTATCTCAAGACAGAGTGTTCGACAACCTGTCGCATCGTGCCTTAGTGATAGCATTCCGCAAAGCATGTATGCTATATGCAGCCAACGGCATGAAGTGGGAAAAATCGATTGAGACGTTTTGCCGCTGGAGCCTCTATTACGACCTCTATATTAAGATGACGATATTTGGCGATCTGATTCGTCATGCTGACGACGACATTCCTACATCAAAACGTGGCCCTCAGAGTTTGTTGGCTCTGTTGCCTGCCGAGTTTACAGTAGAGGATGCAAGGCGCGTACGTCTGCAACAAGGCATGGACGCAGAGCATACCCTCACAATGATACGAAATTGGAAAAGTCGCCATTTTGTGTATCAAATATCAGATATCAGTTTTAAAAAATCAACATTAACAAAGAAAAATGGAACAGATAATTCAGTTAAATGCAAATGCAAAATTGAGTGAGCATTTCACTCTGGGCGAGATGACCGCATCAAGCCACAAAGAAGTTTATAACATCCCATCGCACGAGGCGATTGCAAATCTCACTAACCTTTGCGGATGGCTGGAAGTTCTGCGCTCGCGCGCAGGAGCTCCGATAATCATCAACAGCGGCTACCGATCGCCGCAGTTGAATAAGAAGATAGGTGGCGTGCCAACCAGCAACCACCTTACTGGGTGTGCGGTGGATATCCGGGTGGAGAATATGGAACAACTCATCCGCTATGCGGCTATCCTGCTCGACATCAGCAACGAAACGCACCAAGACTTTGACGAACTGCTGATAGAGAAGAATCGCTACGGTGCCATCTGGCTGCACTTCGCGGTGCGGCCATCCAATAATCGCCGCTCTCTATTATTCATTAATTGTTAAAAAAACACCAAGAAACTTGGAAGTTATACCTGTTGGCGGAATTAAT
>DEHD01000021.1:0-176 GCA_002351725.1 Prevotella sp. UBA2809
TCTACGTCGTAGTAAGCATCCTTAACGTCGAGGTACAGAGGCTCGCCATTTGCTCCTGGCTCCTTTGTACGGTCGAGAACTGCGATACGCTTAACAGTCTTAGGAACTGAAGCAAGCAGGTGCTTAACTGAGAATGGACGATAGAGGTGAACTGAGATCATACCAACCTTCTGACC
>DEHD01000021.1:302-553 GCA_002351725.1 Prevotella sp. UBA2809
TGGTACTCGCGGCCTGTGATCTTAGAGATCTCGCCGAGGTACTTCTCTACAACCTCAGGTACTGCATCGTAGTACTGGTTGCTAGCCTCACGGTGGGTGAAGAATGTCTCTGGGTTCTCAGCGGTACCACGTGTGATAGGACGCTCAGGGCTCATAGCACGATCGCGGAAACGCTTAACGAACTCCTCCTTAACCAGAGGACGGATATCCTCCTGATCCATCAGCTCAATCTTGTGGTACTCGTGAGAGGT
>DEHD01000021.1:656-35782 GCA_002351725.1 Prevotella sp. UBA2809
TCGCCAAAGATACACAGAGAGTGAGAAGCCAGTGTACGAGCAGAAACGTCGAATACACATGGAATCAGCTCACCAGCAATCTTGTACATGTTAGGAATCATCAGGAGCAGACCCTGAGAAGCGGTGAATGTAGTGGTGAGAGCACCAGCCTGCAGTGAACCGTGAACGGCACCGGCAGCACCAGCCTCTGACTGCATTTCCTGAACTGAGACGTTCTGGCCCCAGAGGTTCTTACGACCACGGGCAGCCCATTCGTCAACATGCTCCGCCATAGGAGATGACGGGGTGATGGGGTAGATTGCAGCTACCTCAGAGAACATATAGCTCACGTGAGCTGCAGCCTCGTTACCATCACAAGTGATAAACTTCTTTTCTTTAGCCATTGTTTTTGAAAATTAAACTAATTACTAACTATTTGTTTGTTTTATCTTTTTGGTCATTTAATAAAGGAATCCCAACAACCACAATGGTATCTGGTTGTCCTTACCAATCTCTGTGTTATATCGTGCGTAGATCACATCGGGCGAGATTCGCATCTTGGCAGGCGATTTGGCGTCGACAACACGGAACTTCAGTTTCTCGTCTACAACAAAATTGCAGTCGCGTGTGCTGGCGGTATTCACCTTGTGGTCTTTCCACATGGAGTTTACAAAGAATGTCTCCATAGCCTCCTGCTTATCAACCTGAATAGGATAGATAGCGTACATCAGGTTGGAGTTGTGGAGCATAATCTTAGCAGGTTTCTTGGGGAAATCCTGACCTACCGGATAGATGAGGTTCAAGAGGCGGGCATCGGTAAGGTACTTGATGTAGTTCATTACCGTGGCGCGGCTTGTCTCAATGTCCTGAGCCAGCTTACTGACGTTTGGCGTCTTGGCTGGACCTTCTTCGGCAATCTGATAGAACAGCTTCTTAATTTTAGTAAGGTACTTAAGTTCTATCTGCTTGATGAGCAAGATGTCTACCTCGGTCATCATGTTCATCGTCTTCAGCAGGTTCTCGCTGTAGTTGCGATGCTCCTGGAAGAAAGGGTAGAAACCATGATGTATGTAATCCTGGAAATATCGGTTGGGCGATACTTTAGGCAGAATCTGCTTGATGATGCGTTCGTGATCCTTCAGAATCTCTTCGAGCGAGTAGGGGCGGAAGTTGTTACCCGTCATCAGATTGATGAACTCGCGGAATGACAAACCACGAAGATTGTAGCTCTTTACAATGCCGTTAAGCTCAGGATTCTCGTCCTTGAGTCGCATCACACTCGAACCTGTGAATACGATTTTGAGGTTGGGGTAGAGGTCGTAGCACTTACGGAGCTCGCTGCTCCAGTTAGGCTGCTTAAACACTTGGTCGATAAGGAGAACACGACCTCCATGTCTGTAGAAGTTACCTGCAAAATCGGCAATACCTTCACCTTGGAAATAGAAATTGTTCATATTGATATACAGACATTGCTTGTCCATGATATCAAAATTCTCCTTTGCGTACTGAAGTAGAAAAGTAGTCTTGCCGATACCTCGCGTACCTTTTATTCCAATCATGCGGTCGTTCCAGTTAATCTCATCCATAAGAATGCGACGAACCGGTGCATTTACATGCTCTACGAGATATCTGTGCGTCCTGAAAAAAGCTTCCATTCCTGCTCGATTTGTTTCTATTTACTTTAAAGTGGTTGCAAAGGTACACATTTTATATGAAATTGCAAAGTCTAATTTGCAAAATCTCAAAAAAAAATAGTATTTTTGCATCAAAATTGATGAAAATGGCAAAATTATACGTGTTTAATCCAGAACATGACCTTGCATTAGCTGCAAACCTCTCAAATTTCACTTCGCCGTTGGCGGGTAGAAAACTGAGGCACGACATCGGATATATTCCTGCACTTTGGGCGGGTGATGATGACTATATTCTGGTGGATGATGTTCATCAGGCAGAAGAGGCATATAGTAAGTTGCAAGCTGAATTGGGTTTAGGGTCAAAACAGTTTGTGGATAAGGAACAGTTGAGTCGCCTATATATTAATAAGGTGGAACCATGGGGATGGGATCTTGCACTTCGTTCATTCTTAATAAGATATGGTGTGGTTATTGTTCCGTCGGAAGATGAAATATCTGTTATCCGCAACTTGTCACATCGCCGCCATGCTGCCATACTGCTTGAGCAGTTGCAGATTGATGGTGCTATAGGCATTTCGCAAGAAGCCTCTGGTATCGACGATGTAAAGCAGTTTCTGAATACGTATCGTCGCATAGTGGTAAAGGCTCCGTGGAGTAGTAGCGGGCGAGGAGTGAGGTTCATCGAAGATACTGTCGACAGCTATCAGGAACGCTGGATAAGTAACGTGATAGATAAGCAGGGCAGTGTGATGGTTGAGCCTTATTATAATAAGGTGATGGACTTTGGTATGGAGTTTGAAAGTGATGGCAAGGGGCATGTGAGTTATCTGGGATTATCGCTATTTCATACCGTAAACGGTGCGTATACAGGTAATATTATAGCAACTGAAGAAGAAATAGAATTGGAGCTAAGTTGCTATGTATCAGGTGAATTGGTAAACGCGTTAAAGAATAAGATTTGTGTTTGCCTGGGCGATACTTTCTGCGGAAAATATCAAGGTCCGTTTGGCGTTGATATGATGATTGTGGCTAAACAAGATAATGATGGCTTCTTGCTGCATCCATGTGTGGAGATTAATCTGCGCCGTACTATGGGGCACGTGGCTCTGGCAATACCTCCCTATACTGATGGCTGTAAACACGTTATGGAGATAACAAAAAGAGAGGACGACTTTAATGTCATCCTCTCCCAAATATAATAAGGTGAAACTTACTCGATAACGATCAGAGCGTCGTCCTCCATTACACTCTCACCAACCTTTACGCAGATAGCTGTTACCTTACCGTCCTTCTCGGCTGTCAGGTTGTTTGCCATCTTCATAGCCTCCAGTACTACAACTGTATCGCCAGCCTTAACCTCGTCGCCCTCAGCAACCTTGATGTCAGTAATAACACCAGGCAGAGGAGCCTTAACGGCGTTAGCCTTGTTTACAGCGGCCTTGTTGGCTGTAGGCTCAGCGCTGCTTGAAGCGGCAGCTGCTGGCTTAACTACAGGCTTTTTCTTCTCAGGTTCAGCCTGCTTTTCCATTTCTACGGTATACTGTTCGCCATTTACGGTCAGAGTAGCAATATTGTCGGTAATATCGCCTACCACAACCTCGTACTTATTACCATTAATGGTATACTTGTATTCTTTCATTTTTAGGGATGTTGAGTGAATGATTGTGCATAGCCATTCCACTGTGTGGGATGCGCGTTAATTGTAATAATGCCCGTTTCAACGTCGTGAACGTTGTTTCCCAGATGCTCATGCAGGGCCAGGGCTATAGCAGCATATACTTCTTTATTCATATTTAATTATCAAAATTACATAGGTATGTTACCGTGCTTCTTAGCGGGCAGTGAGTCGCGCTTTGTAGCAAGCTGAGCCAGACCGCGGCAGATGCGGAAACGAGTGTTGCGTGGCTCGATAACGTCATCGATGTAGCCATACTTGGCTGCCTGATATGGGTTAGCGAAGAGCTCGTTGTACTCGTCCTCCTTCTCAGCGATGAATGCCTTAACGTCCTCACCAGCCTCCTTCTTAGCCTTAGCCTCCTTAGCGTACAGTACGGCAGCAGCACCTGATGCACCCATTACGGCGATCTCGGCTGAAGGCCATGCGTAGTTAAGGTCGGTATGGAGCTGCTTAGAGCCCATAACGATGTGTGAACCACCGTAAGACTTACGCAGGGTAACGGTAATCTTGGGCACGGTAGCCTCTCCGTAAGCATAGAGCAGCTGTGCTCCGTGCAGGATAACGGCATTGTACTCCTGACCTGTACCTGGCAGGAATCCTGGTACGTCAACAAGTGATACGATAGGAATATTGAAGGCGTCGCAGAAACGAACGAAACGTGCACCCTTGCGGCTAGCGTTTACATCGAGAACACCAGCGTAGCAGGCAGGCTGGTTAGCTACGATACCTACGCTCTGACCATTGAAGCGAGCGAAACCAACGATGATGTTCTTAGCGAACTTAGGCTGAACCTCGAAGAACTCGCCATTATCGGTGATAGCAGCGATAACCTTGTACATATCGTAAGCCTCGTTGGGGTTCTCTGGGATAATCTCGTTCAGGCTGTCCTCCATACGGTTGATAGGATCGGTGCAAGGCTTTACAGGAGCTGTCTCCATATTGTTTGATGGAATGTAGCTCAGCAGAGTCTTAAGCATCTGGATTCCCTCTTCCTCAGTAGCAGCTGTGAAGTGAGTAACACCCGACTTAGTAGCGTGAACTGATGCACCACCCAGGTGCTCCTGGTCGATATCCTCGCCAGTAACAGTCTTTACAACCTTTGGACCTGTGAGGAACATGTATGATGTATTCTCCATCATCAGGGTGAAGTCGGTGAGGGCAGGAGAGTAAACGGCACCACCTGCGCAAGGACCGAAGATACCTGAAATCTGTGGGATAACACCTGATGCAAGGATGTTGCGCTCGAAAATCTCGGCATAACCTGCCAGAGCGTTGATACCCTCCTGAATACGTGCACCACCTGAATCGTTGATGCCAATCAGAGGAGCACCCATCTTCATAGCCATATCCATTACCTTACAAATCTTCTGACTCATTGTCTCCGACAGAGAACCTGCGTGTACGGTGAAGTCCTGTGCGAAGATGAATACCAGACGACCATCGATAGTACCAGAACCGGCTACAACACCGTCGCCAAGGAACTGCTTCTTCTCCATACCGAAGTTATGGCAGCGATGCTCCTTAAACATATCGTACTCTTCGAATGAACCCTCGTCGAGCAGCATCTCTACGCGCTCACGAGCGGTATACTTGCCACGATCGTGCTGTTTCTGAATTGCTTTCTCACCACCACCGAGACGTGCCTGTTCGCGCTTCTCGATGAGTTGCTTGATTTTTTCTAATTGTTTGCTCATTGTTTTTATGTTACTATATGAAATTGTTCTGTTAATGATTACTCAGGGTGCTCACAGAGCTCTGTCAGAATTCCGCAAGTTGACTTTGGGTGCAGGAATGCAATGTTCAGACCCTCAGCGCCCTTACGTGGCTTCTCGTCAATAAGGCGTACGCCCTTCTCCGATACCTCAGCAAGACCTTTAGCTACGCCGTCTTCTACGCAGAATGCTACGTGGTGCACACCCTTGTTGCCCTTGTCGAGCCACTTCTGGATAGTGCTTTCAGGTGATGTTGGCTCCAGCAGTTCCAACTTAACCTCTCCACAACGCAGGAAGGCAGTCTTCACTTTCTGATCCTCAACTACTTCTGTTGCATAACACTCCAAACCAAGCACGTCCTTGAAGAACGGCAGGCTTTCTTCGATGCTCTGGACGGCGATGCCCAGATGCTCAATGTGCGAAATCTTCATAACCTTAAAATTTTAGAATTACTGTTTACGATGTGCAAAGGTACAAAACTTATCGGAGAATCCCACCTTATTTTGCTTTTTTTTAATAAAAAAAGAGATTGTAGCTCGTTTTCTGCTACAATCTCTTGTTTATTGTGTATATTTACTCTACTTATTCTCTGTTGTAGGGGTTGATGTAAATCTTGCTGTCTTCGGGGAACTCTGGCCAATTGCCGTAGTTGTTGGCGTTATTCACCCAACTACGGAATGTTTGATATGCATCTGCGATGCTTATTCTTTCCTGTGGATAGTTGAAGTCGCCTGGCATGATGAGTGCGAATGGAGACTCGCCAGTTGCTGGCAAGCCAATCGTTCTACCGGTGCCATTGTTTGTGATGTAGATCTTGCTCAGGAACTCCTTGATAGTTGTTTTTGCATCTACCTCGTAATTGCCTGATACGGCAGGTAAAACATTATCCGATGATACTGTGTTTACGAATGTAGAGGTTCCTACGCTAAACAACTCGTGCACTTCCTTGTTGTTAAGTTCGGTACCGCTCTTAAAATTGCCTTCAATACCGCTGATAAGTACGGGGTCGTTAGCACCTGTAGCTATGAGCGATAGTTGTAACTCGGTTGCCGATTTGCGGATACAGCGCAATACTACGTCGTTCATGTCATAGTCGGCAGTATTTGGTCGGTCCTCAAAGCACATGGTGTAAGCATACTCGCTAACATTTTGTTCTTCGTCGAACATGTCAACGCCAGTCTCACCTGAAGAACCTATCTCAACAATGATGTCACTAAACTGTGCGTCGGTACCTTCCTCGAAAGTGAGATATACTTTGTTGTTGGCGGTAAACGTTGCCATACGGGGGGAGTCAAGATCCATGCCGAAGTCTTTAACAGAACGATGGAAATTACCGTAGCTGTTTATTTCTGTGTTTAATGCGCCATAACCGTACACGCAGCCTTTTAGGCTGTTGTTGCCATTGTTGTTGTTAGCTTTTGCACCACCATCTTTCCTTACCATGAATCCAATACGGTAGCCCGCAGGGATAATAGTAGATGGCTTTGCGCTTGGTGGAACAATTTGTCCATCGGGGAACTGCTCATATGGCAGGTCAAAGTCGGTAATAGCAGTTGCTGATGGATAGCTATATTCCTTGAATGTCCATAATCGAGAAGTTCTGTAGTCTCCACTTATATTTTGTCCTCCTTTATTAAGATACGTAAAATCAGTATCTATACGTGCCTTTATGAAATTGCTTCTGGATGCACTTGAAATAAATACCGATTGCTCCTTTGCGTTGTTATTGAAAGCAATTGGGACTATTTTGTTATCTGTAACTGTTCCATCTGAAACATAGATGGTATAGTTTTTAAGACTACTCTCTTCGATATCCTTAAATTCTACAAAATCACCATCTTTATACCAAAAGAATTTTTTATTTCCGACGTTATACAGCATGATGCTGTTGTCATCGGCGTTCGTAAAGACTTGCCATAGCTGATCCTGAATATTGGCTTCGCCTTCACCCTGCAAATTATGCTTGTTGTCGCTATAAGTGATAAAATGATTCGATGCAGCTACTGTTTTGTAGCCAGAGTAGTTGTAGATACGATAGAATTTTCCATTTGTAGTGTAGCCATACGAGGCAAGTGTATACGGCTTGGATATAAACTCTGAAGCATTTCCATAGAAAGGCAGAAGATATTCGTGCTGTCTGAGGAATTTTGTGTCAGGTTCGTTTTTGGGGGTTCCTGTAACAGCGCTGATGCCATCTCTTACCTCGTTCACGTCGATAGCCTTGAACTTTGGTAACGTTTTGATATAGTTAGCCTCACCCTCTGGAGTTTTATCAGGAACATCTTCTGTTCTGTAGTAATAGTAATAGATGTCGCACCAATAGGCCTCGGTCGAAGCTGCCTGAACGGGGGTTAATGTAATGGCTGCATCGCCGGTGCTTATCAGGTGGTTGCCATATAAACGAACGACACTACTCTCTTTGATGATAGGTAGATTATTTTTCGGTTTATTCTTTTCATATCTTCCGAGCGCATCTTCGAATATGATCTCAAGATTAGCTTCTTCTTCTGCGGATAAAGCCGGAGCATTTCTGTAAATGGTGTTATTGGATACGGTCCAACCATCAGGGTTTCCTGAACTGGTTAGCAGCCACAAGCGGTCGTTTTCCCAATTTGAGCCTTGCCAGCTGCTGTAAGTGTCGTTGGTGCTTAAGGTACGTTCAGCATTATATGAACGGAATGAACTGTTGAAATCCAGCGATAAGTTTGGCAGTTCTTCCCCAGCTCTTGTGACGGCTGCACCACGGGTAGCAGCATGGGCAGAAGAACTCTTGAAACTAACATCCTCGTCTCCAATATTAAAACCTTGTATGTAATACTTTCCGTTGCTGTTTACACATGCTGCAATCAGTCGGGTGCTAGTTCTTGGTGCATCGTAGCTTAATGTTACGGTCTGGCCGGCTTTAGCTTCTGTCTCAGCCAGAATCTTTGCATCCTTGTTAAAAAACGGAGATCCGGTCAGAATCTGAACCTTTGTGATATCCGACAAGGGTGCATTGGCAGTTACGGTAACTGTGCCCGATGTTGTGGTACGCCAATCCTGATTTGGATCTATAAGGCCAAAAATGTTCTCAGCGTTCTCCTGAATCTCCTGAGTAGGGTCATAGTTAAACTCCTGAGTACAACTGCTTAAGCCTATTAATGCCAAAATGGCTAAATACTTTATTCTTTTCATGTTAAAAATCATTTTAATCCAATACAATACTAAAAACAAACTAATTATTTTGCAAAAATAAAAGTTTTTTCTAATATTGTACGCGCGTGTGTTAGAAATCTGTTTGTATTTAACAATAATTATAAATTTAGACTGATTTTCGCGTTAATTTGGCGACCCGTCAGGAAATTTGGGACGCCCCACTGGATGTTTGTAACATCTGTCACCCAATAGTAGCTATTAACATTAGATATTCCGAAGAGATTCAAGCAGTCTATTCCTAACCAAAGACCTTTAATCCCCTTAGTGTTTTTCAGGGCGCAATAGCTCATGCCGATGTCAGCACGTTTGTATGCAGGGGCACGGAATTGTTGTTGTTCTAGTCCACGATGTGGAGCGCCAAAAGGCAGTCCGTCGGCAAATGCCAGTCTAAGTGTCATCTTCCATCGCTCTGTACCAGGGAAATAGTCGGTAAAGTGCAGATTTACTGCCCAACGTTGATCTGTAGGCATTGGTACCCATTCGTTGTTATATTTCTGGCGGGTACTCATTAGTGATAGCGTGAGCCATGAGTCGGTTCCTGGTACAAACTCTCCGTATAGTTTTAAATCTATGCCAGCGGCATATCCCTTGCTAACGTTCTCGCCATAGTAGGTTATCTTCATGTTCTGTACATTGTACGGAATCAGGTTCGACATTGCTTTATAATAAGCTTCGGCGGTGAATTTAAATGGACGGTTAAGCATCTTGAAACGATAGTCGGCAGCTGCAATGAAGTGTATTGATTGCTGGCTTTTTATGTGGTCGTTAAGTATCGCTGTGGTTATTCCGTTAACTGTTGTTGTGTCGCGCATCTCCTTGTAGAATGGAGCCTGGTAATACAATCCTGTTGCAATACGGAAAGTGATATCGTTGTTGAAGGCTGGGACTATGGCAAGCGATGCTCTTGGAGAAACAGTCGTCTCTTTGTTGAACGACCAGTTTGCCAATCTCACACCGTAGTTCAGGGTGTAGTAGCTGTTGCCTTTGTTCCAGCGGTATGTGTCTTGGATATAAGCCTCTATTCTGTTGCTGCTGATATTGTTCTTGGCACTCAGCGTGTATATCATGTCCAGTCGATTGGCAGAGTGGGGAATTGAGTATCCGCTTGAATCTCGCATCTCATATTCGCGTGCTTGCTCCTTTATCTTTTCCAGTTTGAGACTGATACCAGCCTCTATGTTGTGTCGGCGTGTCTGATGATGACCTATGAGCTTGAAACTCACTACGTCAGCAGTAAGATAGTTGCGCGCATGTTCCATGTATGTACCTATGCCCAGACTCTCTTGCGTCTGTGTGTCGTCAAGCCAATATTGACCTGCTATATCGTAAGTCTCACTCTCTTTGGTGTGGAATGCTGATGTAATGAATTTTATACTAGTAGAGTCCTTTATGTTGCGGGTTACTCCTAAGGCTCCGAATAATGTAGTGAAACGATCTTTTTCTTCACCATCGAAATATACTTTAAACTGCTTTATGTCAGCCATTGTTCCAAAGCTGGTCTCTCGACTTTCTGGTTTGAAGTTGTAATGATTATCAGATATGTTTCCGATGAAATCAATGCTCCACCTGTTGTTCGGAAGATAACTTATATATGTTTGATAATCAATAAATTTCGGGTTGTATTCTCCAGTAGTTTCTAATGAGCCAAGTAGGTATTTGTTTGTCTTGTATCTCAGACCGTGGCTCATTGAGAATTTCCTGTTGCCATAGCCTAAGTATCCGCTTGCACCCAATAGTGATGTTGTAGCGTTAGCTTCAAAACCTTTGATACGTCGATATGAAATGTCTAATACTGATGACATTTTGTCTCCGTATTTCGCATTGAATCCGCCTGTGGAGAAACCTACTTTTTCTACCATGTTCGGATTGATTACCGATAGTCCCTCTTGTTGCCCGCTGCTTATCAACAGCGGACGATATACCTCTACTTGATTGATGTATACAGAGTTCTCATCGAATGATCCACCGCGTACATTATATTGTGATGAAAGCTCGTTGTGACTCGATACTCCAGCTTGTTGTTGTATCAGTTCCTCTACAGCATTACCTGTTGTTGATGGGTTTCCTTTCAAGTCTTTCGTGTTTAGTTGTTCCATTTGCGATGTCTGACGGCGCCGCTGCGTTACCGTAATCTCGTTTATTGTAGCAGCAGGATGCATCACAATCTGAACAGTCATTTTTCCTTTTGGTCTACGGAATACTCTTTTCCTTACTCCGTAGCCCACCATTGTGAATTTTACCTCAACTGAGTCGGCGGTGTTGAGGCTAATGCTGAACTCACCTTTCAGGTTACTCATCGTTACTTTGCCCTGAGCTGCGCATGATATAGTTACGAGTTCCAGAGCATTACCTTCTTCGTCGATAACTTTCCCTTTTAGGGTAAAGTCATCGGCAGTAATATTCAGGGTGCTCATAATGAGCGCCATTATTGTGAAGAATCGCTTCAAATTGAGTCTCATTCTGACATAATAACGGAAAAAACACGCTTTTATTTGCTATTATTCTTTTTTTTCTTGGAAGTTTTGATAATTATTTCTATATTTGCGCAATAAAACCATAAAAACGTTACGATTATGAAGAAATCTGTACTCACAACGTTAGTTTATCTGTTCAGTATCCTACTGACAGTTGCAGCTCCTGTCGACGAACAATCGGCTCGTAAGTTAGCTGGTGATTTCTTGCGTGGTAAAATGCCTATTACGCGCAGTTCTAATACCAATATCACCCGTGCCGTAACCGGGGTTGCCGATGGGCCTGATGCAGGCATATACGTTTTTAATTCCGATAATGGTTTTGTTGTTATTAGTGCCGACGATGCTCTCCCTGCTGTGTTGGCGTATAGTTATGGAACACCTTACGATGCAAATAAAGCTCCAGAGGCAATGAAGGCGATGCTTTCAGCTTATCATCATGCTGTTTCTTCAGCTTGTGTCACTCGTGCTGATGTTCCTACTCACGAGAAGATCATTCCGCTGATTAAAACTCAATGGGATCAATTGACGCCATATAATAATATGTGTCCTAATAAATATCCTACTGGCTGTTTGGCAACAGCAGTGGCTCAAGTTATGTATTATCATAAGTATCCAGCTAATTATGATTGGGATGTTATGAAGACCAGCTACGTTAGTACAGATACTGGTGATGCTGTTGATGCTGTCGCAAAACTTATGGCTGATGTAGGTGAGAAAGTTTTTATGCAGTATAAAGAGGAAGAATCCTCTGCTAGACTTATTGATGGTGCTGAAGCATTACGTTACGAGTTTGGCTATTCTGAGTCAACAGAGTTCGTACAACGCGATAGCTATACAGCTAAATCGTGGGATGATTTGCTGTATAATGAGCTTGTAGCTAGTCGTCCAGTTATTATGGGGGCACAATCTATGACTCCAACTGGTTTAAGTGGTCATGCTTTTATTATTGATGGATATGAGGCTAATGATGGAGTAGGCTATTTCCATGTAAACTGGGGATGGAGTGGTCGTAGTGACGACTATTTCCTAATTTCTGTTCTCAATCCCAAATATCAGTATACTGGTGGCGCTGCTGGTTCTAGCGGATATTCTTTCACGCAAGAAGCTGTAATAGGCATTCAACCAGCTGAAACGCCATTGGAAAAGACTACACGTTTTGCTACCAGGTACTGTTATATTAAAGACGACGAAACTGTTTATACCCGTTCGTCGACTTCGGATGATTTCTCTCCGATAAAATTATATTATGATGTTTGGAATATAGTATATCCTGAAGAGTCTCGCCAATTTGATGCTGGTATTGCACTTTATAAAGATCGTGAGTTGATAGCGATTCTTGATTCGGTTCATATGAAAGATATTTATCCTGAAGGTAAACCTATGGGTCACACCAATGTGTTTGAAGTAAAAAGCAACCCGGTGTCAATTGGAAAGGATCTTCCTAATGGGAAATACCAGATTCGTGTTCTCAGCCGATTAACTGGTACTGCTGATTGGACTTGGGCTATAATGACGGCCTGCAGATATGTTGAACTTACCATCGAGGATAATACAATGACTACAGTTACATATGGTAATTCAAATGAGTATAAAAGCGATAATGATTTCACTATCCATACTGTTGAAGTTAGTGGATCAAAGAAAGTAGGCGAACCATTGACAATTACTATCAACCTTACTAATAATCACATGCCTGACAATTCACCAATATTCTTATGGGGTAATGCCAGTCTTGAACAAGGTACTGACAGTTATCAATGCTTGGGAGGTGGTGGTAGTAATCTTTCTCCTGGTGAAACAGGTGATTTGGTGCTTGAATACACTCCCCAGCGTGCTGGCGATTTTAAGTTTATTCTCAGTGGTAGTTCTGCTAATTGTAAAACACCTCTATATACTTTCGATGTTTCTGTCTCAGGAATGTACTTAGTTATGCAATTGGCTGTAGAAAAGTCTACACCCCAGCCTAACGAAACAAATAAAGTAGATGGCACTACGTTGGAAGGAACGGTAACACTTTTGAACTATGGTTCAGAAAATTATGATGATAAAGTGTATGTTCGACTTAGGGGATTAGATGATAAAAAATATGATAAAAATGTTGAGTATTCTACTCAAATATCTATTAAAGGAACGACAGATATCAAATTTAGTTTTGCTGATCTAACTCCCAACAATAGCTACTTGTTGCTTGTAACAGCTATGGATGGTGAAAAACAAATACCTCTTAATTATATTAAAAATGAGGATAATACAATCACTTCCTATAATAAATACGTTTACCAGATGACAGAGAGCTCTGGTCTGCAGAGTATTAAGCTCGACCAGGCTGATGCTGAGGTATACGATATTCGTGGTGTGCGTCAGGGTAAGGCATCTGATATAAAGAGTCTGCCTAAGGGCGTATACATTATTAATAAAAAGAAAGTAATTAACAATTAAAATCTATAAAATTGAAATGATAGACTATATCATGCAGAATCTTTGGCAGATGTGGGCAGTAGTTGCCGTCATCTGCCTTATACTTGAGCTAACGGCAGGTGATTTCTTCATCATCTGTTTTGCTATTGGAGCCGTGGGCGCCGCAATCGATGCTGGCTTATTAAGAAACGGCATCTATGCGCAGTTGTTTGTGTTTGTGGTTATTACATTGCTCAGTCTGTTCTATGTTCGTCCATTTGCCAAACGCTATCTTCATAAGGGCGAGGATAAGCGAATAAGCAATGCCGATGCGCTGCTGGGCCGACAGGGCAGGGTAGTAGAGACCATTGTTGCTGGTGGCTATGGACGAGTACAGATTGATGGCGACATCTGGAAAGCCGTAACTTTGGGCGATGCCGACATCCCTGAAGGCTCTAATGTTACCGTTATCGACCGTGAATCTACAATCATTACAGCGAAACTTTAAAAACTTAAATTATGGACATAATGACTTACATTCTGATAGCCATCATAGTGTGTGTGGTTATCTTTGCCAAGATGGCTCTTGTTATCATCCCTCAGTCAGAAACCAAAATCGTTGAGCGTTTGGGTCGCTATTACGCTACCCTCCAGCCAGGTATAAATCTTATTATACCGTTCATCGACCGTGCCAAGTCAATAGTAGTGCTTCATCATGGCCGCTATATGTACTCAACCACTATCGATCTCCGCGAGCAGGTTTATGATTTCCCAAAGCAGAACGTTATCACAAAGGATAACGTGCAGACTGAGATTAATGCGCTGCTTTATTTCCAGATTGTAGATCCGTTTAAGGCAACTTATGAGATTAACAATCTGCCAAACGCTATCGAAAAACTTACTCAGACAACTCTGCGTAACATCATCGGTGAACTGGAATTGGACGAGACTCTCACCTCGCGCGATACTATTAATAAGAAGCTTAGCGCAGTTCTCGACGATGCCACCGATAAGTGGGGCGTGAAGGTAAACCGAGTAGAACTGCAGGATATTACTCCTCCAGATTCTGTGCTTACCGCTATGGAGAAGCAGATGCAAGCAGAGCGTAACAAGCGTGCTCAAATTCTTACATCCGAGGGTCAGAAGGCTGCAGAGATTCTTGCTTCTGAAGGTGAGCGTACTGCTATCGTAAATAAGGCTGAGGCTGCTAAAGAGCAGGCCATCCTTCAGGCCGAAGGTGAGGCTCAGGCACGTATCCGTAAGGCTGAGGCTGAGGCAAAAGCTATCGAACTTATTACCCAGGCTGTAGGAAAGAGTACCAATCCAGCCAACTATCTGTTGGCTCAGAAGTATATCCAAATGATGCAGGAGTTAGCTGAGGGCGATAAGACAAAGACTGTTTATCTGCCTTATGAGGCTACTAATCTGTTAGGCTCAATTGGTGGAATTAAAGACCTATTTAAAGCAGAATAACACTAAAATGAAAAAAATCGCAGCATTTTGCTGCGATTTTCATTTAAATTGTGTATCTTTGCAGCCGATAAGATTACAAATTATGGTACACAATATTTTTAAGGGGTTAGGTATTGCACTCATTACCCCATTCAAGGAAGACGGTTCGGTTGACTATGATGCTCTGATACGTCTTGTTGACTATCAGCTTAACAACGGTGCCGACTTTTTTTGTATTCTCGCTACAACAGGCGAGACGCCAACACTTACACGCGAAGAAAAACAGAAGATCAAGGATCTTGTTGTAGACTACGTGCAGGCGCGCGTACCTATATTAATGGGATGTGGTGGTAACAACACAGCTGCTGTCGTTGAGGAATTGAAGACAACTGACTTTAAGGGAATCGATGGTGTTCTTAGCGTTTGTCCTTATTACAACAAACCATCGCAGGAGGGACTCTATCAGCATTTCAAAGCTATTGCAGCTGCAACACAGTTGCCCGTTGTTCTCTACAATGTGCCAGGCCGCACTGGTGTAAATCTCCAGGCTGCTACAACTGTACGTTTGGCTCGCGACTGCCAGAATATTGTTGCTATCAAGGAGGCTAGTGGAAATCTTGAGCAGGTAGATGAGATAATCAAGAACAAACCTGCTGATTTCGATGTTATATCAGGTGATGATTCACTCACATTCCCTATGGTAAGCTGCGGCGCTGTAGGCGTTATCTCCGTCATCGGTAATGCTCTGCCAAAAGAGTTCTCACGTATGATTCGTTTACAGATGCGTGGTGAGTATGATCCTGCCCGTACCATTCATCACCGCTTTACCGACTTGTTCTCATTGCTCTTTGTAGATGGTAACCCTGCTGGTGTAAAGGCAATGCTTTCAGAGATGGGCTTTATTGAGAATGTTCTCCGTCTGCCCCTTGTTCCCATGCGTATTAGTAATATGCAGCGCATGTCTGAGATATTGAAGGAACTCAAGATATGATCGAGAGCAAGGTCATCCATGAGATTACTCCTTTGATGGGAAAAGAGGTGCTCTATATTGCTGAGCGTCGCAAAAAAGAGTTCACTTATCCCATCCATAATCATAAGGTATTCGAACTTAACTTCGTTGAGCATGCTCCTGGCGTTCATCGCATCGTGGGCGACTCAAACGAAGTTATTGGCGATTATGATCTTGTACTCATAACAAGTCCTGATTTGGAACACGTATGGGAGCAGGGTAGTTGTACCAGCGAGGATATTCACGAGATAACCGTACATTTTGAGTTTGACTTCTCCGAAGGAAGTCTCTTTTCTCGTAATCCCTTCGATTCTGTATGCCATATGATGCGTGAGGCTCGCAAAGGTCTTAGTTTCTCTATGGATGCTATCATGCGTGTTTATCCTATGCTTACTACGCTATGTCAAGTCAAGGATGGCTTCTATGCTTTCATGCAGTTTCTTACCATCCTTTACGAACTATCTAAGTGCGACGGAGCCCATACTCTTGCTTCTAGTAGCTATGCCAAGGTAGAAGTGACTAGCGACAGCCGTCGTGTGCAGAAGGTTAAGAGTTACATCGAGCAGAACTACAAACACGAGATACGTCTTAAGACTCTTGCTGATATTGCAGGTATGAGCTCATCGGCCTTCAGTCGATTCTTTAAGTTGCACACTGGTCGTAATCTTAGTGAGTATATAATTGACCAGCGATTGGGTTATGCCAGCCGACTTTTAGTAGATAGTACCAACTCTATTGCAGAAATCAGCTATCAATGTGGTTTTAATAACCTAAGCAACTTCAACCGCATTTTTAAGAAACGAAAGGGTTGTAGTCCCTCAGAATTCCGCGAAAACTATCATAAAACTCGCATAATAGTGTAAAAAAGCACTTTTTTAGAAAAAAATCCCTCAAAAGTTTGGTGATTCACAAAAAAGTGTGTACCTTTGCACCCGCAAAACGGAAATGGTTCCGTAGCTCAACTGAATAGAGCATCTGACTACGGATCAGAAGGTTGTGGGTTTGAATCCCGCCGGAATCACTTTTTGATGTTTGCAATCGTTCCACGGAACAGGGTTCCGTAGCTCAACTGAATAGAGCATCTGACTACGGATCAGAAGGTTGTGGGTTTGAATCCCGCCGGAATCACAAAGAGAGAAAATCGAAAGGTTTTCTCTCCTTTTTTTTGTAATATCGAAATTGTTTCGTAACTTTGTGGCCAAAACAATTTTAATATGGAAGATTCTGCATTAAATAGATATCTTGATGAGATTGGTAAGGAACAGTTGCTTACCAATGAAGAAGAGCGCCAATTGGCCGAGCGTATTGCTAAAGGTGATAGTCGTGCGCTGTCAAAGCTCGTTGAGGCCAACCTTAAGTTTGTGGTCACAGTGGCTCGTCAATACAAAGGTAAGGGTGTTGCAATGGAAGATCTTGTTAGTGAGGGAAATATTGGCTTGATGAAGGCTGCAGCCAAGTTCGATGCCTCTAAGGGCGTACGTTTTGTAAATTATGCTGTGGTACATATACGCCAGGCTATAGAGAAAGCTATCGACCAGCAAGGAGGTCTCTATCAGGTTCCTAAGGATGTTAAGCAGGATCTGGCTCGCCAACAGAGCATTCCTCTTTCAGTAGATGCACCATTAGGCCACCGTACCAACATGAGTCTGCTCTCAGTTTTGGTGAACAAGGATGCACCTCTGGCCGACGAGTGTGTTCATTCTGAGGCTATCGAGGATGCTATTGAATATGCTCTCGGCACTCTCGACGATCGAGAGCGTCGCGTGGTAAACGCTTTCTTTGGCATCGATCAGGAACACGAAACAATGGCTGAGATTGCTGAGGATATGGACCTTAAGCGCGAGCGCGTTCGCCAGATACGAGATAAATCAGTACGCAAGCTGCGCAAAGCTTATCGCAACAAATTAAAATCACTATAAAACCTGATTAATTATGAAAAAGCTTATCTTTTCTACTGCCTTGATGCTTATGGCCGTTGCGAGCCGTGCACAGAGTATCGGAGTTTACATTTACGACAACGATGGCGATTTTACCAACATCCGCAATGCCCCAAAGGGCAAGATTGTATTCAAACTTCCATCACGCGAGGGTGTTATGATTGGTGTCGACAAGGTGGTTAACGGCTGGTGGCACCTTGTTAGTAACAAGGCTTACTCTGGCGACTTTGATTACACTATCTCGGGGTCTACAACTGGTTATTGGATTCACAGTTCTGTTATTGCTGTGGGTACCCGTAACTATGGCGGGCAGAAGATAACCCTTTTCAAGGAACCATCAGAAAAATCAGCAGCAATTTTCTCATTTACCGGTGAACGTCAACTACGTGTGCTTGATATGAAAGGCGAGGAGTGGGTAAAGGTGCGTACTATCGATGGAAAATATACTGGTTGGGTAGATAGAAATTGGCTTTGCGGCAATTCGCTCACCAATTGCAGTTAGAGTAATTAGATTTTTGAATCGTAAGGATATAATAAAGGCTCCCTCAGATGGGGAGCCTTTACTTATTTATAGGGGAGTTAATTTACTTAATCAAATCAACTGAACGTTTCAAGAACTTGTCGAGTGCTTCGCCCTTTAGCATGCCGTTCTGCAGCAGAGCGAGGTCGATGAGCTGATGAACCACTGAGTTGCCCTTCGCATATTCGGCAATAACGGCAGTCTTCTTGTCCTTCTGTTCCTGTACTGCCTTCTCGGCCTCGGCCTTCTGGTCTTTATCCTCCTGGGTGAGCTCGTCGTACTTCTTCTTGTCCTGCTGGGCGCGGATGGCTGCAAGGCGTGCCTCCTGACCCTTAAGCTCGGCCTCGATAGGCTGGAGAGCCTCCTTGGTGGCGGCTGCACTCTCGTCGAGCACCTTCTTTACCAATGGGTGGTCGGAGTTGAGAACGAGGTTGAACGAATCAGGCATCTGACCATAGAAACTCATACCAGGTTGGAACTTGCTCATCTCCTTCATACGGCGCATATACTCGTTCTGAGTGATGACTACAGGACGACTTTCGGCACCAAGTGCATCAATCTGAACCATAAACTCTGTGTGGTCGAGCTTTGGCAGCTGAGTACGGAATACGGCTGACAAATTGTCACTCTCGCCCTCGCTGAGGTTGTTCTTTGGAGCATCGCTCTTTACAATCAGACGGTCGATGATGTCGCTGTCGACACGGGTGAAATGACTCTTCTCGAATTTCTGCTCCAGTGTTTGGATGGTTGGAACATCGAGCTGGCCATCGAGCAGCAGAACGCTGTAGCCCTTGTCTTGAGCAGCTTTGATGTATGAGTACTGATCGTCCTTATCGGTGGCATAGAGATATACCAGCTGGTCGTCCTTATCCTTCTGGTTGGCCTCAATCAGTGTCTTGTACTCATCGAAGGTAAAGTACTTACCCTCGGTATCCTTGAAGAGTGCAAACTCCTTGGCGCGATCGTAGAATCCCTCCTCGCTGAGGATGCCGTAGTTGATGAAGAGCTTGAGGTCGTCCCACTTCTCCTCGTATTCCTTGCGGTTCTCGCTGAAGATGGCCTTCAGGCGGTCGGCAACCTTCTTGGTGATATAGGTAGAAATCTTCTTAACCTCGCGATCGCTCTGCAGATATGAACGGCTTACGTTCAGAGGAATGTCTGGTGAATCGATGACACCATGCAGCAGAGTAAGGAACTCTGGTACGATGCCCTCTACCTGATCGGTAACGAACACCTGGTTGCAGTAGAGCTGAATCTTGTTCTTCTGCAGTTCGATGCTTGACTTGATTTTTGGGAAGTAGAGGATACCAGTGAGGTTGAATGGGTAGTCGACGTTCAGGTGAATCCAGAACAGAGGCTCGTCGCTCATTGGATAGAGTGTGCGGTAGAAGCTCTTATAGTCCTCGTCTTTCAGTGTGCTTGGCGTTTTTGTCCACAGGGGCTCTACGCTGTTAATGATGTTATCCTCTTCAGTATCAACCTGCTTGCCGTCCTTCCACTCGGTCTTCTTGCCGAAGGCAACAGGAACTGCCATAAACTTGCAGTACTTGTTGAGCAGACCCTCTAGCTTGAACTTGTCGAGGAACTCTTTGCAGTCGTCGTCGATGTAGAGGATGATGTCTGATCCGTGAGCCTCGCGCTCGGCATCGTCAATCTCGTAGGCTGGTGAACCGTCGCAGCTCCACTTAACAGCCTTCGAACCCTCTTTCCAGCTCTTGGTGATAATCTCAACCTTCTTGGCTACCATAAAGCTTGAGTAGAAACCAAGTCCGAAGTGTCCAATGATGGTGTTAGCGTTGTCTTTGTATTTCTCGAGGAAGTCGGTAACGCCTGAGAAAGCAATCTGATTGATATACTTATCGATTTCCTCCTCGGTCATGCCGATACCATGGTCGCTGATGGTGATGGTGCCTTTGTCGGCATCAAGGTTTACGCGAACTGTAAGGTCGCCCAACTCCTGCTTATACTCGCCCTGAGCAGCAAGTGTCTTAAGCTTCTGTGTAGCGTCGACAGCATTAGAAACCATCTCGCGGAGGAATATCTCGTGATCTGAATAGAGAAACTTTTTGATGACGGGGAAAATATTCTCGGTTGTAACCCCGATGTTACCTTTTTGCATAATCTATATATACTAATTTATTATTGTTCTGCCATAGGTTATGCAAATTGCGTGCCAAAACAAAAAATCCCTCCGAAATGAATCGGAGGGACTTGAATTTATAGGGTAGGGGATTGAATTACTTCTCGCCCTTCTCCATCTTAGCCTTCAGCTCAGCCAGAGCATCGATGTCGCCGAGAGTTGTGCTAGCGGCGATGTTCTCGATCTTTGGTGAGTCGCTCTTGCGAGCGTTCTTCTTAGCAGCAGCCTTCTTCTCCTCGCGAGCGGGATCCTCGAAGGTGCGGCTGTGAGAGAGAATGATGCGCTTAGAGTCCTTGTTGAACTCGATAACCTTGAACAGGAGAGTCTCACCAGCCTGAGCCTGTGAACCGTCCTCCTTAACAAGGTGCTTAGGAGTAGCGAAGCCCTCTACATTCTCCTCGAGAGAGATAACTGCGCCCTTCTCGAGCATCTCGCTAATCTTACCCTCGTGGATAGAACCTACAGCGTACTTGCCCTCGAATACATCCCAAGGATTATCCTCGAGCTGCTTGTGACCGAGTGACAGACGGCGGTTCTCCTTATCGATGTCGAGAACAACAACCTCGATCTGCTCGCCAACCTGTGTGAACTCTGAAGGATGCTTAACCTTCTTAGTCCAGCTGAGGTCGCTGATGTGGATCAGACCGTCAACACCCTCCTCGAGCTCAACAAATACACCGAAGTTGGTGAAGTTGCGAACCTTTGCAGTGTGCTTGCTGCCTACAGGATACTTAGTCTCGATAGCCTCCCATGGATCCTCGCGGAGCTGCTTGATACCCAGAGACATCTTGCGCTCGTCGCGGTCGAGAGTCAGGATAACAGCCTCTACATCGTCGCCAACCTTCAGGAACTCCTGAGCTGAACGCAGGTGCTGGCTCCATGACATCTCTGAAACGTGGATAAGACCCTCAACACCAGGCTGAATCTCAACGAATGCACCGTAATCGGCGATAACAACTACCTTACCGTGTACGTGGTCGCCAACCTTGAGGTTAGGATCCAGAGCATCCCAAGGATGTGGAGTGAGCTGCTTCAGACCGAGAGCGATACGACGCTTCTCGTCGTCGAAGTCGAGGATAACAACGTTGATCTTCTGGTCGAGTTCAACAACCTTGTGTGGATCGTCTACGCGGCCCCAAGAAAGGTCTGTGATGTGGATGAGTCCGTCAACACCACCGAGGTCAACGAATACACCGTAAGAAGTGATGTTCTTAACGGTACCCTCGAGGATCTGACCCTTTTCGAGCTTACCGATGATCTCCTTCTTCTGAGCCTCGAGCTCCTGCTCAATGAGAGCCTTGTGAGATACAACAACGTTGCGGAACTCCTGGTTGATCTTAACAACCTTGAACTCCATTGTCTTGCCTACGAACTGGTCGTAGTCGCGTATTGGGTGAACGTCAATCTGTGAACCGGGGAGGAAAGCCTCGATACCGAACACGTCAACGATCATACCGCCCTTAGTGCGGCACTTGATGTAACCCTGGATGATAGCATCTGCCTCGAGTGCCTCGTTAACCTTCTCCCAAGACTGGCTCAGACGTGCCTTCTTGTGAGAGAGGATCAGCTGACCTTTCTTGTCTTCAGCGCTCTCAACATAAACCTCTACCTTGTCGCCGATCTTAAGATCTGGGTCGTAGCGGAATTCAGAAGCGGGGATGATACCGTCGCTCTTGTAGCCGATGTTGACAACAACTTCCTTCTTGTCAATAGAGATGACTGTTCCCTCTACTACCTGATGGTCGGCAACCTTGTTCAGGGTTTCGTCGTAAGCCTTGTCGAGCTCTTCCTTGCTGATGTTAGCAACTGTTCCATTCTCGAACTCGTCCCAATTGAAATCGTCGAGTGGCTTAACGTTCTTTGTTAATTCTGACATAATTATAAAATTTTTGCCCCTCGTTTGTGTGTCGGGGCGGGATCTGGACAGACGTTTACCAGACCATGTTTAAAGGGTTAATAATAGATAGGAGCAAGCGCCTGTTCCGGCCCCTATTCCCCCTACGGGGGAGAAAATCGGGTGCAAAGGTACTCATTTTTTAGTTGATAATTTAGAATTTAGATTTTAGAGATTAAAGATTTATGAATTATTAACAAAAAGAAGGACCAACTCATCCCGAGCTAGCCCCTCCCATTCCAGTTTTAACCTTTTATACTTTACTTTTACTAACTATTCCTAAATAATTATACAAGTAATGGCTTAACTTAATTATTGCATATTCATTAGTGGGATCATAGGGAAATTATACAATTCCCTGAGCCATCATGGCATTGGCAACCTTCATGAAGCCGGCTACGTTAGCACCCTTTACATAGTTGATGTAGCCATCAGCCTGAGTACCGTACTTCACGCAGTTCTCGTGAATGTCGTTCATGATGCGCTTCAGGTAGTTGTCAACCTCCTCTGAAGTCCAGCTCAGACGCTCAGAGTTCTGTGACATCTCAAGACCTGATACTGATACACCACCGGCGTTAGAAGCCTTACCAGGAGCATAGAGAATCTTGGCATCCTGGAAAATCTTGATAGCCTCTGGCAGTGAAGGCATGTTTGCACCCTCGGCTACAGCGATAACGCCATTGTCGATAAGAGCCTGAGCCTGCTCGCCGTTGATCTCGTTCTGTGTTGCGCAAGGCAGGGCGATATCAGCCTTCTCGTGCCAAGGACGCTCACCAGCGTGATATACAGCGTTAGGATACTCCTCAGCATACTCCTTGATACGTCCGCGCTCTACGTTCTTCAGCTCCTTAACATAAGCCAGCTTCTCGAAGTCGATTCCGTCTGGATCGTAGATGTAACCGTCTGAGTCAGAGAGGGTCATAGGAATAGCACCCAGCTGCAGGCACTTCTCAGTAGCATACTGTGCTACGTTACCAGAACCTGAAATCAGCACCTTCTTACCCTTCAGCTCGATGCCGCGTGTAGCCAGCATAGATGTGAGGAAGTATACGCAACCGTAACCAGTAGCCTCAGGACGGATGAGTGAACCACCGAAAGAGAGACCCTTACCAGTGAGTACGCCCTGGAACTGGTGTGTGAGCTTCTTGTACTGTCCGAACAGATAGCCAACCTCACGACCACCTACACCGATATCTCCAGCAGGTACGTCCTCATCAGGACCGATTACGCGATAAAGCTCGTTCATGAATGCCTGGCAGAAACGCATTACCTCAGCGTCGCTCTTGCCACGTGGTGAGAAGTCAGAACCTCCCTTTGCACCACCCATAGGCAGAGTTGTAAGAGAATTCTTGAAAGTCTGCTCGAAAGCCAGGAACTTCAGGATACCCAGGTTTACACTCTTGTGATAACGCAAACCACCTTTGTAAGGGCCAATAGCGTTGTTGTGCTGGATACGGTAACCCATGTTGGTCTGTACCTTACCCTGGTCGTCTACCCATGTGATGCGGAATTCGTAAACACGATCGGGGATGCAAAGGCGCTCAATCAGATTAGCCTTTTCAAACTCGGGGTGCTTGTTATACTCCTCCTCGATAGTGGGAAGAACCTGAGAAACTGCCTGGATGTACTCCGGCTCATTGGGGAAGCGCTGCTTCAACTCCTCTACAACTTTTGCTGCGTTCATAACTTTAATTCTTTTTTTATTGTTGTTTGTGATTAATTCTAAATTTCTGATTGCAAAATTATAGCATTATCGTTGAATTACCAAACTTTTTATCACTTTTTTCTTTAAAATGCTATCATTTTGTAACTTTATTGATATAAGTCAAGGCAAAATGGCATAAAAAAGCCCCTTTCTTGTGTTCGAGCACAAAAAAGGGGCCTTATAAATATAATAATGTGTAACTATTATTTGCCTATTGCTGACAATTTGTTCTTAATTTTGTCCACATACGCATCAATTGTCGCTACAGCCACAATATTTACGACATCTCGTACACTGGCGCCGAAGTCGATAAAGTGTATAGGTTTGTTAAGTCCCATCTGGATCGGGCCGATGATTTCAGCGTCGCTTCCCAGCATCTGCAGCATCTTGTAAGAAGAGCGGGCAGAAGTAAGGTTAGGGAATACCAGTGTGTTAACCTTCTTACCCTTCAGTTTGGTGAATGGATACTCCTGGTCGCGCAGCTCATTGTCGAGTGCAAAGCTCAGCAGCATCTCACCGTCGATAGGCAGATCAGGATACAGCTCCTGCATCTTGGCTACGGTGTTCTTAACCTTCAGTGCGCCTGCACTTGTGCTACTACCGAAGTTAGAGTGGCTTACCAGAGCGATGACAGGCTTCTCGTTGAAGAAACGAACTGCTGTGGCTACAAGCTTAGAAATGTCGAGCAGAGCCTCCTCGCTTGGGTTCTCGTTCACCATTGTGTCGGCGATGTAGTAAGTACCCTTTGGCGAGTTGATGATATGCATTGTTCCGAAGTGCTTGTACTCAGGACGGATACCGATAACCTCATTAACTACCTTGATGGTGTTAGAGTACTTGGTATACAGTCCTGTGATGAATGCGTCGGCCTCGCCTGTCTCAACCATCATCATACCGAAGTAGTTGCGCTCAAACATCTTGTCGTTAGCCTCCTGGAAGGTGTAACCCTCACGCTGGCGCTTCTCAGTAAGAATGCGAGCATAGCGCTCACGGCGCTCCTGCTCGTTGGGGTGGCGCAGGTTTACAATCTCGATGCCGTCAAGACTCAGGTCGAGCGATGCAGCCATCTTTGTGATAACCTCGTCGTTACCCAGCAGGATGGGGTAGCAGATACCCTCGGCCTTAGCCTGAACGGCAGCCTTAAGCATTGTTGGGTGAACAGCCTCGGCAAACACTACGCGCTGTGGGTGAGCAGCAGCTGTGGCATAGAGCTTCTGTGTGAGTTTGGTCTCCTGACCCAGCAGAACTGACAGTGAACGCTTGTACTCATCCCAATTCTCGATGTTCTTACGAGCCACACCGCTCTCGATGGCAGCCTTGGCCACTGCTGAAGATACCTCGGTGATGAGTCGTGGGTCAACAGGCTTTGGAATAAAGTAGTTGCGTCCGAAGGTCAGGTTGTTCACCTTATATACATCGTTCACAACATCGGGTACAGGCTGTTTGGCCAAATCGGCTATAGCGTTTACGGCAGCCAGCTTCATCTCTTCGTTGATGGCTTTGGCGTGTACGTCGAGTGCACCACGGAAGATGTAAGGGAATCCGATAACGTTGTTAATCTGGTTTGGATAGTCGGTACGACCAGTCGACATCAGTACGTCTGGGCGTGCCTCCATAGCGTCTTCGTACGAAATCTCAGGAACAGGGTTGGCCAGCGCAAAGATAACAGGATCCTTTGCCATCGACTTAACCATATCCTTTGAAAGAACGTTACCCTTTGACAGACCTACAAATACATCAGCATCCTTAACGGCCTCGGCCAGAGTGTGGATGTCGGTACGGCTTGTTGCAAAGAACTTCTTCTGCTCGTTCAGGTCGGTACGCTCTGTTGAGATAACGCCCTTTGAGTCGAGCATCACGATGTTCTCTTTCTGAGCACCGATTGCCATATACAGCTTGGTACAGCTGATGGCAGCGGCTCCAGCACCGTTAACCACAATTTTTACCTTCTTTATGTCTTTCTTGATAACCTCCATTGCGTTCTTCAGTCCGGCAGCTGAGATGATAGCTGTTCCGTGCTGGTCGTCGTGCATTACGGGGATGTCAAGAGTCTTCTTCAGTCGGTCCTCGATATAGAAGCACTCAGGTGCCTTGATATCCTCAAGGTTGATACCTCCAAAGGTAGGAGCAATGCGCTCAACAGCCTCGCAGAATTTCTCAGGATCCTTTTCTGCAACCTCGATATCGAATACGTCGATACCACCGTATATCTTAAAGAGCAGTCCTTTACCCTCCATAACGGGCTTGCCGCTAAGTGCGCCAATATCACCCAAACCAAGTACAGCTGTACCGTTTGAGATAACTGCTACCAGATTTCCCTTATCTGTGTATTTATACGCATCGTCGGGGTTCTCCTGAATTTCAAGACAAGGATAAGCTACTCCTGGTGAGTAGGCGAGGCTTAAGTCTGTTTGTGTACGATAGGCCTTTGTAGGCTTAACTTCAATTTTACCTGGGCGTCCGCTCTCGTGATAGATGAGTGCGGCTTCTTTCGAGATCTTTACCATTGTAGTGTATTATTAATTATGTGATTATTCTGAAATACGGGCGCAAAAATACTAAAAACTTATGAAAAACATTTGGGTTTTTGGATTTTTTTTGTATCTTTGCCCCAAAATGGATTAATATGCAAGAAAATAGTGAGATTTCTCAGTACAAATTGGGGCTTCGCGACAAAATCGTTGATGTAGCTATGAATCTTTTCACCAAGCACGGTATTCGTTTGGTGAGGATGGATGATGTAGCTCATGAGTTGGGTATTTCTAAGCGAACTATCTATGAGTTGTATGAAAAGAAAGAGGATTTGCTCTATGAGGTGGTTGTTAGTCACTTCAAGAAGCGTCAGGCTGTGATGGCCGAGGTGCTGACCCGTTGCAATGATGTGATGGAGATTCTGCTGGAGGTTTATCATCAGAAAGTGACCGACTTTAAGAATACCAATCCGTTGTTCTTTACTGAGATGATACGTTATCAGCAGTTGCAGGTGTTTCTCAACGAGCAGAATCAGGCGATGCGCCAGCATAGTCTCGACTTCTATCAGCGTGGTGTAGAGGAGGGCTATTTCCGTGCCGATGTGAACTATCACTTGGCCATCTTGCTGTTTGATGTCATGGGTCAGTTCATTATGGAGAAAGAGCTGTATCGCACTTACTCCATCGAGGAGATTTTCAAGAATATCGTGTTTGTATCTATCCGAGGTATGTGTACTGAGCGAGGCGTGCGGGCCATTGATAAAATACTGGGATAAGGAAACATAAAAAATCCCCGCTCTGCTTAGGGCGGGGATTCTTATTATTGCTTACTGATGCTGCTCGCGAAGCAGATCGTTAACTGTCTTTACAGGGTTGAATGTTCCCAATGGAACCTCAACAAATACTGTGCTCCAGTTGCTCATAGCACCGTTCCACAGTCCTGGCAGCTCAAGAGCCTTCAGTTCCTTACCAGCCTTCGACTTTGAAGAGATGAAACCAGTGGTCTTGTCAACAAACTCAGGCAGATTGAATGGCTTGCCCTTATAATCCTTAACGGCACAAACCAAATCTACTGGGTTGAAGTGTGTGCCCTGGGTGAACATCTTCATGTAAGCCTCGTTGTTGGTGTCAATCTGGCTGCTCTCCAGAATCTGCAGACTTACTGTACCGTCCTGATTGTATGTGAGGAATGGACCACCGCCTGGCTCGCCAACATTCTTAACAACACCGCAAACACGCATTGGGCGATTCAGTTTGCTGCGCAGATACTCAGCATCCACCTTATTGTTTTTGGCGTCTGTACACAGGTTCTTGCTGACAAATGCTGCTATCTCTTCAATCTGGGCTGGGGTAGCGCCTGCATCCAGAACCTTCAGATACTCAAATGCCTTCTTCTGCAGAGTTACCAGCACGCCTGCAATCACCTGCTTCCATTCTACAGTCTCAGGCTTCAGGCGATCGGGCACCACGTTGTCGATGTTCTTGATGAAGATAACGTCGGCATCAATCTCGTTCAGGTTCTCGATAAGAGCACCGTGGCCACCTGGGCGGAACAGCAGGCTGCCATCCTCGTTGCGGAATGGAGTGTTGTCAGGATTAGCTGCAACGGTATCTGTAGATGGTTTCTGCTCGCTGAAGCTGATGTCGTACTTTATGCCGTACTTCTTTGCAAAATAGTCGGCCTTCTCAGCCACCTTTGCCTTAAACAGCTGCATGTGCTCGTGGCTCACTGTGAAGTGTACGTGTGCCTCGCCGTTGCTGGCTGCATAGAGTGCGCCCTCTACCAGGTGCTCCTCCATGGGTGTGCGTGCACCCTCGGCATACTTGTGGAACAGCAGCAGTCCCTTTGGCAGCTGTCCGTAGTTCAGTCCCTCAGCCTTCAGCATGTTAGCGGCTACAGCCTTGTATTTTCCTTCAGCCATCAGAGCCTTAATTCCCTTGCCCTCGTTCTTCTGGCACACAGCGTCCAGAGCCTCGTAGAAGGCAAAGTTCTCTATCTGGTCAAAGTACTTTTTCTCAAAGTCGGTTGTAGGCACATCATAGTCGGCATCAACAAATGCAAACATGTTCTTGAACATACGGCTTGCAGCACCGCTGGCAGGCACAAACTTCACAACTCGTTTGCCTTCGGCCTTATACTCGTTCCATGCTTTTTCCAACTTCTGGCGCTCGTCGGCATCAGGTGCAATAATACCTTTGCCAATGCCTGCAGCAGCCTCTAATTTCAGGAATGGAAAACCTGTTTTAAACTCATTCAACTGATTCTCGATTTGCTCTGGGGTAATACCCTTCTCAGCAATTTGCTTCAAGTCTTTCTCTGCTAACATAATTAAATAAGGTGTTTTTAGTCAAAAAATCTACGGCAAAAGTAACCATTTTTTTCGAAAAATGCTAATTAATTCCAAGAAAAATGTATCTTTGTAGCGAAATTTATTATTTATGGCAGAAAAATTTGCATTTACATACGAACAGAAGAAACGCATGGCGCAGCAAACGGCTCAGATTCTTACAGAAGAAATCGGGCTGAAAGGCGATGCCATCGATGCTGTTGAGCTAATCCCTGACATCGAGGCTGGTAACATCACCATCGAGGAGGTCGAGGCTACTCACGGCGAGTCTGTTGCCCGAATATTACGCGGTCTTAACCGCATCCAGCAGCTTTACGATAAGAACCCTGCAGTAGAGAGCGAGAACTTCCGCAATCTGCTGCTGTCGTTTGCCGAGGATATGCGCGTCATCCTCATCATGATTGCCAATCGTGTAAACCTGATGCGCCAGATTCGCGATACAGAGAATCAGGAGGCAAAACTCGAGGTGTCGCAAGAGGCGGCCTACCTCTATGCTCCGCTTGCCCACAAACTGGGTTTGTATAAGCTCAAAAGTGAGTTGGAAGACCTCTCGCTCAAGTATATGGAGCACGATGCCTACTATCATATCCGCGAGAAACTGAGTGCCACAAAGTCGGCTCGCGATGCTTATATTGAGCGCTTCATCAAACCTGTAGAACAGAAGATTACTGCAGCAGGCATAAAGTGCCATATCAAGGGCCGCACCAAGAGTATCCACTCCATCTGGCAGAAGATGCAGAAGCAGAAGTGCCCCTTCGAGGGTGTGTACGATCTGTTTGCCATCCGCATCATCATCGACTGCCCTTTGGAGCTTGAGAAGATGCAGTGCTGGCAGGCATATTCCATCATTACCGATATGTATCAGCCCAACCCCAAGCGCCTGCGCGACTGGCTCTCTGTGCCCAAGTCAAACGGCTACGAGAGTCTGCATATCACAGTGCTTGGCCCTGAGCAGAAGTGGGTTGAGGTTCAGATACGTACAGAGCGTATGGACGAGGTGGCCGAACGCGGTGTGGCAGCCCACTGGCGCTATAAGGGCGTTAAGGGCGAGACTGGTCTCGACGAGTGGCTCACAGGTATCCGCTCTATGCTTGAGCATGCCGATGGACTCGATGCTATGGACCAGTTTAAGATGGATCTGTATGAGGACGAGGTGTTTGTTTTCACCCCAGCAGGCGACCTGTGGAAGTTCCCCGTTGGCGCTACCGTGCTCGACTTTGCTTATCACATCCATTCAAAGCTTGGCAATCAGTGTACTGGCGGTCGCATCAACGGTAAGGTGGTGCCAATACGCTATCAACTCAAGAGTGGCGACCAGGTTGAGATTCTCACCTCGGCCAATCAGAAACCACGTCAGGAGTGGCTCTCTATCGTCAAGACTTCGCGCGCCAAATCAAAGATTCGTCTGGCGCTTAAGGAGACTCAGGTAAAGGATGGTCTTTTTGCCAAGGAGATGCTCGAGCGCAAGTTCCGTAATCGTAAGATTGAACAGGACGACAGCATCATGTTCAACGTCATCCGAAAGATGGGCTATAAGGAGGTGAGCGACTTCTATAAGGCTATTGCCGATGGTGTTCTCGATACTAACGATGTGCTTGATAAGTTCCTGGAACTCAGAGGAAAAGAAACTGTGGTTACAGGAGATAATCAAGCTCGTTCGGCCTCCGAATTCGAGCTCGACGAGTCGAAGATTGCTGGTCTGAATACGGCCATCAACGACGATGTTCTTGTAATCGACCGCAACCTTAAAGGCCTCGATTATCAGCTTGCCAAATGCTGTTCGCCCATCTATGGCGACGATGTTTTCGGCTTCGTAACCGTAAATGGTGGCATCAAGATTCACCGTTGCGATTGCCCCAATGCTCCTGAGTTGCGTCGCCGTTTCGGCTATCGCATTGTAAAGGCCAAGTGGAGTGGGAAGGGCTCTTCGCAGTACAGCATTTCGCTGCGCGTAATTGGTAACGATGATATCGGCATTGTCAACAATCTCACATCTATCATCTCAAAGGAGGAGAAGCTGGTTCTGCGCAGTATCAATATCGACAGCCACGACGGCCTGTTCAGTGGTAACATTGTAGTGATGCTCGAAGATACGTCGCGCCTTGAAGCCCTGCTCAAGAAGCTCCGCACCGTAAAGGGCGTAAAACAAGTAGAACGAATTTAAATTCCAACAGTTATGAATAAGAATATTTTATTTGTCGCTCTCGCAGTTCTCGCTTTGGCAGCATGTCGTGGCCGCAGTCAGCAGCCCACGCAGTTCGTCGAGGAGAACGTCGAGTATCATCCATTGGTAACCGATTCGGCTGCTATCGATTCTATCGCCAATTCAGGCATGATCGATAACGATGCTGCCCTTGAGATGCCCGATATTCCTAAGGATAAGAATATCGACATGAATGCTAATGATGCTGAAGTAATGGACATTATGAGCGGTTCTGGCGATGGCGAACTGACCAAAGAGGCCGATCCGCTGAAGCAGTAGCTACTCGCGATAAATCCAGGCTAACAGCTTGTTCACCCATTTGATGGAGAAACGGAACCATCGATAGGTGCTTTGCTCCTTACCGCCGAATTTCAGTATGAACTCGCGGTAGGGATTCTTTCCGTATGGCAGTCCTACGTCCATAAACCTCATGTGCTGGTAGCCCTTATCGTAGGCGTATTTCATCACATCCCACACCACCATCGTGTCTGGGTGCAGGTTGTGGAAGGTTTTTCGTCTGAATGCCGAGTACCACAGATATGCGTCGCCCTCGCTGTAGACCACAGCCGCACAACCTATCACCCATCCGTGATATTTGGTTAGGAAAAGCTCTCCGTCGCCGTTCTCCATCACCTTTTTAAAAAACAGGTTGTCGGGAATATAGCGTTTAGGCTTTAGAAAGTTATGCTTCCTTAGCAGTCGTGAGAAAGCCTTAAAGTCCTCTTCCGTATTTACCAGTTCCGTTTTTACGCCGCGTTTGTGGGTGTTGTCGATGGTTCGCTGCAGCTTTTCTGTGATGCGCTCTTCTGGGGCGCGCCTGTGCAGCGAGTTGTGTATGCTCATCCAGTTCACAGGGTAGTAGCCAGCCTGCTTCAGCTGTTTGTAGCCCAGCATCTTCTGGCTCATGTGGCTTACCTCAATATACAGCACACGGTTGTCCAGCTTCTCAGTCAGAGCCCTCACCATCTCGTCAAGCAGCTCGTCTTTTGTCGCTGGGTCGGCATACACGCCTTCGCCTAATACTCGGCAGTGTATCAGCAGATATGGCGGCAGAATCAGTGTGCGATATCGCACTATTCCTAACATATGACTCAGCTCGTTTCCCTCCTCATCCGTTACCAACACCATATATGGTTTCTGGTGCGGTGCAGCCTCTAATATCTCCATCAGCTCACGACTGTGGAAGTAGCTGCCCTCCTTAAGCGGTGGCAGTTGGTTGCACTTAGTATAGATGTTAGTAACTAGCTGGTTCATACTGCAAAGGTATGAAAAAACATTGAACATTGCACATTGACCATTGAAAATTTTGTAGTTTTCACAGTTTTTTTATATATTTGCAGCCGAAATTCAAATATTCGTTTCTTATGACAAGTTTTAAAGATCTGGCGCAGATGCGCCGCAGTCATCGCAAGTTCTCTGCTCAGGAAATCGACCCCGAGCACCTCAAGCTTATACTCCGTGCCGCCCTTATGTCGCCTACGTCAAAGAGTCAGCGCGCCTGGCAGTTTGTTGTTGTCGACGATCCTGTCGACATCGAGAAGCTCAGCGATGCAAAGAATATGGGCAGCCAGTTCCTTAAGGGCGCCCCTGTGGCCATTGCCGTTCTTGGCGATCCCATGCAGAACGACTGCTGGGTAGAAGATGGTTCCATCGCTGCCATCTCAATGCAGTATCAGGCCGAGGAGCTTGGCTTGGGTTCATGCTGGATTCAGATGCGCGGTCGCGGTCTCGACGATGGCACTCCTGCCGATGATGTCATCCGTGGTGTGCTTGGCATCCCTGATAACTTCAATTGCCTTTGCATTCTCGCCATAGGCCATTGGCTTGACGAGCGCAAGCCTCAGGACGAAGAGAAACTTAAGTGGGAAAACGTCCACCTCAATAAGTTCTGAAAAATGTAAGAATTTAAAAATGTAATAATTTAAAAAGTGATTAACTACGATTTAAATAAGATAAAGGCCATTATCTTCGATATCGATGGCGTGCTCAGTTGCTCTACTATCAACCTCAGCGAGGCTGGTCTGCCACTGCGCACCGTTAATATCAAGGATGGCTATGCCATTCAGTTGGCCATGAAGCTTGGTCTTCGCATTGCCATACTCTCAGGTGCCAAGGTCGACAGCGTTCGTGTTCGCTACGAGGGTCTTGGCGTAGAGGATATCTATCTTGGCTGTGCCGTAAAGATAGCCACCTACGATGAGTTCCTTGCCATCTACGGCTATACCGACGAAGAGGTAATGTATATGGGCGACGACATCCCTGATATGGAGATAATGCGCAGGGTAGGGTGCCCTGTGTGCCCCAAGGATGCCTGTGCTGAGATCAAGGCCATAAGCACCTATGTTAGCGATATCGAAGGTGGCCGTGGTTGCGGTCGCGATGTCATCGAGCAGGTCCTGCGTGCTCAAGGCAAATGGGTAATGAACGAAAAAGCCTTCGGCTGGTGATGAAACATTAAACATTAAACATTAAACATTAAACATTGATAATGGATAATTTTAAATATGTTTTAGCGAGTAATTCACCTAGACGAAAGGAATTGTTGGCGGGATTGGGTTTGGATTTCGAAGTCCGCGTTATCGATGGCATCGACGAGTCGTATCCCTCATCGCTGCCCGCCAGTGAGGTAGCCCAGTATATCGCCGAAAAGAAGGCCGCTGCCTATAAGCCCACTCTCAAGGCCGACGAGCTTATCATCACAGCCGACACTGTTGTTATCGTTGGCGATGATATTCTTGGCAAACCTAAAGACGAGGCCGATGCCGTTCGTATGCTCCGCGCCATTAGCGGTCGCTCCCATCAGGTCACCACAGGCGTCTGTCTGCTCACGTCAGGCAAGCAGCGCTCGTTCTCTGTCACCACCGATGTCACCTTCAAGCAGCTCACCGATGATGAGATACTGCATTATATAAAAACCTACCACCCCTTCGATAAGGCGGGAGCCTATGGCATTCAGGAGTGGATAGGATATATCGGTGTTACGGGCCTCAATGGCAGCTATTATAATGTTATGGGGCTGCCTGTGCAGCGCATCTATACCGAGTTGCAGAACTTCTAATAAAAAAGCCACCCTCCGTGAGGTGACTTTCCTTTTCTACATGCCCATGCAACTCGTTGCACCTAGGGCCGTAACAATCGCCGTTGCGATACTTGCAATCATCTGCACGATGAATTTTATGGTTTCTCTCTTCGTCATAATGTTTAATTTTTAAATTTTCTCATTTTTACATTTTTACATTAAGCGGGTGGGGGCTTTCGCCCCGCACGCTTAATCTCCCTCTCCGGGAACGTCGCCTGATGGCTGGGTGTTTCCGTTGCCGCCGCTTGATGGCTGGGTGTTCTCGGGGTCCTCGATGTCGCCGCTGTCGCCGCTGGTCACGCGCTTCACCTCCTTACCGTTGCGGTCGATACAGGTAATCTGGATGGCGGTGTTCTTCAGCTCGTCCTTCAGTGCCACTGATGGGGTGAAGATGATGCGGCGGGTGCTGATGAGGCCAGCCTTCACGTCCTCAACCTTATCTACTGCCTTCGAGCGCAATCCGAATCGCATGGTGCCCAGTCCAGGGATGGCTACCGAGTGGCCCTCAGTGGCCCACGCCTTGATCACCTGTCCAGCTGCGTCCCAGCAAGCCTTCATTACGCCTTCCATCACGCCGCTGCGCTGTGCAGCTTCCTTGATCACCTTTTCCTGATTCAGCGCGGTGTACAGGTCGGGGCTCAACACGTAGCGATACTCACCTTTGTCGTTAGGATCGTTTGAAAACTTCAGTAGCTTCTCTACTGCCTTTACTTTTAATGCCATAAATAAACAAAATTTTAAGGGTGTAAAAATATTTCCTTTTCCTTAAAACCTCTTCCTTAGTCGTAGTATTGCGGCGTTAGCCTCGGAAATTTTTCTGGTAGGCCTACAAAAAATATTTCTCCGGCTTGTTCGCAATTTTTAGATGCTTTTCTTGGTCTTGCATCTATGATGCAAAGGTACAAAAACTATTTGAACTGTGCAAATTTTTTGGCAATTATTTTCGAAAATTTTTCGAAAGCAAATATTCATTTATTCATTTATTCAAATATGACAGGAAGTTTTTTTGCTTTTCCTAAAAAAGCTGACTAAGAAAATCTTATTATTATATATATTATAATATATATAATAATAAAACTAAATTTCAATAAATTATCCATTCTATCACCCTTTACTCCCATAGAATGTTTTCGCAAGAGTCACCCACCACTTTGTCTTTCCCTGTATAGTGTTGACTCCCTCAGAGCCTTGATTTGTTACTGTTTTGTTAATTACTGTTTATTATACTGATTTTGTTGACTTATCTCTCTGATTAGGTTGTCTGCTTTCCTGATTTTGTTGTCTCTTTTCCCGGGTTAG
>DEHD01000003.1:0-12310 GCA_002351725.1 Prevotella sp. UBA2809
AAATTAATTCCGCCAACAGGTAAGATATATTAGTTTTTAATACGTTATTCTATTTTTTCTTATTTTTTGTTTTTTTCACGATGCAAACGTTTGCATTGCATTTAACAAGTTATACATCAGAAAAAACAGAAAATATTTGGTTTTTATTTCATTTTGCATTATCTTTGCACGCAGAATAATTGAAGACCGATGGAGGAAAAAGCGCCAATGACAATGAAGGATATAGCCAGGGAGTTTGGTATTTCCGTGGCTACAGTGTCGCGTGCACTCAAGGATTCACCCCGCATAAGCGAAGAGCGCCGCAGGGCTATCCAACAGTATGCACGAGAGCACAATTTCTATCCCAATGCCATAGGCGAGGCGCTTCGACACAGCAGAGTAATGCCACAGCGAATGATTGGCGTTATTGTGCCTGAGTTTACACATTATTATTTTTCTTCTATCCTTACAGGTATCGAAGAAACTGCCAGAGCCCGAGGTTTCCAGATTATGGTGGCACTTAGCGGCGAACAGTATGAGCGTGAGGCACAGATATGCGAGAACTTCCATCGCTACAAGGTGTGCGGCGTAATTGTGTCGCAAGCAAAGGACACAAAGTATTACGATCACTATCAGAAACTGATTGACGCTGGAATACCAATGGTGTTCTACGATAGAATATGTACGGGTGTAAACGCAAGCCGTGTGGTGGTCGACGATTATCTTGGGGCCATGAATGCTGTGACGCACTTGATAGAATCAGGATGCAAACGCATTGCTTTCTACGGCGGACCGATGCAGCTGGAGATATCGAAGAACCGTTTTAACGGATACAAGGATGCACTGCTAAAACACGGCATACAGATTGACGAGAGTATTGTGACGTTATGTGACAACCGCGCTATGGCCGAGGAGCTAACCCCCAAACTGATGGCAATGGACAATCCGCCCGATGGATACTTTGCCGTAAACGATGATACTGCCATAGGCATACTCTACACTCTGAAGCACGCAGGGAAACGGGTGCCAGAGGATGTGCAGATATGCGGATTTACCAACGGACAGCGCGCAGTGGCATGCGACCCTATGCTAACAACAGTTGAGCAGCGCGGCCATCGTGTAGGCGAAGAGGCCGCTACTATACTGATGGATAAGGTAGAAGGCTTATCGCCACTTGAGAAGATTGAGAAAAGAGTGGTAAGGACGAGACTTGTTGTTCGTGGAACAACGAAGTAAAGGTGAAAAAGTGAAACAATTAAGAGATATAGCATTATGAAACAAAAACCGGATTTATCATTTTGGAAGTTGTGGAATCTGAGTTTCGGATTCTTTGGCGTACAGATCGCCTATGCTCTTCAGAGTGCTAACATTTCAAGAATATTCCGTACGCTGGGTGCCGACCCACACTCGCTGAGCTTCTTCTGGATACTCCCCCCATTGATGGGTATTCTGGTTCAGCCTATCGTTGGAACACTTAGCGACAGGACATGGACACGTTTCGGTCGTCGTATACCTTACTTATTTATAGGAGCACTGACGGCTGTGGCTGTTATGTGTCTGTTGCCTAACGCCGGATCGCTCGGACTGAGCATATCAATGGTTATGATATTCGGTCTAGTGATGCTGATGTTGCTTGATACCAGTATCAATATGGCTATGCAGCCATTCAAGATGATGGTGGGCGACATGGTTAACCAGAAACAGAAAGGTAAAGCCTACTCTATCCAGTCGTTCCTTTGTAATGCCGGTAGCGTAGTAGGATTCCTCTTTCCGTTTTTCCTCGCATGGATAGGACTGAAGAACGTAGCTCCTGAGGGTGTTGTACCCGACACTGTTATATGGTCGTTCTACATTGGCGCAGCCATTCTTATCCTATGCGTTATCTACACAACACTTAAAGTAAAAGAGTGGCCTCCACAGGAGTATGCCGAATACAATCCCGTAGCCGAAGAGAAAGAAGATTCGGCCAACTGGTTTGTACTGCTTAAGAACGCTCCATCGGCATTCTGGCGTATCGGACTAGTACAGTTCTGCTGTTGGGCAGCATTCCTATATATGTGGACCTATGTTGTTGATGCCGTATCGATAACAGTATGGAACACTGCCGACTCTGCAAGCGAAGAGTATCAGGTAGCAGGAAACTGGACTGGTGTACTATACGCCCTGCAAGCAGTAAGCGCAGTTTTATGGGCAGCTACCATACCAAGATTCAAGAACATCAAGATCGCATACGCCGTGAGTCTGGTAATAGGAGGTCTGGGCTTTGCACTCATTCCATTCTGCCCAGGACAGTATCTGCAGATTATACCATTCCTACTTATCGGATGTGCCTGGGCTGCCATGTTGGCATGTCCATTCACTCTGGTTACCAATGCACTGCAGGGGTATGGACACATGGGCGCTTATCTGGGACTCTTCAACGGCACCATCTGTGTGCCACAGATTGTAGCTGCACTGCTTGGTGGCACCATTCTCACCATAGTTGGAAGCAACCAGGCATATATGATGATTGTTTCTGGCATTCTGCTGGTTGCAGGTGCTTTGTGCGTATTTGGTATCAATACTAAGAAATGAACCGTTTAGCGACGATTGTATTATCCTGCATGTTGTCGTTAGCTTGCCTGGCTAACGGCAACATTCTGACTGAGCGATATAACCAGTCGTTTATCAACCTCGACAACGGTCTGCCACATAATAACGTCAGTTGGTTGTTTACTGACTCAAATGGTTTTCTTTGGATAGCCACCTATGGAGGCGGACTGGTAAGATACGATGGTTTCAACATGATGACACCAGCCTTGGGTCTGAAGAGTCTTTCATGCAAATCGGTGGCCGAGGATAGATTCAAGCGCCTATGGGTTGCATTCGATGAGGGAACTAACGTAATAAACCTAAACACGATGCTGCCAATAGTGCCCAAAACGGCTAGTGGCGACATAAGCGAGCTACTATCGCAACCAGGAGTAAAGACCTATTGTGATGCATTGGGGCGCATCTGGCTCATCACTACAAAACATGTAAACCTTATCACATTTGATGAAAACGGACAAGTAAGCCACATGGGCACATATCGATATACTGACAACACACCAGAGATCAGCGTATGCGATATAGAAGGTAACGGAAACGTGTGGATAGGCATCGACAGAGGTCTCTATCGTATGGTAGAGAAAAACGGCCAGTTGATCAGGGAAGAGATATCGCCACTGCTGAAACCGCTTTATGGTTTATATATTACCGATATGCTGAAACGTGGCAATGTTATATGGTTCAGCACCAATCACGGACTCTACCGCTACGACCCGTATCTGCATAAGCTGGAACAGATTCCTACCCAGAATCTCTCTCATGAGTTTCTGTCACGACTGGCTCTGATGCCCGACAATACATTGTTGGTAGGTTCGCTTTGCGGTGTAAACATATACGATGACAAGACAGAAAGCTTTACTGCTTGGACACAAACAAGTAACCCGCCACTTAAAAACGACTTTGTTCACAACCTATGGGTAGATAAGGGACTTATTTACATAGGTACCGAAGCAGGAGGCGTTATAAGACTTGTGCCCAGACAGCTGTTGCTGCAGAACAGCATACATACTGCCGACCCAGGATCACTATCACCTAATCCGGTAAACGCCATGTACGCAGCACCTGACGGTACACTTTGGGTTGGTACTGTAGAAGGCGGTCTGAATCGTAGACTGAAAGGAGAACGTAACTTCATACACTATACAAAAGACAACTCGGCCCTGCCCCACAACAGTGTGTCTACTCTTGCTGCCGACGGTTACGGACGCTTATGGATAGGCACATGGGGAGGCGGACTTTGTTGGATAGACATGAAGAATCCACAAACGATTGTACGTCTTAATCTTCCACCAGAACAGGCCCGACTGACGCTATTTATCGGAGCTATGACCTACGACCATATCAACAATGGAATGTGGATTGGTAGTAACGATGGAATGTTCTTTTATAACTTTAAGACAAATCAGCTGACAGAGCCCTTTGAAGGTTGCCTGTTAGAACGAGGCTGCATCGGTTCTATCATTACCAGGGACGGTTATCTGTGGATGGGATGCATGCAAGGCGTAGTGATTGTTGACCTGAGATCGGGTAAGAACGGCAAGTTTAAGAATCGCGCTATTCGTCACCTGCTTTCCGACCCCCAATCGAAAATTGTAGATAAAATATCTTCATTCTGCGAAACCGAAGATGGAACACTATGGCTGGGAAGTAACGGATACGGACTCTACAAGCGCGTTGTTGATGACGAAGGAAAAGAGCGGTTTGAGGTTCTTACACAAAAGAATGGTCTGGTATACAATGGCGTGAAGGGTATCGTTGAAGACACTAACGGGCGATTGTGGATAACAACACAGAACGGACTTTCGGTATATGACCCCAAACTGCAGGCATTTACTAACTACTCGCAGTATGACGGACTGATAAGTCCACATTTCTACTGGAATTCGGCAATCAAAGATGCAGCTGGAACTATTTATCTGGGCAGCGAGGCCGGACTGATTGAAATGATTGCCAACAACACCGAAACCCACTACCACGGCCACCTTACATTTACTAAACTGATGGTAGACAATCAGGAAGCCATAGCCCAGAGCGAATATCTTAAAGAGGATATTTCGGTGGCAAAGACCATCTATCTGAAAGAAGGGCACCGCTCATTCTCAATAGATTTCTCAGCCCTTGACTTTGGTTACGAGATGCAAGGTGTTTACAGCTACCGCCTAAAAGGATTCGACAACAACTGGGAAGTATTGAAGCCTGGGCAGCACTCTGTGAGATACAGTGCCCTACCAGCTGGCAACTATACCTTCGAAGTGAAATACAAGTCGGTACAAACCGCTGGCGAAGGTGATACTATTTCCATTGACGTCATTGTAAAACCCTACTTCTGGCGTAGTTGGTGGTTCCGCTTGTTATTAAGCATCTTGTTTGTGGCTACACTTATATATATATATAATAGGTGGATGGCAATAGTAAAACGCCGTGAGGCCGAACAACTATACAATCCTATTCGCAAGGTCTTGGAGGAATCAGAAGATCCTCATCAGCTGCAGACACGTATCCAGAATATCCTGGATAATCAGGAGCGTTACAAAAAGAGTGTAACAAAGAGCGTGGAAGCCGATCGTGAGGAAGTCATGAAGAGTACTAAACCTTTTATGGAGCGTGTGATGGAGATCATGGAAAACCACTATATGGATTCTGAATTCGGCGTTCAGGAGTTCTGCGATGCATTAGGCATGAGCAGATCTGTTGCAAGCAAGCATTTAAATGCTGAAGCAGGTCTGCCTGTTGGACAATTCATTCGTAACTACCGTCTGAACATGGCCAAAGAGATGTTATCATCCAAGAGCGGCAATCGCAACATTACAGAAATAGCATACGCCGTAGGCTTTAATGATCCCAAATACTTCACACGTTGCTTTACCAAATTGTTTGGCACTAATCCTAGTTCTTGGTCTTGATATAGCTCAAGAACGTGTCTTGATATAGCTCAAGAAGTGGAAAATTTATGCTATGGGGGACAAAAATCGTTTTGTCCACCTTATAAAACGTTTTGTCCACCTACCCTTTATAATATATATCTATATTTGCACCCAAATTTAGTACAATTAACTAATTCACAATTAAAACTTAAAACAATTAACAATGAGAAAACAAGTATTATTCTCTGCAATGCTAACGCTGGGTATGCTGGGAGGTCTGTCGGCCTATCCTGTTCCTGCAATGGCATTAGTGGCACAGCAAACCATAAAGGTTAGCGGCCAGGTTGTAGACCAAGAGGGAGAACCACTCATTGGTGCAACAGTTAAGTTGAAGGGGACACAAACAGGTGTCATCACCGACTTCGACGGTAAGTTTACCATCGACGCACCATCAAATGGAACTCTCGTAGTTAGCTACGTAGGTTACAAAGATCGCGAAATAGCTGTACGCGGACGCGCGATTATTGAACAGATCCAGCTGGAGAGCGATGCCATGATGCTCGAACAAGTGGTAGTAGTAGGTTATGGTGTACAGAAGAAGGCCGACCTTACCGGTTCGGTTTCTATCGTTAACGCCGATGAACTTAAGCGTGTGTCACACTCTAACATTTCTTCAATGCTTGAGGGTAAGGTTGCCGGTGTACAGATTACCTCTGACGGTCAGCCTGGAGCCGACCCATCAGTACGTATCCGTGGTATTGGTTCGTTCGGTAGCACAGCACCTCTGTATGTTATCGACGGTGTGCCTATGGGTACATCAATCCGTGACTTCTCACCAAACGACATTGAGACCATTCAGGTTCTGAAGGATGCATCTGCTGGTGCCATCTACGGATCACGAGCTGCTAACGGTGTGGTAATTATCACTACCAAGGGCGGTAAGAAGGAGCAGCCACTGAAGGTTGACTATAAAGGATACGTGGGTATTGACCAGATTCAGAAGAATGCCTACGACATCATGAATGCCGACCAGTACAGCCAGTATCTGGGTATTGCTGCCGAGAATGCAGGAATTCCTGTTCCTGGTGGTTACAGCAAGGGAGCCGACGGTCTTTATCATTTCCGAGACAATACCAACACCAACTGGCTCAACGAGGCCTTTAAAACAGGTATCCGTCAGAACCACAGCGTAAACCTTAGCGGTGGTGGTGTTAATAATACATATAATATAAGTCTTGATTACTATAATCAGAAAGGTACTCTGGAAGGTGCTGGTCCTAACTTTGAGCGTTACACTGCTCGTGTAAACAACACCATGGACACAAAGTTCGTGAAGTTCCGCACAAGTCTTGTTTACTCTCACTCTGACCAGGACAACATGGCCGTATCTAATGCCAGCGAGTATGTTCAGGGTCTGTATGGTAATCTGGGTAACGTGCTCAGCGGTGTACTGAACATGCAGCCAACCATCAAGGCATACGATCCAAACACTTGGATACTCGATGACGTTGTAGGTTCTGCCAGCGCCTATAAGTATGACGCTTACGGATATGGTGTTTACTACGACACTGTTCATGGTGATATCTCAGCAATGAACCCACTGCTTGTAAACAACATGCTTACACGTAAAACCATTGTTGACCGCTTTGTAGGTACTGCTTCTGCCGATGTTGACCTACTTAACATGATTGGCGTAAAGAGCAAGAACCACGAGCTTACTTATAAGATCAACCTCTCATACAGCACAACATCATGCAACGATAAGACTTGGATTCCTGCATGGATACAGAGTAACCGTGTATATCTTGCCAAGGAGAACGAGCGCCTCACCAAGGCACACCGCAAGTATACCGATGCACTTATCGAGAATACGCTGACATATAACGGAACCATCGGTCTGCACCATGCAAACCTGGTAGTAGGTCAGACTTTCGAGCAGGAGAACACAAACACTATGTCGGCAACAGGTGTTAACCTGTCACAGCCTTACTTCCTGCAGTTGCAGAACGCAAGTTCTTGGAGTGCTGACAGCTATGAGTACAAGCACACCCTGGCTTCATATCTTGCTCGTCTTAACTACGACTTCGACGGTAAGTACCTCATCTCTGGTATCATTCGCCGCGACGGTAGCTCTCGTTTGTCAAAGGACATTCGTTGGGACACCTTCACCTCAGTATCTCTGGGTTGGCGTTTCGATAAGGAAAAGTTCTTCCCCATCAGCCGCGATATCGTAAACATGTTCAAGATCCGTGCCAGCTATGGTGAACTTGGTTATGAGGCAGCCGTAGGCGACTACGCTATTCAGGCAACTATGGCACGTAACAACATGACTTATAGCTTCGGCAATCAGCCTATTACCGGTTCGGCTATTTCTAACTTCGTAAACGAGAAGCTCTCATGGGAGAAGAGAAAGACCATGAACGTAGGTCTTGACCTTGCCTTCTTCAACAACCGCATCGAGTTTACTGCTGAGTGGTACAAGAACAAGTCGCAGGATCTGCTCTACGGTGTTCCTGTTCCTGCAAGCGCTGGTGTAGCAAACACATCAGTAACCATGAATGCGGCCTCTATGGAGAACAGCGGTTTTGAGTTCTCTCTGACATACCGTAACAACGACCACGCTCTTAAGCACCAGATCAGCGCAAACCTGAGCACTCTTAAGAATAAGGTAACATCACTCGGTTTCGGTACAGATAAGTACATCACAGGTTCATACATCACAGAGATTGGCCAGGAGGTTGGTAAGTTCTATGGTTGGGATTATCAGGGCATCATCCGCACCCAGGCCCAACTCGATGAGCTGAACGCTTTGGCACAGGCTAAGGGTCTCGACGAATACCAGCCAGGTGCACAGGTAGGTGACTGTTTCTATCGCGATATCAATGGCGACGGACAGATCAACGGTGACGACCAGACCGTTCTCGGCAGTGGTCTGCCAAAAGTAAACTTCGGTCTCAGTGCACATCTGGAGTATAAGATATTCGACTTCAGCATCTCTACATTCGGTGCTCTTGGATATCATGTATCTGACTACCTCTACAACACACTGAACTCAAGCTACGGATATGGCAACAAGGATGTAGCTGTATTAAGTGCAAACCAGTGGGATGGAGACACATATGTTTCAAGCATTCCTCGTACTTATCTTTCTAACAGTGCTACACTGGCATGGAACGATCTGTTCAGCAGCCGCCAGATTCAGAATGCAGCTTACTGGAAGATTGCCAACATTGAGTTGGGATGCAATCTGCCTAATAAGTGGTTTGGCAACTATGTTTCAGGTGTTCGTATTTACGTATCTGCTCAGAACCTCTACACCTTTACAAAATACAAGGGTTACAACGTAGACTATGCAGGCGGCACATTCACACCAGGTTACAACTTCTGCTCATATCCAACAGCACGAAGCTTCATGGCCGGTTTGAACTTCACCTTCTAAAGAATAGATTAATTGAAAATTTAAAACTTGAAGAAATATGAAACTATATAATATTTCCCTGGCTGTTCTGTTAGGCATCGGCACACTGACATCTTGCGAAAGCAAACTGGATGTGACGAACCCTAACCAGCAAACGGCAGCAACCTTTGGTTATTCAGCCGAAGATCTTGAGGAGAATGTGATTGCTGCCTACAACCACATACGTATGGAGGGAACATACGCTCGTGTAGGTTTTATGCTCGACGTTTGTCGTGGTGACGAAGTTTGGAACTCTTCTCAGGTATGGTACATGCCTTTCGACGATCTGAACGTACCTTTCACCGATGAAATCGGACAGTGGTCATGGCGCGACTGGTACTACACCATCAACGTAACAAACTTCACTCTTTCTCGTTTGAAAGAAGACAACAGTATCCTTACCGAGCAGCAGAAGCGCATCAAGGGACAGATGTTGTTCCTCCGCGGTTTGGCATACTATAATCTGGCCGGCTACTATCAGAATCCTATCCTGATTACCGACTATGCTACATATTCTACACTTGACGGTCTCTATGGCACCAACAGCACATACGATGAGGTATGGGATCAGGTTGAGCAGGATTTTTCAGAGGCTATGACATTACTTCCTAGCCGCAACGAAGGCGGTGAGTGGGCTAAAGGTCGCGCCACCTGTGGTGCTGCAGCAGGCTACTATGCACGTGCTCTGATGATGCGCCACAAGTACAGCGATGCTCTCACAGTACTTAAGAACATCATCAATGGTCAATATGGAACCTATAAGCTGATGGCTAACTATGGTGATAACTTCCGCGAGGGTGCTGCTTATGAAAACAACGATGAGAGTCTGTTCGAGATTCAGTATCTGGACTATGGTTCACAGGGAACCGACGACGAGTGGACACCAGTAAACACCAGTGCCAACGCTACTCAGGGTTCGGCCATCGAGTCTAACTTCGGTCCTGGCGACTTCGGTGGATGGGCTGACCTCTCTGCATCAAACTGGTTGTACGACTTGTTTAAGAAGGAGCGCACAACAAGTGGTTCACTCGACCCACGCCTCTATTGGACTATTGGTACATACGAGAATGAGTGGGAAGGCTTTGAATTCGGTAACGTATGCTATGGAACTCCTATGACAGCCGATGCACCTGTTACTACTAATAATAACTATGGTGGACTGCCTGTAGCCAAGAACACCAACTTCCGCACAGGTATTTACGACAAGGTGGTTACCGGTTTGCACTGTGGTATCAACCTTCGCATGATGCGTTACTCTGACGTTCTGTTGCGTGCTGCTGAGTGTGAGAACGAGGTTAACGGACCAACACAGCAGGCTATCGATTGGATCAACCAGGTTCGTGAGCGTGCAGGACTGGCCGATCTGAAGCTTGCCGATTTCAACTCTGCCGACAAACTGTTCGAGCAGATTGCCAATGTTGAGCGTCCAAAGGAGTTCGGTTGCGAGTTTGGTCGTGGTTTCGACCTTATCCGCTGGGGATTCTTCTACGATGCAGGACGCTTGCAGCAGCTGAAGGAGCATGGCACCTTCCGTCGTACTACCGACAAGTCAAGAGTGAAGGAGTCTGTTAGTTACTCTGAGGTTGGCGTCGATGAACAGCTTAAGAGTTCATACGACAGCTGGATTCCGGGTCACGAGTTCTTCCCAATTTATCAGGGAACACTGAACGATAACCCAAATCTTGAGGGTAACTCAGCAAACAGCAGTACCAGCAACGCCGACAAGCTGTACGGTCCGGTACACCCAGTTGTAGGCCTCTGATTTTAAATAAGAGTAAAAAAATAAGAACTAAGAAAAAGTATACAATTATGAGATACAATAAAATAGCAACAGCATTTTGTGCAGCAGCTCTTGGCCTGATGGCATTGACGAGCTGTGAGGGCGGTGATCTGTTCAGCATAAACGCTCCTGACTGGCTTTCGTCAAAAGCTGATTCTATTGCTGCAGAAAAGGCCAAGAATCAGGGCGACGATGTGATCGAAGGTATGGAGGAGGATGTTTATACCATTGGTGCTACCGACTATAGCACTGGCTGGTGGGCACAGTTCACAAAATACTATCAGGTTCCTGAAGGCGGAAAGTGGATTGCTCAGTTCAACCTGAATATCAATCCAAATGCCAGCAACACCTATAAAAACTACGCAATGATTATTTGTAACGATGAGGATCGCGGTGCTGCTAATTATAAGGAGTACGGAGGAATCCGTTTCGACAACCAGCCAAGCGGAAACTCTGAATGGGGTGACTACATCGACCGCAGTCTGGTAACAAGTGATCTCACTTTTGAGACAGATACCGACACTGGCGTTGATAAACTTGGAGGCAAGGTTACACTGACCGTTGACCGCACAAACGGTGGCTTGGTTGTTACCATGACAAATGGTACTGTAACTAAGGTTTACAACCAGACATCTCCTTTAGCAAATCTCAATGCAGATGCTTCTAACGGCAATATTCGCTGTTTCCTGGTTCCAGAGGGTTCTTACATCAGTTTCCTCGGTTCCACCATCGAGCCTATCGGCGGTTTCACCTCTAGAGAGGACAAACAGCCTCTGTCGATGACTCTGAATGGTGTGCCCAAGAAGGTTCTACAGGGAACTGACATTGCTGATGCATTTGCAAATGTAACAGCTACCGTACAGTTCGAGCAGGAGGTATCAGCTACTGTAGCAGCTAAGGATCTTACCTTCCAGGCTGTTCCTGATATGTACACACTTGGTAAGAAGATGCTTGTTGCAGCTTATGCTAAGACTTACAAGGGTGAGGCTGCTACACCAGTTATCGCTACTGCAGAGTTCGAGGTTGTAGATAAGATGTACACCTCTATAGGTGCTACCGACAACTCTACACCATTCTGGGGCGCTCACTCAGATAAAATCAAGGTCAATCCTGGAGAGACATTTGTTAGCACATTCACAAACTACACCTCAGGTGGTGGTAACTGGAACAACTTCGTAGTCTGCCTAACTAATGCCGATGGTTCTACCGAATATGGAATCCTGCGCGCCGACAACTGGGGCTGGGGTACTGGCTGGAAAGGTGAAGAATTAGCTTCTAAGTGTACACCAAGTGGTGGTCAAACAGATTGGGCTACATGGCTCGCTGCCATGGATGGTGCTAAGGTAACAGTATATGTAACCAATAATGGTGACGGAACTTGCGATGTTAAATCTACCATGATTGGAAATGACGGCAAAACATATCATCAGGATTACATTGGTTTGAACACTGTAACCAATCCTAACGATTTCTATTTCCACTATACTGTTGACAATAGCCACATCGAGTTCGACACCGTGATTGGTGCTGAGGATAACTCAACAGCTTTCTGGGGTGCCCACTCTGACAAGATTAATGTACCTGTAGGCAAGACTTATTCTGTTCGTTTCAAAAACTTCACCTCAGGTGGTGGTAACTGGA
>DEHD01000003.1:12387-69714 GCA_002351725.1 Prevotella sp. UBA2809
ACTGGCTGGAAAGGTGAAGAATTGGCTTCTAAGTGTACACCAAGTGGTGGTCAGACAGATTGGGCTACATGGCTCGCTGCCATGGACGATGCTACAGTTACTGTATCTGTAACAAACCACGGTTCATCTGCCGACGTAAAATGTGAGATGATTGGCAACGATGGTGTAACCTATCATCAGAACTACATCGGCCTGAACACTGTAACAGATGGTAACGATTTCTATTTCCACTTTACAGTAGATGCCTGTCACTTAGTATTTGAATAATTGAATTAATGAAGAAGTATCTTTATATACTACTGTCTGCACTGGTTCCCATGAGTGCCGTGGCCTACACGCTGAATCGCGTCAGCGTGCACGACCCCAGCATCGTGTGGGAGCCAGTGTCCCAGACGTACTACATCTTTGGCTCGCATCGCGCGTCAGCCAAGACAACCGACATGATGAATTGGACTGCCTTTACCGCACCATGGGCTACAGCTACAAGCACAGACGCTACCAACAGCGCAGCTTTGGCTGAAGCTGTGAAATGGTCGAAACGAGGCAGCACCAGTTATAGTGTAGATGGTAACATGTGGGCGCCCGACGTTATTTGGAACAAAGCCATGAACAAATGGTGTATGTACCTTAGCGTAAACGGCGACAATTGGTATTCAAGCATTGTGCTACTTACATCCGACAACATCGAGGGACCTTATCTTTATCAAGGTTCTGTGGTGATGAGCGGATTCCATACTGGCACATCCTACAAGGATACCGACTTGGAAAAAGCTATCGGCACTCAGGCATCGCTGCCTAGCCGATATGCAGTTGGTAACAAATGGGGTAACCGCTACCCCAACTGTATCGACCCATGCGTGTTCTACGATGAAAACGGTAAGTTGTGGATGTCGTACGGTTCGTGGAGCGGTGGTATATGGATGCTTGAACTTGATGAGAATACAGGTCTGCGTGATTACACGATAGATTATCCTCTGACAGGATCGGGCGACGGCATAACCATTGACCCTTACTTTGGTAAGAAAATTGCCGGTGGATTCTATGTTTCTGGTGAAGCAAGCTACATCGAATATATCGGTGGTTATTACTATCTGTTTGTAACCTATGGTGGACTTGCTGCTGGTGGCGTACCAACCGACTATAATAATGGTGGCTACCAGATGCGTGTATTCCGTTCTGAGAATCCTGACGGACCATTTATCGACTCGCGTAACAACAGTGCTGTATTCTCTTCATATCTGCTTAACTTCGGTCCAAAAGAGAATGACAACAACCGTGGTGAGAACATCTTCGGAGCCTATACCTCATGGGGCAATCAGGCCAAGGGAAATCTTGGTGAGCGCTCGCAAGGTCATAACTCCATCATTGCTGCAGAAGATGGTCGCACCTATCTGGTATACCATACCCGTTTCCAGAACTGGAGTGAAAGCCACCAGGTGCGTGTACACCAAGTATTCCAGAGCAAGAACGGTTGGTTGGTAGTTGCTCCTTTCGAGTATACTGGTGAGGAGGTAAAGAGTGCCGACATTGCCACAACGCAACAGATAGCTACAGACCGTATTCCTGGTAAATACAAACTGCTGATACACGAGTATAAGTTGGATCACACCAAGAAGGCGGCTGCTGAGCCTGTTGATATTGAACTGACTACTGATGGTAATATCACTGGTAAATATACAGGCACATGGAAGGTTGAGGCAGGCACATCCTACGTCACACTTAAAATAGGTAGTACTTACTACCATGGTGTGATGGTAGAACAGACCTTAGAACCCAGCACTACAAAAGCACCTGCTTTTACGGCTGTTGCTGCAACAACAGGTACTACTGCATGGGGCTATCAAACCGAATCCACTACAGGTATTCGTTCAATTGACAATGAACAGTTCTTGGACGAGCCAAGCGGCGGAGCCGAGCGGACAATTGATAACTGGTATGACCTTCAAGGTCGCAAAGTAAAATCCTCACAACGTAAAGGAATCTATATCCGAAACGGCAAGAAATACATAGTAAAATAGCATTATGAGGACATCAGTCATTTCAGTGATGCTGTTTGCCTTAAGCGCCACTATTCCAGCGCAGACACAACAGCATCAGAGGAGGGGTTTGCCCTTCATTACAGATACACCAATGGTCCACGACCCAGTTATGGCCTATGAGGATAGTACTTATCATATCTTCGCTACAGGCATGGGCATACAGCATATGACATCTACCGACCGCAAGAACTGGACTGTTCATACAGAGCCTGTGATGTCGGTAATCCCCAAGTGGACCCACGATTCTGTTCCCGGTTTTACCCACCATGTATGGGCTCCAGATGTCATCCAGTGGCATGGTCGCTGGTGGATGGCGTATAGTTGTTCAACCTTTGGTAAGAACGGTTCTGCAATCGGTCTATTATCTACCCGCAAGTTGGCCTCAGGCCTCTGGGACGACGAGGGTTGTATCGTGACATCTCGCGAGAAACGCGATAATTGGAACGCCATCGACCCAAACTTTGTTATCGACGATAAGGATCAGCCCTGGATAGTATGGGGATCATTCTGGGATGGTATACAGCTTGCCCGTCTTGATACGACTATGCATATAGCAAAGGGGTGCAAACCTCAGACCATTGCCCGCCGATTTAATCTCGATAGCAAGGCTAGCAAGAACGCCCTGCCCATCAATCCCAATCCGCCAAAGAATCCAACATCCGACTTTGCCGGACCAAATGCCATTGAGGCTCCATTCATTTTCAAGCACAATGGTTACTATTACCTCTTTGTATCATGGGATTACTGCTGTCAGGGTTCAAAGAGCAACTATCGAGTGGCTGTAGGCCGCAGCAAGAATGTAGAAGGTCCATATTTAGACAGCAAGGGCATAGATATGCGCTACGGTGGTGGCGACTTGTTTATCGATGGCGACAAGAAGGATTTCGAAGCTGCCGGTCATTGCGCAGCCTATCATATTGACGACCAGGACATTTTTATCTGTCATGGTTACAGTATCGCCCATAAAGGGGCATCGATTCTTATTCAGCGCCCCATCAGTTGGACTGCCGATGGATGGCCTAAATTAGCAAATTAATATTTTAAAAGTGAAAATGCGAAAAGTAGAAAAGGTAATGATGACTATAGGTAATTTTAAAATGGTTAGTAGTAATGTTTGGTTGATGGCGATCACAATTCTTTTCGCTTTTCACTTTTACTTTGTTCCGTGTTCAGCCCAATCATGGACAGCTGATAACGGAAACGGTACATATACCAATCCTCTATTTTACGATGAGTTTTCCGACCCTGACATCATCCGTGTGGGTGACGACTACTATCTGGCCGGAACTACCATGCACACCGTACCCGGTCTGGTCATACTACACTCTAAGGACCTGGTAAACTGGGAGAACATATCATACTGTTTCGACCGCTTCGACTTTAACGATGACGCCTTCTCGCTGAAGAACCATCAAGAGATATATGGGCAAGGAGTATGGGCACCCGCCATCCGCTATGCAAACGGGCAGTTTTATGTATTCACCAACATCAATGGAAAAGGTCTGCAGTGTTACACTTCTAAGGATATACGTGGTCCATGGAAACACCACAACATGCAGGGGCGAATCTACGATCTCTCTGTGCTCTTCGATGACGATGGCAAGATTTATGCTATCCATGGTTATGGCGAAGTGAAGTGCACAGAGTTGAAACCAGATATGAGCGGACCTATTGAGGAAACCGAACGCACCATCATCCCCGAAGGTAACGCCGTTGGCGAGGGACATCACATGTACAAGATCAATGGCATGTATTACCTCATATCTACCGACTATCTCCCTAACGGACGTACACTTTGCAGCCGCTCAAAGAATATTTGGGGTCCCTACGAGACAATCACTATAACTGCCGACGAGACTTTCGGCTACCATGCCGCACCACTAACGCAAGTGCCACAAGGCGTAAAATATCGCATTGGTGAGGATGGAACCAAGTTTGGTATTCCTGCAGTCGACAAAGACGCTACTGCATGCACCAACATCCATCAGGGCGGAATCGTTGAAGACCAAAGCGGACAATGGTGGGCCTTGTTGATGATGGACTTCCATTCCATTGGCCGCACCGTTACCCTTGCTCCCATCACATGGAAGGACGGTTGGCCCATGCTGGGACTTGAAGGCAACTTAGGTCGTGCCCCACGTACCTGGTTCAAGCCAAATATCAACGCAGATATTAAGCCACATGCTCCATATGAGCGAAATGAGGACTTCAATACAAAGAGTCTTGGTCGTGTTTGGCAATGGAACCACAACCCTGATGACACAAAGTGGAGCATAAATAACGGCCGTCTACGCCTACAGTCGATGCCGGCAGAGCAACTTATGTGGGCCCGCAACACCCTAACACAACGAGTAATAGGCCCAACCAGCATAGCTACTGTTGAATTGTATACCAAAGGTATGAAGGATGGCGATGTTGCCGGATTGGGTAACATCAACGTTCCCTGCTCATGGATAGGAATAGTCAGAAACGATAATACTCTTACCATACGATGCTTTGAGCAAGCCACCAACGACACTGTGGATGTTGTTGCCAAACTAAAATCCACTAATAAGTTGTGGCTCCGTATGGTAGGTGATTTCGATCACGATCGCGCTCACTACGAGTATTCGCTCGATGGAGCCAGTTATCAGCAGTTAGGTCGTGAGATGCCGCTCAGCTATCAGCTAATATCATTCCAGGGTTCGCGCCATGCTCTCTTCGCCTTCAATCACAAAGGCAAGAAAGGCGGCTTTGCCGAGTTCGATAACTTTACTGTTGAAGAACCTCAAGCAGACAGAAGCGGCAACATACCTTACGGTAAAACATTCCGCATCATCAATCTGGCAACAAACAAGCCCGCTATAGCCTTAAAGCATGGTATGCTTTACGACACCGACTCTAACGACAAAGGCAAGCTTACCCGTTTCCGCATCATCGATAAAGGTCAGGGCAAGGTAATACTTCAGTGTGAAGACGGACGATACGTGTTTGTTTCAGGCTTCGGCATTGCTGGTGATGTACGTCTTACTACCGACGAATCAAAAGCTGAAGTCTTTCTGTGGCAGGACTATCTTAACCACGAGTTTATGCTTATGTCCATGCGCACCCACCGCTATCTGGGCAAGAGTCCAACCACAGGCAGTCCATACTCTATGGACTACACTGGTGCAGACCCAGCCCGCCGCAACGGCGCAGTATTCCGCTGGGAGTAATTATTAACCAGCCCGAAGACTTTACTAATATAGTAATAGCAGTCCTGCGAAGCCAGCGTAACAAATCATACGGATGGGGTTGATTTTCAGATAGCCTGTACCAAAGGCGGTGGCGATTAAGAGAGCGCAGCTGATAAAGAACTGCCAGGGATTCTCAAAAGGTGTAGAGAAGTTCTCCTTATTACAAAGCAGTAATGTGGCAGCAGCGAGAAGGCCTACGACTGCAGGGCGCAGACCAGTAAATATGGATTGTACAAGCGGAGTGTTCATGTACTTCATAAACATCCTGCTGATAAGTATCATCAGTACCAGTGACGGGAGTACCAAAGCAAAGGTTGCTGTGGCTGAACCGAGAATAGCCATCAGATGTCCATATCCGGCATTATGAATTGCAGTATATCCGCAGTAAGTAGCAGAATTGATACCGATAGGTCCTGGAGTCATCTGTGATATAGCTACTATATCAGTGAACTCAGATGTAGAGAGCCAATGATGAGCCTCGACCGTCTCGTGCTGAATAAGCGACAGCATACCATAGCCACCACCAAAACCAAAGAGGCCTATCTCAAAGAATGTTATGAAGAGACTTAGGAAAATCATGAGTTAGTGGGTTTAATATACATGCCATACAGATAGCCGGCGATACCAGCAATCAATATAATATAAATAGGTGATACGCCGAGTGCCCAGATTGCAAGAGCACATACGACGGGAATCCAGATTGTGTACCAGTTGAGTTTGGCTCGCTGCCCAATACGGAAGGTTGGTACAGCAATCAGTGCCACAACCGCAGGACGAATGCCACGGAAGATTGCTGCAACATATGGGTTATCCTTAAACTGACTAAAGAATATAGCAATAGCAAGGATAATCAAGAACGACGGCAGAGCTGTGCCAAGGGTGGTACAGATGGCACCACGAGTTTTGCGCAGCTTATATCCGATAAAGGTAGCAATATTTATGGCGAACACGCCAGGACAGCTCTGGGCAATGGCAATCAGGTCGAGCATCTCGTCCTTCGACACCCATTGTTTCTTACCCACTACCTCTTCCTCTATCAAAGGTATCATGGCATATCCACCACCAAGGGTGAATATGCCAATCTTAAAGAAGGTTTTAAAAGATTCCCAATAAATGTTCACTTTCTCACCATTTTACTTTTTCACCTTTTCCTCAACCCACTTACGTGCATTAACAAATGCCTCAATCCAAGGAGTTACCTCATCCTGACGACGTTCAGCAGGATACCAGGCGTTCTGCCATGGGAATACGGCACGCTCCAAGTGTGGCATCATGCAGAGATGACGACCATCAGCAGAGCAAATACCAGCTACATTATAGTCGGATCCGTTAGGATTAGCGGGATAGCCAGCGTAGTTATACTTAGCGATAACATTGTACTCGCTCTCAGCCTCAGGCAGAGAGAACTTACCCTCTCCGTGAGCTACCCACAGACCGAGCTTGTTGCCGCTCAGCGAACCGAACATCACGCTGTTATTCTGAGGAATGCTCAGGCTGATGAACTCACTCTCGAACTTATGAGAGTCGTTGTGCAGCATCTTAGCACCCTTAGCTCCAGTAAGACCGAGCTCAACCATCAGCTGGCAGCCGTTACAGATACCCAGTGAGAGGGTGTCCTTGCGGGCATAGAACTTATCAAGAGCCTCCTTAGCCTTAGGATTGAAGAGGAATGCTCCAGCCCAACCCTTGGCAGAACCAAGTACGTCGGAATTAGAGAATCCACCGCAGAACACAATCATGTTGATGTCCTCGAGTGTCTCGCGACCAGAGATAAGGTCGGTCATCATTACGTCCTTAACATCGAAACCAGCAAGGTAGAGGCAGTATGCCATCTCGCGCTCACCATTGGTTCCCTTCTCACGAATGATAGCAGCTTTGATGCCTGATGCCTGGCGGCGATCGGCAGAGATACCGTATTGTGCAAGCTTACCAGTGAAGTCTTTGTTGAACTTCATCTCCAGAGGCTGCTTCTTGTAGTTCTCGAAGCGCTCCTTAGCTTTGCCATTGAAACTCTGCTTGCGATCGAGCAGATATGAAGTCTTATACCATACATCACGCAGTGCATCGATGTCGAAGTTCATTTCATTGTCGCCAGCCTTTACAACGATGCTGCGGCTATCTTCTACAGGATAACCGATCTTAGCATAGCCAACACCCTGCTCTTCCATGAAGTCCTTGAACTCCTGCTTGTACTCGTCGCTTACCTCGATAACAACACCTGGGTTCTCAGCGAAGAGAGTCTTAACGACATCTCCATCGGCACAGATATCGTGCAGGTTTATGTGCATACCACCTTTAGTATTGGCAAAGCACATCTCGAGCAGAGTAGTGATAAGACCACCGGCAGAGATATCGTGACCAGCCATAATCCAGCCCTTCTCAATCATCTGCTGAACAGCCATGAAGGCATCGGCAAAGTACTCTGCATTCTTTACAGTAGGAACATCGTCGCCTACCTTACCTAAGCTCTGTGCAAAGGCAGAACCACCAAGGCGCTGCTCGTCGAACGAGAAGTCGATATGATAGAGTGATGCATTCTTATCGTTAACCAATACTGGGCTTACCACCTTCTTAATGTCAGAAACCTCACCACCAGCAGATACGATTACTGTTCCTGGAGAGATTATCTTCTCGCCATTAGGATACTGCTGAGAGAGTGACAGAGAGTCCTTACCTGTTGGCACGTTGATATGCAGGTCGCAGCAGAAGTCGCTCAGAGCCTTAACACCCTCGTACAGACGAGCATCCTCACCCTCCTGAGAGCGGCAAGGCCACATCCAGTTGGCAGAGAGACTCAGTGAGTCCATACCCTCGGCCAATGGAGCCCATACAATATTGGTAAGAGCCTCAGCTACAGAAAGCACTGAACCAGCAGCAGGATTTGCCAGACCGGCCTGTGGAGCATGTCCGAGAGCGGTAGCAATACCCTTCACGCCACGATAGTCGAGTGCCACAACACCACAGTCGCTCAAAGGCAACTGGATTTCACCCTGACACTGCTGACGGGCAATCTTACCTGTTACAGAGCGGTCTACCTTGTTAGTCAACCAGTCCTTACAAGCTACAGCCTCAAGCTGGAGCACGCGGTCGAGGTATTCATTAATCTTATCCTGACTGTAGGTTACGTCCTGATAATGACGCTCTACAGTATTATCTTTCATAATCGTCTTGGGTGAGTGACCAAACATCTGAGCAACATCCAGATCGAATGGCTTAACGCCATCGCCCTGCTTGAAAGAGAAGTGGGCATCACCTGTTGTTTCACCTACTACATACAGTGGAGCACGCTCACGCTCAGCAATCTTACGTACATGTTCGATATGCTTCTCGTCGATGAGCAGTCCCATACGCTCCTGACTCTCGTTAGCGATGATCTCCTTAGAGCTAAGGGTCTTGTCGCCGATAGGCAGTTTGGTCATATCAATCTCACCACCACACTCTTCAACGAGCTCAGACAGACAGTTCAGGTGACCTGCAGATCCATGGTCGTGGATAGAAACAACGGGGTTCACATCCTCCTCGCAAAGAGCACGAACCAGGTTGTAGGCACGCTTCTGCATCTCGGGGTTAGCACGCTGAACGGCATTCAACTCGATACCGTTGCTATAGCGACCAGTATCAACTGATGAAACAGAACCTCCACCAAGGCCGATGCGGTAGTTATCACCACCAACTACAACAATCTTATTACCCTTCTGGGGCTCCTTCTTCAGACAGTCGCGTTTGGTGCCGTAACCCACGCCACCAGCCAGCATGATAACCTTATCATAAGCATACTTAGTATCGTTAGGCTCCTGATGCTCGAAAGTGAGTACAGAACCACAGATCAGTGGCTGACCGAACTTGTTACCGAAGTCAGAAGCACCATTAGAAGCCTTAATCAGGATCTGCTCTGGTGTCTGATACAACCACTGACGAACGGGAAGAATGCTCTCCCAATCGCGAGTCAGTTTGTCATCGTCAGTAAGACGTGGATAAGCAGTCATATAAACAGCTGTACCTGCGATAGGCCATGAACCAACACCACCACCCATACGGTCGCGGATTTCACCACCAGTACCTGTTGCGGCACCGTTGAATGGCTCTACGGTTGTGGGGAAGTTATGTGTCTCAGCCTTCAGCGAGATTACACTCTCGATATCCTTAATCTGGAAATAGTCGCTTGTACTCTGATCCTTTGGAGCAAACTGCTCAACAACAGGGCCCTGTGCAAAAGCTACATTATCCTTGTATGCAGAGAGAATCTTGTTTGGATTCTCCTGTGTTGTCTTCTTAATCATTGCGAAGAGCGAGCTCTCCATCTCTTTGCCATCAATGATGAATGTACCACCAAAGATCTTATGGCGACAGTGCTCAGAGTTGATCTGGGCAAAACCAAAGATCTCAGAATCAGTCAGTGGGCGACCGTTCTGTTTCTCAAGTCCGTGCAGATACTCTATCTCCTCTGGGCTCAGGGCAAGTCCTTCCTTCTCGTTATATTCCTCCAGATTATCCACATACTTAATGGGCTCAGGCTTGATGTTGATAGTAAAAATGTCCTGATTCAATCCTGTGTACATGCGCTGCAGCATCTCGTCGTGCTCAGCATCCTTGCTAGCTGCGGGGAAGTACTCTTCTATACGCAAAATGCCGCTGAGTCCCATATTCTGAGTTATCTCAACGGCATTTGTTGACCAAGGGGTCACCATTTCACGGCGTGGACCTACATAGAATCCATCTAACGTTTGGGCATCCAACATGGTTGCACCGCCGTAAAGCCAGTTTAACTCATTGATTTCCTGTTCACTAAGTGAGTGATCAACCTCAGTGGCAATCACCGATTTCTGTGGGGTCTGAAAGAAGCAAATCATACCTTATTATATTATATATTTTCAATTTTGCGTGCAAAGGTACTATTTTTTATCTTAACTAACAAATTTATAACCAAAACATTTGGTACTTTAGATTATATTTCATATTTTTGCCACAAACAATCAATAGTATTATCCTATAAAAACTACAAATAAAAATGAAGAAACTATTACTCATTGCCATGATTGTTCTATCACAATCTATATTGGCAGACGGTATTAGTGTGATTAGTTTCAAGTTACTGGAGACTGACCTTACTGCTAATACCAGAGGAACAGAGAGACGTGACCAGAATGGCGACAAGGCCGCACTAATCAAGATTGTGACACCCGAAAGAGGATTCCGCTACGACGGAGGTTCGCTTGGAATCGTAGGGACAGAAGAGAAAACTGGCGAAATATGGCTATATGTGCCACCGCGAGCACAGAAACTTACCATATCACATCAAGTGTTTGGTGTAATGCGCGACTATTACTACCCCACATCTATCCAGGGTGGACGTACATACGAGATGTTACTTGACATCGGTACAGGTCGCTATGTTACCATCACCACATCACAAGCAAAGAGTGACGTAACCCTGGATGGAGAATATCTGGGCAAATCACCTATCTACAATAAGTACTTGACCTACGGACGTCATGCTGTATTTGCCCAAAACGACATCTACGAGGGAAATGACACAATTATAGTGGCAACTACCGATGCCAAGGAAACAAAGATGGCTAATATACAGATGCAGAATATGAGCGACCAGTTTGGCGAGGTGTATGTGAATGTTGACGACAATGCCGAAATATGGTACAACGGTCGCCAGGTAGGCACAGGCAGTTGGTTTACTCAGCTTCGTAAGGGGGCGTATACAGTGGAGACCCGCAAGGTTAACTGCGATCCGGTAAAGACCAACTTTACTGTTCAGGGAAAGGTATTTAATCGTATTCAAGCCAATGCACCGTCACCGCATATAGGTTTGCTAAACGTTTATACCCGTCCGCGTAATGTAAGGGCTTTGCTTAACGGAGCCAATTCTATCGACCTGACCACACTGGTAGGTCTGCCAATTGGTACATACCAGGTGGATATCTATAAGCAGGGCTATTTTAGCGAAACCCGCGAGTATACCATTGAACACAATAGGACAACTACTGATACTATAAATCTCCAGAAAATAGAGTATATCAAGGACTTCGCATTCTACTTCGGTGCAGGTTATACCTATCGCCAGATGGGCGGAGTTTACGCAACGGTAGGTTGTGTCCTCTATAATTTCGACTTACAGGCCAGCTATACCTTAGGTCTGCATTCGTCCGACCCCGTAAGGTGGTATACCGCCGATGGTAACTACTCTTACATGAGCAGTGTTACCTACAAGCGTTCTACATTAGCAGCCAAACTGGGTTATCAGATACGACTAAGCGAGCGACTGGGCTTAACCCCGCAGGTTGGTTTTTATCTTGAGCAGTTAACAGGTACGGTTGCCGATGGTACCAATCTCTACGGCGACAAATGCTATGCCAATAGTGCTTCGGCAGGTGCTAAGTTCGTTTATGCTCCTCTTAGAAACTTCCAACTCTTTGTTACGCCCGAATATGCTTTCGGCCTTCAAAAGGACCAGGAGTTCAACCGAATAGAAGCCGCCAGCGACATCGCAGCAGGCGGATTCATGATTACTGCTGGTATGGCATTAAGTTTCTGATTTTTCCCACATATATAATATATAAGGTATGAAAACAAAGATATTCATTACGATATTGACCTCGCTTTCACTGATGGCTACTCTCACAAGTTGTGAGGGCAAATACGCCAACGAGGTTTTACCTGCCAAGGAAATGCTAAGAGTACTTGACGGCGTGATTGAAATTAAATCGGATGTTGAAGAGACTGTAGTTAACGTCACGGCCGACTGCCATTGGAAGGTAGACAGTCTAGATACCGGCGATTTCGGTAGCAGCCTCACCTTACAGCCACGCGAGGGCGTTGGCGATGGCGTACTTGTAATCGGCAACGACCAGAACACCACCAATGCCGATCGCACAGCACTTATCGTACTGGTTTCTGATGGCGGCCTGCGCCAGAAGGTATTAATCCGCCAGACGGGAAAGGGCGATGGTATCAACCTCTCTCGCGGTTCGTTCACATTCGCGACCGAACCTACTGAGGCACAGATGTTGACCATCAGCAGTAACACCAAGTGGAAGATTGTTACGCCCGAAGGTGTAAACTGGATAACGCTCGACCAGACAAGTGGCGAAAGCGGCGAGACAATGGTTCAAATCAAAGCCGCCCCGGCCTCCACCGATGCCATTCGCTCCACATCTTTGGCTGTGCAGTATGGCGAAGCCTATGATAAGGTAACTGAATTCACCGTTTCGCAGGCCGGACTTACAAATCTTTACCTCGAAACCGTTGAGAGTGTTGGCAGCTTCGAGTCGGATGGGGGCGACATGGTGGTTCACGTAGAAAGTAACGCCCAGTGGTTCGCTTTCATACCGTCTTCGGTTACATGGCTGCACTTCGATGCCAACCTCGACTCGTTGACCTCCGAAGGCACGGCCTCGCGCATAGGCAGCGGCGACCTGCATATCAAATGCGACGAAAATAGCACCTCTCGCGATCGCACTACAGGTGTAGTCATTGTGGCCGGCAGTCGAAGCCCCAAGGAAGTTGTGGTTACGATGGAACAAATAAGAGACGGCTCAATATTGCCATTGGAAACCTCGGTAAGCTTAAGCGAACTGAGCGTGTCGTACGACATGGTCAATTTCCTAATAAACGTAGTGTCAGAAGAGGTTGTTGGAGATTACGGACTGGTGTATAGCACCAATGCCCATCCTACAATAACCGAAGGCCAGAAGATTGTTGCAGGCAATGGAGGCCTAACTTCGGCTAAGGCATATAAGTTAGAAGGACTTAAAGACAATACCACCTATTATGTTCGCGCTTTTGTTGAGAAGAAATCTACTCAAGAGACTCTCTATAGCGACGAACTGACCGTCACAACACTAGCCTACTCTGCCATGATAGGCGAGGTAAGATCGCTTTACGTAGGCGACACTTATGCCGATATGCGATTCAGCTATGTAGCCGACGAAGAGATCATCGATTGTGGCTTTGTATATAGTGACACAAACCAGACACCAACCCGTGACGACTCTATGGTAACTATCGGTCATAGCGGAATGGGAGGCAATGTTATGACCACCATAGCCGATTTAGAGAAGACCACCACCTATTATATACGTGGTTATCTGCTCACCAAGCAAGGCATCATCTATAGTCCTAATGTCGTTACTATCACAACCTCAAAGACGAGCAAAGAGCCAGGAGAGAGCAGCAATCCCGACCCAATATTCTCACGTAAAATGTAATAGGCCATGAAGAAACAATTATATATAAGACTGATATCATTAGTGGCGCTATTATCGGCGATACTACCAGTGAGCGCCAACAGAATAATAACAAAAACGGAAGTCTATAAGTTTTATGGACAGGACAACGATGGCTATTATAGCCATGATCCAGAAACTAAGGAAGACAATTTTAATTGGACTGGAGATTTTGACTGGGCTGATGCAGCTTCGGCTCTTTATACTTTTGGCAATATATATGACTACTATAACTTGTGGTCTAAGGGGACTTTCCCTGCAGTTATAAATAAAATCACTATAAATATTGGAGCAGCAGCTTATAACGAGTCATATCCAAGAATTAGTGTTAATGGTGATGAGCAGGCTATCGCTTATACTAATATGCTTTACGATTATTATGGCGATTGGAACAAAATCAATTATTATGATTATGAGTTTACAAATGTTTCCACCAGTGGCTATGGAGGAAAAATAAATATTCGCACGAATTGTGATGGTCAGGCAGAATTCTTTATCCGCAGCATAACTGTAGAGTATGATTATGAAGTGCCTAATGAGCCTTATGCATTACTAAGCAATGACAATAAGACTCTCACCTTCTATTATGATGACCAGAAAGATTTAAACGATTATTTATCTGTTGGACCATTTGATGATCCAGAAGACCAATCATGGAAAGACCATAAGGAGAGTATTACAACTGTAAATTTCGACAATTCGTTTGCCAACTATACAGCTTTGTCAAGCACTAGATATTGGTTCTATAATTGTGAGAATCTAACAAAGGTAAATAATACCAGCAACTTAAAAACATCCCAAGTGACTGACATGGTGGGTATGTTCAGTGGCTGTTCTAAATTAACAAATCCAGGTGTCAGCAGTTTCAACACATCCAAAGTCACGAAAATGGGTGGTATGTTTAATGATTGTTCTAGTTTGGTGAATCTTGATATAACCAATTTCAATACCTCAAAGGTGACGGACATGTCTTTAATGTTCAGTGGTTGTTCTAGCTTGGTAAGCCTTGACTTAAGCAATTTCAATACAGCTGCCGTAACAACCATGACACATATGTTCTATGGATGTACCAACCTGACAACAATCACTGTGGCCTGCGAATGGAATACTGATGCCGTAACGGAGAGTTCTGACATGTTCTTAGACTGTACCAGCATCAAAGGCAGAAAAGGAACGACCTATGACGCCAATCATATAGATAAATCCTATGCCCACAATGACGAAGGTGCAAGTAATCCCGGTTATCTTACAGATAAACTTGAGGTATATGCCGTTAAAGAGCCGGAAGGTCTTGTATTCTACTACGATAATAAGAAAAAAATTCGCTCTTATCCAATGAGCGTTGGACCATTTAGCAGCTTCAATGCTGTAAGCTGGCACTCGCATGCATATTGGCTTAGTAAAGTTCGGTTCGATAGTTCAATGGCCGAGTGTACAAACATTACAAGCACCGCTTATTGGTTCTACGGATTTACTGAACTTACTACTATCGAAGGACTGGAATATCTGAACACTTCGAATGTAACGGACATGGCAGGTATGTTCGGTCATTGTTACCAAATGACGAGTATTGATGTGAGCCATTTCGATACATCCAATGTGACGGATATGAGTGCGATGTTCAATATGTGCTATAATTTATCATCTATTGATGTCAGCCATTTCAATACCTCCAATGTGACAAACATGGAAAGCATGTTCAATTATTGTAAGAAACTAACGATTCTTGATTTGAGTAATTTCAATACGGCCAATGTAACTAACATGAGCAGGATGTTCGAAAGCTGTCAGGAATTGAAAAGACTGGATTTGAGTAACTTTAATACATACAATGTCACAAATCCTTGGAGTATGTTCTCTGGGTGTAGTAGCCTTACTAGAATATATGTTAGTGACCAATGGAAAGCAAGTTCTTTAGGCTACACAAGTGGAATGTTCAGTAACTGTACCAGCCTTGTGGGCGGAGCAGGTACGGTATATGACTCAAACCATACAGATGGCTCTTATGCTCATATTGATGGTGGTACTGATAATCCAGGCTACTTGACAGAAAGAGGTATTGAGCCTTATGCTGTGCTCAGTTCAGATAATAAGACTCTAACCTTCAAATATGACATGGAATGGGGAGCAAATGCATTGAGCATTGGACCGTTTGATGGCTATTCTGATAGAGGTTGGTATGACCATAGGGAAGATATCACAAAAGTGGTGTTCGATGATTCATTTGCACAATACACTGGACTTACCAGTACCTTTACATGGTTCGACCAGAGCTCAAATATTGCTACCATCGAAGGTCTTCATAATCTCAATACGGAGAATGTTGTGAATATGCGTAGTATGTTCGAAGAATGTTCTAGTCTGACGAGTCTTGACTTGAGCAATTTCAACACTGCTAAAGTAACTGATTTCGGCAACATGTTTGCTGGATGTTCTAATCTGGCAACCATCTATGTTGGCGAAGGATGGAGTACAGAGGCTGTAACGGAGGAGAGCACATATATGTTTGCTAGTTGTACCAGCCTAGTGGGTGGTGCTGGAACAACCTATGATGAGAACCATACAGATATAGAATATGCCCATATCGATGACACATCTAATCTTGGTTACCTGACAGATGCAAATTTGCGAGAGCCATACGCCGTTCTGACGGATAATGATGATGATGTAACTATTGATGGAGTTCCTGGTAAGGGAAAGACACTAACTTTCTACTACGATTCAAAGAAAGAGGATAGAGGTGGTATGAATGTCGGGCCGTTCATAAGTATGTATTCACGAAATTGGAATAGCAATGCCTCGAGTATTACATCTGTTGTACTTGATGAATCGTTTGCCAATTGCACTTCATTAACTAGTACAGCTTATTGGTTTAATAAGTGTAAAAATCTGATCAGCATCATAGGTATAGAGAACCTCAAAACAACCAATGTGACAGACATGGAGGGCATGTTCTCAGACTGTTCCAGTCTGACGAGCCTTGACGTGAGTGGATTCAATACAACCAATGTGACAGACATGGAGGGCATGTTCTCAGACTGTTCCAGTCTGACGAGCCTTGACGTAAGTGGATTCAATACAACCAATGTGACAGACATGACTAGTATGTTCGCTGGCTGTTCAGGCCTGACGAGCCTTGACGTGAGTAGATTCAATACGACCAATGTAACACGCATGAATTCGATGTTCTCTCACTGTTCAGGCCTGACAAGCCTTGATGTAAGCAATTTCAAGAACGACAATGTGACTACTATGTCCAGTTTGTTCTCTGGCTGTTCCAGCCTGACGAGCCTTAACGTGAGCAATTTCAATACAACCAATGCAACAAACATGGGTTTTATGTTCAAAGATTGCTCAAACCTTTCGAGCCTTGACGTAAGCAATTTCAAGACCGACAATGCGACTCGTATGTCCGGTATGTTCTCTGGCTGTTCCAGCCTGACGAGCCTTGACGTGAGCGGTTTCAATACAGCTAATGTGACGAACATGAATTCCATGTTTCATGGCTGTTACAGCCTGACGAGCCTTGACGTGAGTGGATTCATGACGGATAATGTGACGGACATGAGCAGGATGTTCTTTGGCTGCTCTGGTCTGACAAGCCTTGACGTGAGCGGATTCAATACAGAAAAGGTGACGAAAATGGACTATATGTTCTATGGATGTTCTGGTCTGACTAGCCTTGACGTGAGTGGATTCAAGACGGATAATGTGACGGACATGAATTCCATGTTCTCTGACTGTTCTGGGTTGACGAGTCTTGACGTAAGTAGTTTTAATACGACAAACGCAACAACCATGGGTTCTATGTTCTCTGGTTGTTCCAGTCTGACGAATCTTGACTTGAGCAGTTTCAATACAGCCAATGTAAAACCTGATGCTGCTAATTATTATGGAATACATTATATGTTCTCCGACTGTTCTGCCTTGACTACCATTTACGTGGGGGATGGATGGACAACCGAGAATTTAACAGAGGGCGGTAATGTATTCAATAACTGTACAGCTCTTATTGGTGGTCAAGGTACTTCCTATGATGCCGACCACACTGACTATACCTACGCCCATATCGATGGCGGCCCTTTAAATCCCGGTTACTTGACAGAAAAGAAATATGCTTATGCTTCGCTGAACGAAGATAATACTGTACTTACTTTCTATTATGATGGTCATAAAATGGATCGTGGCGGCATGAGCGTTGGACCATTTAGTGAATATTCTGAAAAAGGATGGTATGATCAGAAGGGAACCATTACAAAAGTGGTGTTCGATGATTCATTTACTCAATACACAGAGCTTACCAGTACTTTTACTTGGTTCGATCTGTGCAGTAATCTTGCTACCGTTGAAGGTCTTAGTAACCTCAATACGGAGAATGTTTTGAATATGCGAAGCATGTTCGAAGCATGTTCAAGTTTGACGAGTCTTGACTTGAGTAATTTCAACACTGCTAAAGTTAAAGATTTCGGCCTTATGTTTGCAGGATGTACTAATCTGACAACCATCTATGTTGGCGAAGGTTGGAGTACTGAGGGTGTAACGGAGGAGAGTACTTATATGTTCGCTGATTGTACAAGCCTAGTGGGCGGAGCTAGTACAAGTTATGATGATGAACATAAAGATGCCACCTACGCTCGCATAGATGGTGGAGAGGATAATCCTGGCTACTTAACAGGTAAAATTCTAGAACCATATGCTGTGTTGAAAGACAATGATGATGAAGTTATTGTTGATGAAGTTACTGTGAATGGAAAGACGCTCACCTTTTATTATGATGGCCAGAAAACAGGGCGAAATGGGATGAGTGTTGGACCGTTTAATGATTCTAATAATCAATCATGGAGCAATGCTAGAGAGAGTATTACTTCGGTTGTCTTTGACGCTTCGTTTGCAAATTGTACAACTTTAACAAGTACGACTTTGTGGTTCAGCGGATTAGAAAACCTGAACAGCATTATAGGAATAGAGAACCTTAACACCGCTAATGTGACGGATATGAGAAGCATGTTCTATGGATGTTCTAGTTTAACAAGCCTTGATGTTAGCAACTTCAATACCGCCAATGTAACGAACATGGCATGTATGTTCTATGATTGCTCAAAACTAACAAACCTTGATGTAAGCAAATTCAACACCGCCAATGTAACAAACATGACTGGCATGTTCATGCGCTGTTTTGGTTTAACAAACCTTGACGTTAGCAACTTTAAAACTGCCAATGTAACAGACATGTCTACTATGTTCTGTTACTGCCCTAATTTGACAAGTCTTGATGTTAGTAACTTTAACACTGCCAAAGTAAAACTAATGAATTATATGTTCAAAGATTGTTCTGAATTAACTACGATATATGTTGGTAGTGGTTGGTCAACAGCTAGTGTTACAGACGGTGAAAATCTTTTTACAGGTTGCGTAAAACTTGTTGGTGGCGACGGTACTGAATATAGTGCAGACCATGTAGATGCTTCTTACGCCCACGTCGATGGCGGAGAGGATAATCCAGGCTACCTCACTGATAAATATGGGGTTGTGATTACTGTTAAGGAATGTACTCGTGAGTATGGTGCGACCAACCCTAAATTTGAGTACACTACTAAGGGCGCTGCCATCAGCGGTAAGCCTACTATTAGTTGTGGTGCTACAGCTACTTCGCCTGTAGGAACTTATCCTATCACTGTTTCCTATACAAAAGCTGAAGGCGAATCAATGTTGAATATCACCTGTGTCAATGGTTCGATGACAATAACCAAGGCTCCACTCACAATAACCGCTAAAAGCTACACCATCAAGCGCGGCGAGGAAATGCCTACTTTGGAGGCTACTTACACTGGTTTAAAGAATAGAGAAACGGATACGGTTTTCACCAAGAAACCGGTTATCTCTACTGTGGCAAAACCTGACACGCTGCCTGGAACTTATCCGATAGTAGCGTCGGGCGCTGAAGCCAAGAACTACGAGATGAGCTATGTTGACGGTACACTGACGATTACGGATGATGTGACAGTAACGGCCAATTCGTACACAAGAGTTTATGGCGATGATAACCCCACATTCGAGTTTACAAGTGAGGGGGCAACCCTGAGTGGCACACCAGCTATTACCTGCAGTGCCACAGCAACATCGCCAGTAGGTACTTACGATATTGTCATTGCAAAGGGCGATATTACTAATAGCACAGTAACGTGTGTAAATGGAACCTTGACGATAACCAAGGCACCGCTGACTATTACTGCAAAGAGTTACACCATCAAGCAAGGAAGGGCATTGCCAACACTTGAAGCAGAGTACTCTGGCTTTAAGAACAATGAAACCGATACGGTATTCACTAAAAAACCGATTGTATCTACTAACGCCACATCGGATAGTGAGCCAGGAACCTATGACATCACTGTTAGCGGGGCTGAGGCTACGAACTACGAAATGACGTATGTTAACGGTATACTGACCATCACAAAGAAAACCGAATCTTTTGATGGAATAGTACTTGTTGTGGAAGAAAATGGTAATATTGACGATGCTTTTGAAAGCTGTGGAGGAAAGGCCGAGGTTGCCAAGACGATTGCTGCTGTCGTATGGAACGATTCTACAGAGCTGAAAGCAGAGATGCTTGATGGCATTAGCAATCCTAACCTGCTGATATACGTTGGCGACGAGAAACTGGCACCTTCAGGCTTTAACAACGTAGTCATAAATGGTGTGGCCAAGAACATCAAACTTACTGATGGCGGTACTGGCAATTACAACTTCTATGTGCCACAGGAGTTCAAGGCCGACAGCATCAGCTACAATCGCGAGTTTAAGCAGGCCACCCGCGATAGCGTAAGCCGTGGTTGGGAGGGTATCGCGCTGCCATTTACCGTTCAGACCTTTACTCACGAGGAGCATGGCAACATCAGTCCGTTTGGCAACGATGCCTGCGATTATCACTTCTGGTTGCGTCAGCCCACTGAGAATGGTGTGGTGAGCGCCAAGACCATTGAGGCCAACAAGCCTTACATCATCAGTATGCCTAACAGCGATGAGTATGAACCGGAGTTTAATCATGCCGGGTGGATCACGTTTGCATCAGCCAATGTAACTGTCCCTGTTACAAAGGTGGAGAGCGTATGGTTAGGAGATTCTGCACAGATTGTTCCTACTTTCCAAAATATTGAGGCTTCACCTGATATCTATGTACTAAATGTAGGCGACTCTATTATGGACCAAACAGAGGGTAGCATCTTTATAAGCAACTATCGTTCGGCTCGTCCATTTGAAGTATACACATTCCATGAGCCCAGAAGTAACGAGACAAACATTTTTGGTTCACGTATCATCAGCCTTTCTAGTCTGTTTGGCGGTAATGGCACTACTGGCGTAAATGACGCGATGAAGACTGCTGAGCCTAACGGCGAGACATGGTACGACATGAATGGTCACCGCCTACAGGGTAAGCCTACTCGCAAGGGTGTTTACATCAAGAACGGTAAGAAGGTTGTTATAAAGTAAATAAACTCGAGTTCTCTTGGTAAAGGACTCGAGTACGTAGTAAGGAAACAGCCTGTTCCCTCCGTGGGAATAGGCTGTTAGGTTAGGGCCTATCACAGAAGAACTACTTTCTTTTCTTAGTAGTAGCCTTCTTCTTTGTAGTAGCAGTAGTTGCGGGTTTAGGAGTCTTGTCGACATAAGGAACCTGATTCATCAGAACCCAAGCCGATTCGTAGACAAAGTTCTTAAGAGCAGCAGGGAAGTCGGCCGACTCATTAAGGAACTTCTGAACCTCTGTCTTAGCCTCAGCACTCTTGTGTGGTGCAATAAGCGTTCTGGTCCAACGACCTGGGAATGCAAGACTATTTGTTTTCTGGATCTCTGGCAGTGCCTTAAGTCCTTCAACTATGTAGACATTACTCTGTGGTTCAAAGACATCCGAGTTCAACAGGCGCAACGCATTAAGAGCCCACTGCTCATTTACACGATTCTCGGCCTTAAGCAGACTCTTAAACACCTCTTCGCGAGCATTAGCATTTGGATGAGTGGCCTTACTTACAAAATCGAACTCCTGACGCAACTCATCGTTACCAGCGGTGATAAGGCGATCGCGCTCTTTCTCAAGAATCTGATCACGACGTTCAGGACGGGTGATGGCCAGACGATAGGCAATCTCCATATAATCATGCTCATCAAGCACCTCTTCATTGTGACGATCCAGTATTGTCTGGAGTTTATCCAGCACCTCTGGCGAGATAGCGCTTGTGCCAAGCTTACGCAAAACAAGTTGGCGGCACTCCTTTGTTTTGTTCTCTCCCAGAAGGTCCATAATAACCAACTCAAGCGTATATCGCTGCTGCAGCGTAAGATCAGAAGCAATCTTGTGCATCTGGTCGATAGCCGTTTCCATTATCAGAGGATTCTTCTCACGCCCCAGAAAGCGGAACAGCTCACCAAAGTGCCTTGGATCAATCTTTCCCTGCAGATAGTTATCGTGGATAAGATTAAGCAAAGTGTAACGGTTGATATCATTACGAGTGGTAATCAGCTTGGTTGGCAGAATCTTCACGTAATTATCATCGAGTGTAAAGCGTCCGTAACCACGACCATCCTGATTAGGAATGATAAAACCAGGGGCACCACCCTTCTGCTTGAATGTCATAGTAGGCTGCTGCATATCAACCTTGATAGTCTGTGCAACGCCAAGATTACTGATAACCTTAAGCTCAAACTTCTGGCGCCAGCAAAGTCCACGTCCGTATGGATCGGTCTGTGAAACAACAATCTGACCATCCTTATAAGCACAAGTGATAATAGGCATTCCCTTTTGTTTTACCCATACATCACTAAACTGACGAACACCAGCTGCAGGCGCCTGCTTGTCGAGAGTTTCAACAATCTGATCCCAGCTGATGTGGCTCAGATAATGATCGCGCAGACACTGCTGCAGTCCCTTTTGCATGGCCTCAGCCCCCATCTCGTCTTCCATCATACGCATCATAACAGGACCCTTGCAATAGTTGATGTTGTCGTACCACAGAATAGGATCATGAGGATTGTCAACCTCCTGAGCTATAGGGTGAGTAGCTTCGGTGCGATCCATAGCAATGGCATTTCGCATATAAGTATTCATAAAACTAACCTCAACCTCATCCTTCTTGTACTGACTACGAGTAATCTTTGATGCCATAAAGTTAGCCAGAACCTCCTTAGCCCATGGCTCATCGATAGCAGTGATATTACCGAACCAGATATGTGATGTTTCGTGAGCAATCAGCTCTGTGCGCTTCAACAGTTCTTCTTTCGATGGTTTCTTACCAAGTAAGATAGCTCTTTCGCTCAGAACGATATATCCACGACGTTCAAGGCCTCCAAGATCGAGACTTGGCAGAATAAAGATCACGCACTCTTTCTCGTAGGGATTTCCTATTCCTGTGTAACCCTCCATCCACTTCATTGACTTGGCAACCTCTTGGAACACCTGATCAATCTGCGCAACCTTGTCTGGTTCTGTCGCAGAATACAGTACTCGAAGATTTCGGCCATCGGTATTCGAAGTCTTTTCAAACAACTTACCTGTAATAAAGGTATAGTCAACAGGAGCCATTTTCTCTGCCATATCAACAGTTACCGATTTCCATCCTTCAGGAGCATTGATGGTGGTTTGATACTGAGCACGCATGTCATTATCATCGAAACATGGGAAGAGTGCACGCCCCTCATCGGCCTGTACCTGAGTGTAAACCACATTTCCGCTACGAGTTAAAGCCTTTTCCTGACTGGTGAAGTCGATGGCAACCTTATTAGTTCCTGGCTTGAACATCTTACCTGGTATGATAATCTGATCATTCTGAATCTTTACGTTAGCCTTTTTTCCTTTACCCTTATTGGCTTTATAAACCAATACATTACCAGGAGTTCCTTGAAAATCGAGCACAACATCCTGTTTCGACTTAATATCGAATGTGATAGTTGCCTTTCCAGTAACCTTCTCCGATGGGTTCTCTGGAATATTAAACGAAAGTTGGTACAATATACCACTAATATTGCCCTTACGGTTGTCCGTCTGGGCATTTACACTAAGCACAACAATACTTAGAATCAACAAAAATAGACCTTTGATAGCTTTCATGTGACACATAATTTATATATTTCTGTTTGCAAATATAGTCAAATATCTGCAAACTCAGTTCAAAAACGCCATATTTTTTTGTCTGATGGGCAAAAAAGATGCATTCGTTTACCTTTTGACGGATGGACAAAAGCTATAGATTCTGCCTGAAGATACAACCTGTCGGCCTTATGTCCATACAGCTCATCACCAACAATCGGGCATCCCAGTCCCTCCTGGTGTGCGCAATGCATACGCAACTGGTGGGTGCGACCTGTATGAGGATAGAGGGCAAGGAGGGTTATTGGGTGATGGGTGGTTGGTGACAGGTGATGGCTTATCACTCTATACTCAGTGATTGCGCGTTTGCCGTGTTCGTGATCTACAATCTGACGTGGGCGGTTAAGCGGGTCGCTGCTAAGCGGAATATCAATGATACCATGTTCAGCTGTTATTTCGCCCTCTACTACAGCCAGATACTTCTTCTTGATGGTACGATTCACAAACTGTTCTTGCAGATGGTGATAAGCCTCAGCATTCTTTGCCACAAGCATTATGCCTGATGTAAGCATATCCAGTCGATGAGGCAACATAGAATCTGCCCATCGTTCCTTAGCCCAAGTAGCAACCGAATAATCATCGGCCTTACCTGGCACACTCAACATTCCTGATGGTTTGTATACAGCTGCAATAGCATCGTCCTCATATATAATCTCTACACCTTGATGCAGGAAGCCAGAGTTTTCCGGATCGTCATCAACATCAAGCCCTTGCATCATCCATGTGAGCACAGGTTTACATTTCCCTCTACATGCAGGATAAAACTCACCATGATGACGAATCTCACTCTGCGGCGATGGTCCCCACCAGAACTCAGCCATACATATAGGCTTCAAGTGGTTCTTATAAGCATATTGTAACAATTTAGGAGCACAGCAATCGCCTGTACCACCTGGGGGTAACGGGTATTTCTTCTGTATCTTGGGATTCTGGTGATAATCGTGCCATATTTCTACCAAATCTCTCTCTTCACCATTGGCGTTCAACATCCGATACTGTCGGAATAGCCACAACTGCAAATCCTGCGACATTTGGCGATTCAGGTGTTGGGTGTCGGGTGATGGGTGTTGGTTGAGTGCAGATATTTCGCGTTCTTTCTGCTTAAAATAGCCATCAGGCTTTTGGGCATCGAATACCGGAGGTACAAAATAATCCCAATCGTTACGTCCTTCAAGCAATCCAGAATATGCTGCAAGGAATCCTAACTTATCTTCGGATTCCACCACCAGCACACCAAACATCTTTCCTTCGGTAGGGTTTATCCTTGCTATCTCCTGCTTCAACTCTTCGCAGGCTAACAAACAGAGCGGATGGGGTTCGTAACAGAAAGGCCAAGTGAACCGTTCTGGTTTCTCTATGTCGGTATGCAGCAGATGAAGAATCATAGCAAATCGAGGCATTTCTCAATGGGGATACCACGATTTTTATCTTCTGTATCCTTATAGCGCTCAATCATGCGGAACACGGTATCCATCGCTGTGCGAGTACTGACCTTAAGACTCTCGCCATTCAACAGATGCCCAATCAACACGGCAGAAAAGATATCACCAGTGCCATGAAACAAGCCTGGAATCTCATGATATTCCAAGTGGAAATAGCTATCGTCGAAATGATTATAACCCACAACAGCATTGCGTCCGTCTACCTTACAACTGGTGATAAGGGCAGATTTTGTTCCAATCTTACGCAGACTGTCAAGCAGGTCGCCAGCCTCTTCCCAGCTTATGCCCTCCATCTTTATGGGCGTATTGGTGAGATAGCAGGCCTCTGTATAATTAGGAAATGTAAGATGAGCCACCGACACCATCTCGCGCATCAGCTCAACCTGGCGTTCAGTCATTCCGTTATACAGCCTACCGCCATCTCCAAGAATAGGATCAACGAACACCGTAGTACCCTGTTCACCTTGTTCCTTACAATATCCTGCAACTAACTTTGCCTGTTCATCACTGAACATCAATCCTGTACAGATGGCATCGAAGCCAAAGCCCAACTCTTTCCATACGGGTAGTGTTCCACGGATATAATCGGTTGTGTCCTGGATGTTGAACTTACCATAGTCGAGGGTATTAGACACAAGTGCCGTAGGCAGACTGTACGTAGGAATACCTAAGTATGACAAGATAGGCAACATGGCTCCCATACCCACCTTACCATAGCCCGCAATGTCGTTAATTAGCAAAATCTGTTTCATTTCGGCTGCAAAGTTACAAAGAAAATAAGAATTAAGAATTCTTTTTTGAGAAAAAGCGGCAGAGCCGAGCGAAGAATTAACAAAAAATGTGTAACTTTGCAACCGATTTATGGAAAAACAACTTGATTCGCCTATATTGGCGCTCCAAAAACAGCGGCAGTTACTCCAGATAGAGTACGAAGCCGAAAAAGAAGCCTTCCGCCAGCAGACAGAAAGTATGGGACTGCAACGAAAGGTGAAACGAGGTGATGTATGGTTCCCGCTGACAATAGGAAAATGTTATTACAACTCGCTGAATCAACGAGTGATAGAGGTGTTCCGCGAAACCGACGAAGATATAGAACACAATTTTGAATATGGTAAGCCAGTCGTTTTCTTCACCGTTGATGGCGACAAGATCAGCTACTTCAAGATGACAGCCAGCGTTAGCTATGTTGATGGCAACAGGATGGTGATAAGCGTACCCGAGAATGGCCTCATCGATGTACTGAACGCAGCAAATGTCGGCGTACAGCTATTCTTCGACGAGACTAGTTACAAGATGATGTTCAACGCCCTCGACAAGGTAATAAATGCAAAAGGACGTTTGGCTTATCTGCGCGACTTGTTCTATAGTAGAGTTAAGGCTGAGACATTCAGTTTCAGTCCGATACACTTCCCTTACCTCAACGCTACCCAGGAAAACGCCGTAAACAAGGTGTTGAGAGCCAAAGACGTGGCAATCGTTCACGGACCTCCAGGAACGGGCAAGACAACCACTTTGGTTGAAGCCATATACGAGACTTTGCGACGCGAAAGTCAGGTCTTAGTTTGCGCACAAAGCAATATGGCTGTCGACTGGATATCAGAAAAGCTGGTAGACCGTGGGGTAAACGTATTAAGAATAGGAAATCCCACACGCGTGAACGACAAAATGCTGTCGTTTACATACGAGCGCCGTTTTGAGGCTCATCCTGACTACGAGATGCTTTGGGCTTTACGAAAAGCGATTCGTGAGGTAAGAGCCAATCGCAAAAAAGGCGATCATAAGTTTCACCAAAAAGTAGAACGACTGAAGGAACGTGCCACCGAATTAGAGTTGCGCATCAAGAACGAGCTATTTGGCGAAGCCCGAGTCATCGCCTGTACACTTGTGGGCTCATCAAACAAACTGCTTGAAGGACAGAAATTCAGCACCCTGTTTATCGACGAAGCCGCACAAGCCTTAGAGGCAGCCTGCTGGATACCAATACGCAAGGTGTCGAGAGTCATTCTGGCTGGCGACCATTGTCAGCTGCCACCTACCGTAAAAAGCTATGAAGCCCTGAAGGCTGGATTAGGAAAGACTCTGATGGAACGCATCGTGGAGAATAAGCCCGAAGTGGTAACGCTGCTGAAGATGCAATACCGCATGAACGAAGAGATTATGCGATTCTCGAGCGACTGGTTCTACAACAATCAGGTAGAGAGTTCGCCAGATGTAAAATATCGCAGCATTCTGGACCTCGACGTACCGATGAGCTGGATTGACACATCACAATTCGACTTCCCAGAAGATAGCGGAATCTCATTCAAGGAAGAGTTTGTTGGCGAGAGCTTTGGCCGTATCAACAAGGCCGAGGCCGAGCTAACCATGCTGGCATTACAGCAGTACTTCGAGAAGATTGGCAAAGAACGTATTCTTGAAGAGCGCATAGACGTAGGTGTTATTTCCCCATACAGGGCACAGGTACAATATCTGCGCCAACAGCTAAAAAAACGCGAATTCTTCAAACCCTTCCGAGGGCTGATAAGCGTTAACACCGTTGATGGATTCCAAGGTCAGGAGCGCGATGTCATCATGATTTCCTTAGTTCGCTCGAATGATGACGGACAGATAGGATTCCTTCGCGATTTGCGCCGTATGAACGTGGCAATAACCCGTGCCAGAATGAAACTTATCATACTCGGCGATGCCTCTACACTCACCCGGCACCCATTCTACAAGAAGCTACACGAATACATCGAAGCTCTTTAAAAAAACTTAATAAATGTTTGCGAGTTTCAAATATTTGTCGTACTTTTGCAGCCATGATAAAGATAAAAAGAGTAGAGACCAAACGTGAACTGAAACAGTTCGTACAGTTCTATTACGACCTTTACAGAGGTTGTGACAGCGCTGTTCCCTATCTCTATTCCGACGAGATGGCAACACTGCGTCGCGACAAGAATCCATCATTCGAATGCTGTGAAGCAGAATATTTCCTTGCCTTCAAGGACGGAAAGATAGCAGGACGTGTGGCAGCTATCATAAACCACCGCGCTAACGAGCGCTGGGGATGCAGACAGGTAAGATTCGGATGGTTTGACTTTATCGATGACCCCGAAGTTAGTAAAGCTTTGATAAAGGCTGTTGAAGATTGGGGAAAAGCCAAGAGCATGACCGAGATTGCTGGCCCGTTGGGCTTTATCGATACCGACCGCGAAGGCATGCTTATTGATGGATTCGACCAGTTAGCCACCATGTACATCAACTACAACTATCCTTACTACCCACAGCACATGGAGCAGATGGGTGGATTCTATAAGGATAACGACTACGTGGAGTGCAAGGTAAAAGTGCCTGAAGTGGTGCCAGCTAAATTTGCCAAGATTACAGAGATGGTTCGCCAGCGTTATGGTCTGAGAGTGCATAAGTTCACCCGCAAGGAACTTGTAAGCGATGGCTGGGGCCGCGAAGTGTTTCACCTGCTCAATGCCACCTATAAGGATCTGTACGGATTTTCCGAACTCTCTCAGCGACAGATAGATAAGCTTGTAAACGATTATATTAAGATAGCCGACCTGAATCTTGTTACTGCCATTATGGATGGCGACAAGATGGTAGGCTTTGGTATTACATTCCCTTCGTTCTCACGCACCTTGCAACGCACTCGCGACGGCAGATTCCTACCCTTTGGCTGGTGGGAATTACTCAAAACGCTTAAATGGCACAACACCGACACCGTCGATCTGTTGCTGATAGGCGTATTGCCCGAATATCGCGGTAAGGGCGCCAATGCTCTGATTTTCGACGATCTGATCCGCCAGTTCCAGCGTTATGGCTTTGAATGGGCCGAAACAGGACCTCAGATGGAGTCGAACGAGGGTGTACTCTCGCAGTGGCAGTATCTTGATGCCACTATTCATCGCCGTCATCGTTGCTATCGCAAAAAGCTGTAATTATGGACATGAATCTGGAATTTGTATTGCGTATCTTTGTGGCAGCACTCCTTGGTGGTGCCATTGGTCTGGAACGTGAATATCGCGCAAAAGAGGCTGGATTACGCACCCATTTCCTTGTTGCGTTAGGTTCTGCCCTGTTCATGGTAGTGTCAGCATATGGTTTCGAAGGAGCCATGCACACCCCTGAGCACAGATGGGACGTATCACGCGTAGCAGCCCAAGTTGTTTCGGGTATCGGTTTCATCGGTGCCGGAACCATCATCTTCCATAAGAGCGAGAATGTGGTGCGTGGCCTTACCACTGCCGCGGGTCTGTGGGTTACAGCAGCTATCGGACTGGCCTGTGGAGGTGGAATGTATATTCTCTCCATCGCATCTACCATTCTGGTTCTCGTAGGCTTAGAGGCCTTCAACTTTATCCTTCGCAAATTCGACCGCCATCGCGGAACCAATAACGTCTAAAAACTTATAACTATGAAACGAATTTTATTTATCTGTATCGCAGTATTGTGTGCAGTGGGTATCCGCGCACAAGTGAAAATCAATGTCGACTCTTTCAATGAAACCATTGAAAAGTTCAACCAGACAAAAGACAACAACAAGAAAAAGTGGGGTAAAAACCTGCTTGAACTGAACAAGAGATCTTCAACAATTAACTACAAATTCGAATTTCCGCTAGAATCAGAAGATGCCAAGTTAGACATAGAAAAAGTAAAAACTGCCATAGCTGCATATATTGAGGCCAAGCCCTATCAACGCCAGGTTGCAATTGACTGGGAGGGTAATCAGGTTACACTTGTATCAGCTTTTGGCGAAGTAGCATCGCGTAAGGGCTATGGTGGCAAGACATTCGATATGTACGTACAAGCCGCAGCTCGCATCGACATCACGGCAGAAACGAACAAGCTTGTACTTGAAATGACTATCGACAGATATTACTACTCAAACACTTTCAAAAGCATTGAAGACTGCTTTTGGACTTACATCAATCGTACAGCACCATTTGTTTCTGTAAACAAGCAAGAAGACGCCATCTACACCGATGCCTACATCTCAACCTGCTCCAGATGTTTCAACGAAGTTTCTGAGTTCATCACCCTCCTGATGCTGGCCTACGACGACACAACAGACGAGGAAGAACCGACCCCATGATAGATTATCGAATTAACTTCTATTATATCCTTTTTAGCAATTCAAGCAGAACCTGCCAGATGTCGGTGATGGTCTTTAGTTCCACACGTTCGCTGGTGGAGTGGGGCTCTACAATACGCGGACCGATACTGGCTATCTGGATGCCGGGATAGTGCTGCACGAAGAATCCTGCTTCGAGCACAAAGTGCATGGCTACCATACGGGGACGCCAGCCAAGCACATCCTGGAACGTATCGCTGACCAGTGAGAGGAAGGGCGACTGCTGGTCTTCCTGCCAGGCTGGAGCCGACATGATGACTTCAGATTCAGCACCAACAGCCTTCAATGTGTTGGCAATATCCTTACTGAGGAGGTCCATATCAGCATCGATGAAACTACGGGTATGCGTTGAAACATAGATGTGGTCGGTTCCAGTAGATATTCGTCCTACGTTATTCGATGTCTCCACCGTGCCGGGCATTGTATCGCTCATCTTCACCATACCTTGCGGCACCTTTTCCAGACCGTCTACTAGTGACGCTATCGCCTGCTTGGGAATAGTTGTTTGTTGCCCATCGCACGCCTCAAGTCTACAACTGATATTTGGATCTTGTGGATAGGCTTCACGTAGTTGACGATTAATGCTGTCTATATGCTTTTTGAAGGCCTCGGCACCCGCAGATGTTGCGCAAATCATAATCTCGCCTTTTGAGGCAATCGAGGCATTGGCTTCACCAATCTCTATTTCTGAAACTTCGACTGCTTCATCCTGGCAGACTGCATTCAGAATAGCCTTTGTGGGAATCACGGCACTGCAACGCCCCTTATTGATGTCTACGCCAGAGTGACCGCCAAGTCCTCCATCAATCTTGATGCGATACCAGTGGCCGTTTTCATCCGTAACTGGCACACGCTCAATAGGAATGCGGTGGAACTGCAGACAAGCACCTGCGGCACCGGTAGTAATGGTGTCGTAATCTTCAGAGTCGAGGTTTATTACCTTGCGGCCTTTCAGGAAATCCTTGCTTAGCGCAGCAGCTCCCGACATACCATCTTCCTCATTAGTGGTTGTCATCACCTCTAATGCAGGATGTATTATGCTGTCATCTTCAAGAACTGCCAATGCCATTGATAGTCCGATACCATTATCGGCACCCAGCGACGTACCCTTAGCTTTCATCCACCCATCGTCAACGTATGCCTCGATCGGAGTGTTTAAGGGGTCATTCATTCCCACACATACCATATCCATGTGGTTAAGTAGTACGATTGGCTCATGCCCCTCATACCCAGGACTGGCTGGCTTGCGAATCACCACGCAGTTCTGCTTGTCGCGTTCGTACTCCAGATTAAGCCGTTCGGCAAACTGACAGAGATAGTCGGCTACCTTCTCTTCGTGATGAGAAGGACGTGGAATCTGATTCAACTCCTTGAAAATACTAAAAACACGTTCTGTTCCGTTCATAAATTCATTTGTTTAAGAGTTTGTCATCACAGGTTTACTACTGGAAAATGAAATCTGTCTTTGTTACGCCCTCGCCGTAGATGGTCTTGAAATCATTTTTCATCGAGATGATATAATATCCTGCCTCACGCCATTTTGCCTCACGACGGGCTCCTTCTGCAAGGTCGGCGTGGTCGCGGACATCATCGTCGGCCACGAGCATGAATGTGGCAGTGCGGTATTTCTGGTTGCCCATACAGTAGTTGTGCATGGCGCAATCGCCGCTACTGTTGCCGAACGACAGCACTGGCACCTTGCCTATCTCCTGCGAAATCTGCAGCACCTTGTTGGTTTTCAGGTTCTTGATTATGAGCTCATCGGTGCGCACCAGGTCTTCTTTCTGGCTCATGGTATAATCTACGCCAGCTTCCGTACCCTGATTGGATGACATGAGTTTTACGTCCATGCCGATGACGCGGTTAGGCTCGATGCCTATGCTCTCAACCAGCGCACGGCAGATGAAGCGGTCGGAGCCACTAACCACGTAATAGGTAAAGCCGTTGTCTTTCAGATAGTCGAACACCTCCAGCATGGGTTTGTAGAAACTCTGACCATAGGTCATTCCGCTAAAGCCGTTGGCAGGCTGTTGGGCGTAGGACTTGACGTAGTTGTCGAACTCGGCTAGTGTCATGCCTGAGTAAGCTTTAGCAGCAGCGTTTGCGTGCTTCATGTCAAAGTGGTCGGGCAGTTTTGTGCCTTTGCGCACAAAGTCGCGTATATCCTGCGCCGTCTCCTTCACGTCTTCCGGAGCCATGTCCTTATACGCAGGATCGTCAAGCACACGATACTCCAGCAGGTTATACTCGAAATACGTCGGGTATAGCTCGCCTACGAAAGTACCGTCCATGTCGAACGTGGCGATACGGTCTTCCTCCTTGATAAAGTTCGGGCTGTTCGGGTTGGTTACGTCCTTCACGTAATTTTGTAGGGCTGTCAATGCCTCGCACTGATTCCACAACGTAAAGTACACCTTTGATGAAGGTGGTACATCGCTTTTCTCTTCTTTGCTGCATGCTGTGAATACACTTATGCTGCAAATGATGGTGGCGAAAAGCATTAGTCTAAATGTAACTTTTCTCATATGTCTTCTGTCTTTGGGTTAATATTATCGTATTTAGGTTTCCGCTGCAAACATACGAATAATTTGTGGAAAAACCAAATTTTAAGCAAAAAAAGGCGTTGCTCGCGATGAGTATAACCTATCACCACTCGTAAGAGAAACGAATGTCTTGAGGATCATGGGGTCGGTTCTTTGCTTTGCCTGATAATCATCCCTGGCGTACCTAATAACAAAGACTGGAGTCCTCAAGGCAGAGGACTCCAGTCTTTGCGTTAAAGGACTGCAATGCCTGTATTTACTTGAAAATCTTCTGGGCGAACATGGTGAGGTAGATACGCCAGTTGCGCCAGATGTGACCACCGTCGGTCTCTACATACTCGTACTTGTAGCCCTTGCTGTCCCAGTAATTGCGCAGGTCGACTGTGCTCTGATAAAGGAAGTCGGTCTTACCCATACCCATCCAATAGAGCTTTGGCTTGCTGCCGAACAGCTTAGCGCTCTGCTGTGCGAAAGTTGGATTGTTTTCAATCTGCTTAGCAAACGAATCCTGGTAACCACCGTTGGCCAAGTGCAGACCTGCAGAGAACAGTCCGTAGTAGTCGAACTTATTTGGATAGAGCAGACTTACGTGGAAGGTGTGACCACCACCCATTGACAAGCCACAGATGGCACGGTGAGAGCGATCCTTGAGTGTGCGATAGTTGGCATCCACATAATTTACGATATCCATGAAGCTCTCGGGGATAGAGGCTGCAGCAGGAGCTGTAGGACCTGTACCACCATCGCGGAATCCAGGAGTGTACATACCCCACGACCACTCACCAGGAGCAGCCTGACAGTTAGGATTACCGTTAGGCATAACAACGATCATTGGCTTAGCCTTACCAGTAGCAATCAGGTTATCGAGAATCTGTGCGGCACGACCGAGCTCGCTCCAAGCGTTCTCATCGCCACCAGCACCATGAAGCAGATACAATACAGGATACTTACCACCCTTGTCATAACCAGCAGGTGTGTAGATAGTCATACGGCGCTGCATCTTCAGCGTTGGACTGTTGTACCAAACCTTTGAGAGGTTTCCGTGAGGAACCTCGTTTACCTTATACAGATCGCCCTTGTCGCCCTTCTGATTGCTAACGATGAAGATATTGGTGAACGATACAATATCACGATTTACATAGATGTTAGCAGGATCCTTTACACCTGTCATTCCATCGATATTGAAGGTATAGCTGTACATCTCAGGAGCCAGCTTGTCGGTGGTATAGCTCCAAACGCCATTCTTACCCTCCTTGAGCTCTGCTACTCCTGGAGCATCGTACTTGCCATAACCAGGGATATCAATCTGCTGAGTAGGCAGGAAATCACCTGTAACCTCTACTTTTACTGCTTTAGGAGCAAAGAGGTTGAAAGTAACGGTTCCGTCTTTGTTAACAACTGGAGATTGAACACTGGCACTGTTGAAGAGTTTCTCCTGTGCCTGAGCGCCAGCACAGCACATAGCTGCAAGCGCAAAAGTCATAATAGTTTTTTTCATAAAATATTGGTATAATTTAATATATTACTTGAATAAACGTTGAGCCAACTGATGCAGGTTGTTACGCCATGTGTACCATGTGTGACCACCTGGAGCGGTATAGTACTCATACTTGATGCCGGCAGCATCGAAGAGTTTCAGAGTAGCCAATCCATTCTGATAAGCAATATCCTCTGGATCGCCCTGAGTGAACACAAGCTGACGCACATTCTTCTTAATGCCTGTAGCAGCCTTATTCAGACGCTGACGATAGCCTTCGAACTGCTCCTTCTGAGCAGGAAACCAACCTGCGCTGAGTACCCAGAAATACTCAAACTTATCATTATCGTTAAGGATCGTCTCCATTGTCTCCATACCTCCCATAGAAAGGCCTGCCATAGCTCTGTGTGCCTTATCGGTATACACACGATAGTTATCCTCGATATAAGGAATGATGCTGGTAACGAGATCGTTCTCAAACAAGGGAACCTCGTCCATCATGTTCTTAACAGGAATAGATCCGTTTGGCATCACTACCACCATAGGTTTCATCTTGCCTTCAGCTAACAGGTTATCAAGGATATTACATGCACAACCTACTCCGGGCCATGAAGCATCGTTGTCGCCACCGCCATGAATCAGATAAAGCACGGGGAGCTTTTCTGCACTCTTCTCATAACCTGCAGGAGTCCATACATGCAGACGGCGCAGGGTATTAAGTGGCTTACTGAAATAATAGCGCTGAGCAATAGCTCCATGGGGAACATCCTGACGCATATCATAGAACTGTTTGCCATCGCCAATATTTGCAAGAGCAGAAGTCTCAGCAGAGAGAGCACCCTTTGGGTCCTGCACTTTCACACCATCTACGGTAAAATTGTAGCGATAGACACCATCCTTTAAATCGCTGACAACTGCAGTCCATACACCATTATCGGCTTTTGTAAACTGCAGAGGTTTACCCCAAGGCATAGCATCGCCTCCAAAACCTACTTGTTTGGCGTTAGGAGCATAGATACTGAAAGCCACCTTACCACCACCCAGATTACGAACTGGCTGGAGTGTGTCATTGGGAGTTGGCTGCATCTGCCACTGTGCCATCACTGGCACAGTGCAGCATGCGAGCACTAAAATCGAAAAAAACTGTTTCATTATCGCTTAAGCAAGTTAAGTTTCACATTGGGTTTCATTACATTATTTACCTTCTTAGTCCAAGCCTTTACATTAGCTGTGGCCTTAGCCTCAACATCGTTGGCAGATGAACAGATAAGGAATTCGTAGCGACCAGCATCGGTTTTCCATGCAGATGCTTTCTCGTTGAACGAAGCAAGGTCTTCGGTCTTTACAGTCATTGTAACAGTCTCAGCCTGTCCTGGCTGTAACAGCTTGGTCTTAGTATAGTTGCGGAGTTCCTTAGCAGGCTTGTTGGCCTTCTTACTATTAGGAGCAGCAACGAAAAGTTCAACGACATTGCGACCAGCCTTGTTACCCACATTCTTTACATCAACCTTTACAGTATAAACGCCATTTGCCTCTGTTACCTTCAGGTTCTCATAAGCAAAAGTAGTATAGCTGAGTCCAAATCCAAATGGATAAGCTACTGGTTTGTTAAAGCTATCGAAATAGCGATATCCTACATAGATATCCTCCTCGTAGTTGGTGAAGTCGATATTTGCCTGTGGCTTACGCTCCTTTGGAGCCTGATCCTTATTGTATCCCCACATAAACATTGCACCAAGCGTCTTATCATCAACATTGCTTGGGAAGTTCTTATCAGCGTAAGCATCACCATATTTATTCTGGAAAGTCATAGGCAGCTTACCGCTTGGGTTAACTTTACCGCTTAGTACATCGGCCACACTGAATCCGCTCTCCTGACCGCCCTGCCAAGTACAAACCAGAGCATCAATCTGATCCTGCCAAGAGGCAACATCGATAGGACTGCAGATATCGAGCAATACTACAACCTGCTTACCTTTAGCGTGATAAGCCTCGCTAACGGCCTTAATCAGCTGTTTCTCACCTTCTTTCAGATAGAAGTCACTCTCACTGCGGTCAGCAGCCTCACCACTCTTGCGACCCAAAGAGATGATAGCAACATCACTACCCTCGATAGCTGCTGTGAGCTCATCGGCAGTAAACTGCTTCTCCTCAGCACGTGCTGGTGGCATCAGCGAGAATGGGGGACGACCATTAGGGAACAAGCGCTTCTCCTCAGCAGCAATGTGCTGGGTATAAGTATTAATCAATGGCTTATACACTTCATATCCTGCAGAACGCATTCCCTCTACCAGAGATACTGTATAGTGGCCAACAGATGTACCACCAAATCCAGAACCACCAGATATCCAATCGTAAGAAGTGCATCCGAACAGGGCTACACGCTTGCCAGCGAGAGGGAGGATACCGCTGTTCTTAAGCAGTACGATACCATCAGCACCTACCTCACGAACCACCTGAGCATGAGCTTTCAAGTCTGGTTCATTGTTATACTTATATCCCTTAAAGTTATGAGTCTTTACTACATATTCTAATATTCGCTTTACGTTAGCATCGAGCACCTCCATAGGAAGTTTACCGCTCTTTGCTGCTTCATAGATAGCCTTATATTGCTTGTCCTGACCTGGCTGCAGCATATCATTACCAGCCATCATAGCAGCTACGGCATCGTCGCCAGCATTCCAGTCGCTTACAAACATACCCTTCCATCCCCACTCGTCGCGAACAATCGTAGTAAGCAGCTCGCGATTCTGAACAGCATAAGGGCCATTCAACTTGTTATACGATGTCATGATGGTCCAAGGATCACTCTCCTTGACCATAATCTCAAAGGCTTTCAGGTATATTTCGCGCAACGCACGCTGAGATACCTGCGAGATATTGTTGTTACGGTTTGTCTCCTGGTTGTTTGCCACAAAATGCTTTGGGCTGGCAGCAGTACCCTCACTTTGAACACCCTTTACATAGCCTGCAGCAATTGTTCCTGAGAGGTATGGATCCTCTGAATAATACTCGTGATTACGTCCGCACAGCGGATTACGGATAAGGTTCATTGCTGGAGAAAGAATCCAGTCGAGTCCGAACTCACGTACCTCATTACCTATACCCTGACCAACCTTGAATGCAGCCTCGCGATCCCAAGTAGAGGCGAGTGTCATAGAAGCAACAAAGTCAGTTGGGTAATAATCATTATGATCCCACGCACGTGTAGCATTCATACGCAAGCCCTGCTGAGAGTCAGCGCAATAAGTCTCAGGAATACCAAGACGATTAACCGAGAAAGTACTACCAGCTGTACCTGGGAACTTAGCTTCGTCGTTGAAGTGCATGCCGCGTCCCAGCACCATATGGCATTTCTCTTCGAGAGTCATCGCCTTCACTACCTCATCGATGTTATCTGCCCTAAGATGCTGGGCCGACACGCTATGACTGCAGCCGAACGACATTGCTACAGTCATCACAACCAAACTAATTTGATGAAACGAAATTTTCATTGTTAGAATTATATTTTTTAGTTATTACAAATTCTGGTTTGTGGGTGCAAAATTACAAAGAGATAGACAAAACACCTTTCTACTGTGTTCGTTTAATTTTCGCTGTTGTTCAAAAAGAGATTGTTGTTTTCCGATTCGTTCAAAACCTTTTCAATCTGTTAAAAAAGCAGGGATTTACAGTTCCCTGCTTTTTATATCCTAGATATCAAGTATTACAGAAGCGCCTTGATTTCTGCCTCAAGATCCTTTATTTGAGCGGCACGCTTTACAAGATTGTTGCCACGGTCAATGATGAAGAAATCAGGAACAGCCTGGATGTTGTACAGTGTGAGGCGCTGTGAGTTCACACCGTCCTCATCGCGAACGCTGATCCAAGGCAAAGCTGCAGTCTGCTGCTTCCAGAAGTGCTCATCAGAATCCAGACTAACCTGGAAAATCTCAAGTCCCTGAGCATGATACTTATTATAAAGTTCGCGCAGAGTGATGATACGAGCAGGCGACTCATCCATAGCAAAAACATGGAAGTCGAGCAGAACCACCTGTCCTTTCAGGTCGGTAAGATGACGCATCACGCCCTTGTTGTCGAGAAGAGCGATATCCAGTACTCCAGCCTCCTGAACCTTGCTGGCATCTACCTGAATATCAGCATTCTGCGACTCTACAATACGCTGGTTCTTCATGCCTTCGATAGCAATATTGTGCAAGTTCTGACCACGCTCTGCATGTGGATAATAGGTATCCCAGCTAGTAGCAACAGCGGCAAACGCCTTGATATCTTCTTTGTTGCTGCGTGGATTAAAGATGAGATAATTGCCAATAGCCTGGAACAGCGCAAAATATGCATAAGCCTTATAAGGCTCCTTGTAGATGTAATTACGCTTAACTTCGTCCTTATAGGCATCGATAAGAGTCTGGATACTATCGTTAGCCTTTACAATACCAAGTTCGGTGTTACTCTGCAATGCAATAGCCTTGGCCTGCAAATCAATCTGCTTAAGAGCCAACTCACGGATTTTATCGCAGTTATCAGAACCGCTAACGGTATAATTTGATGCCATACCAGGATACTGACCCTTCACCTGAACAGTCTCGGTAGAGTCGATGCTCACATTGATAATCTGGTCGGCAATGCGAAGACGATAGAACTCAGGAGCCTGATTAGCATCCTGACTGAACGAGAAGTCACCCGAATCACTTAACTTTACAGAGTCAAGAACATTGATACCCTCAAGTCCCACATTTTCAAAATAAAGCACAGAATCCTTGGCGCCAGAAATCTGGCCCTCAACGGTAAACTTATTGTTGTTGCACGAGGCAACTGATAATGCAGCCAAAACCACGACTGCAGCTTTATAAATATGTTTCATTTTTAATTAGAATTTACGTTTTGCGGGTGCAAAGATATAATTTTTTTGCTGAATAGAGAATAGTGAATAGTGAAAAATTAAAAAAAATATTGAGTTTTCTCGTTTATTAATATAATTATGTGTAACTTTGCGCCTGTTTTATATATATTAGATGTTTTAAACAAGATGAACGTAATTACGAAGACCCTTCAATTGGCTGATGGAAGAACCATCACCATTGAAACCGGGAAAGTGGCAAAACAGGCCGATGGTGCTGTCATGTTGAAGATGAACAACACCGTACTACTAGCCACTGTTTGTGCCGCAAAAGATGCAGTTCCCGGAACAGATTTTATGCCTTTGCAGGTAGATTATCGTGAACAGTACAGTGCAGCCGGACGTTTCCCCGGCGGATTTACCAAGCGCGAAGGCAAAGCCAGCGACAACGAAATCCTGACATCAAGACTGGTGGACCGTGTGCTCCGCCCACTCTTCCCCTCGAACTATCACGCAGAGGTATTTGTAAATGTTATGCTGCTCTCAGCAGATGGTGTTGACCAGCCCGACGCTCTGGCAGGTTTTGCTGCTTCAGCTGCTCTGGCATGCTCAGACATTCCTTTCGAGTGCCCCATCAGTGAGGTTCGTGTAGCCCGTATCAACGGTAAGTACGTTATCGATCCTACCTTTGAGCAGATGAAGGATGCCGACATGGATATCATGGTTGGTGCTTCTGCCGAGAACATCATGATGGTTGAGGGTGAGATGAAAGAGGTGTCAGAACAGGATATGATCGGCGCCCTTAAGGCTGCTATGGAGGCTATCAAGCCAATGTGTGAACTCCAGGCCGAGCTCTCAAAGGAGCTGGGTAAGGACGTTAAGCGTGAGTACAATCACGAGGTGAACGACGAGGCACTGCGCGAGCAGATGAACAAGGAACTCTACCAGCCCGCCTACGACATCACCAAGCAGGCGCTGCCCAAGCAGGACCGTGCCGACGCTTTCGAGAAACTGCTGGCAGACTTCAAGGAGAAGTATTTCGAGGCTCATCCCGAGATCACTGCCGACTCTGAGATCTCAAAGGACGAGTACGAGGCCATGATGGATCGCTACTACCACGACGTTGAGCGCGACGCTATGCGCCGTTGTATCCTCGACGAGGGTATCCGTCTCGATGGTCGTAAGACTGATGAGATCCGTCCTATCTGGTGCGAGGTTTCTCCTCTGCCAATGCCTCACGGAAGCGCAATCTTCACGCGTGGTGAGACACAGTCGCTCTCTACCTGTACTCTCGGTACTAAGCTTGATGAGAAAATGGTTGACGACGTACTCGACAAGAGCTACCAGCGCTTCCTGCTTCACTATAACTTCCCACCATTCTGTACTGGTGAGGCTAAGGCTCAGCGCGGCGTAGGCCGTCGTGAGATTGGTCACGGCCACCTGGCATGGCGCGGACTGAAGGGCCAGATTCCTGAGGACTTCCCTTACACAGTTCGTCTGGTAAGCCAGATCCTCGAGTCAAACGGTTCTTCATCAATGGCTACCGTATGTGCTGGTACACTCGCCCTGATGGACGCTGGTGTTCCAATGAAGAAGCCTGTTTCTGGTATTGCCATGGGATTGATTAAGAACCCTGGAGAAGATAAGTACGCAGTACTCAGCGATATCCTTGGCGACGAGGACCACCTGGGCGATATGGACTTCAAGACCACTGGTACAAAGGACGGTCTGACAGCCACCCAGATGGATATCAAGTGCGACGGTCTGAGCTTCGACATCCTCGAGAAGGCTCTGATGCAGGCTAAGGCTGGTCGTGAGCACATCCTGAAGTGCCTCACCGACACAATCGCTGAGCCACGTGCAGAGATGAAGCCACAGGTTCCACGTATCGTACAGCTCGAGATTCCTAAGGAGTTCATCGGTGCTGTTATTGGCCCTGGTGGTAAGATTATCCAGCAGATGCAGGAGGATACAGGTGCAACCATCACTATCGACGAGGTTGACGGTGTTGGTAAGGTTCAGGTATCTGCTCCTAACAAGGATAGCATCGATGCTGCCATCGGCAAGATTAAGGCTATCGTAGCCATTCCTGAGGTTGGCGAAGTTTACGACGGTGTAGTTCGCTCTATCATGCCTTACGGATGCTTCGTAGAGATTATGCCTGGCAAGGACGGTCTGCTGCACATCAGCGAGATCGACTGGAAGCGCCTTGAGACAGTTGAAGAGGCTGGTATCAAGGAAGGCGACCACATCCAGGTTAAGCTGCTCGAAATCGATCCTAAGACTGGTAAGTACAAGCTCTCACATCGTGTACTGATTGAGAAGCCAGCTGACTATGTTGAGCGTCCAGCTCGTGGTGAGCGTCGTGAGCGCCCAGAGCGTAACGGTGAGCGCCGTGATCGTCGTCCAGACCGTGGCGACCGTCGTGGTGGTGATCGTCATGATCGTGGTGAGCGTCGCCCTCGTCCTGAGCAGCAGAATGAGGCTCCAAAAGAGGAACAGCCAAAGGACTTCAGCGATTCGCTAGACAACATGGATTTCTAAGAAAGAAATCTTAAAAATAAAGAAAAGCGTTAAATTTCTCTAAATTTGGCGCTTTTTTCTTTTGCGCGTACATTATATAATAAAAATAGTTAGTACCTTTGCACACCGATTTAGGGGAGAGACTTAGAATCCCCGTGAAATGTTGTGTGAATAGCGGTGTCTTTGGCCGGGCATAGCGGTTCGTGAATCAGCGTTTCAATGATCCCCGTCAGGGAATCAGCCCTACGGGTGCGACGTTAGACTAACAGCCGGGAGTTAGACCTCGGATGTGAGTTTATGCGCGTACATTAATTAATAAGTTAAACTGTTTTTTAGTAGTAAATTTAAAAATGAACACTTTGAGTTACAAGACACTTTCTGTAAACAAGGAAACAGCAAAGAAGGAGTGGGTGGTTATCGATGCCACAGACCAGGTTGTTGGTCGTCTCGCTTCAAAGGTAGCTAAGCTGATCCGCGGAAAGTACAAGCCAACTTTCACTCCACACGTTGATTGTGGTGACAATGTAATCCTTATCAACGCCGATAAGGTAGTTTTCACTGGTAAGAAAGAGACCGATAAGGTTTATACCCGCTACACAGGTTATCCTGGTGGTCAGCGCTTCAACACTCCTGCTGAGCTTCGCAAGAAGAACGGTGGTGTAGAGAAGATGCTTCGCCATGCCGTTAAGGGTATGCTGCCAAAGGGTCCTCTGGGACGCAGCCTGCTGAACAACCTCTTCATCTACGAGGGTACCGAGCATCCACATGCCGCTCAGCAGCCAAAGACTATTGATATTAACCAGTATAAATAATAAGGAAAGATGGAAGTAATTAACGCAATAGGTCGTCGTAAGAGCTCTGTAGCCCGTGTATATGTAACTGAGGGTACTGGCAAGATTACGATCAACAAGAAAGATTTAGAGGTATATTTCCCATCAGCTATCCTGCAGTACGTGGTTAAGCAGCCACTGAACCTGCTCGAAGTAGCTGAGAAGTATGACATCAAGGCAAACCTCGATGGTGGTGGTTTCACTGGTCAGAGCCAGGCACTGCGTCTCGCAATTGCTCGCGCTCTCGTGAAGATCAACGAAGAGGATAAGAAGAAGCTGAAGGATGCCGGATTCATGACACGTGATAGCCGTGAGGTTGAGCGTAAGAAGCCAGGTCGTCCAAAGGCACGTCGTCGCTTCCAGTTCAGTAAGCGTTAATATCTTTTGGTGTTGGGTGATAGGTGTTGGGTGTTTGATGATACTCAGTGCGTGCCCCAAACCAGAGATAACTGAACAGTTTAGTATCTAAACCATTTGGATTTGGAAGGGAATGGGTAATAACCAACACCCAACACCTATCACCCAACTACCATTTGGCTGATTCTAAAGAGAATTAAAAAGAAAGTAAACAATTTAAAGGAATTAAGAAAATGTCAAGAACAAATTTTGAACAGTTGCTGCAGGCTGGCTGTCATTTCGGTCACCTGAAGCGTAAGTGGAACCCAGCAATGGCTCCATACATCTATACCGAGCGTAACGGTATTCATATCATCGACCTGCATAAGACAGTAGCCAAGGTTGACGAGGCTGCTGAGGCACTGAAGCAGATTGCCAAGAGTGGCAAGAAAATTCTGTTCGTCGCTACTAAAAAACAGACAAAGGAAGTGATTGCTGAGAAGGCTGCAAGCATCAACATGCCATACGTTATCGAGCGTTGGCCAGGTGGTATGCTCACCAACTTCCCTACAATCCGTAAGGCCGTTAAGAAAATGGCGAACATCGACCGTCTGATGCAGGATGGTACCTATTCTAACCTCTCTAAGCGCGAGCTGCTGCAGATCACTCGTCAGCGTGCTAAGCTTGAGAAGAACCTTGGTTCTATCGCTGATCTGACCCGTCTGCCAAGCGCACTCTTCGTTGTAGACGTTATGAAGGAGAACATTGCCGTTCGCGAGGCTAACCGTCTGGGTATCCCCGTATTCGGAATCGTTGACACCAACTCTGATCCTAACAATATCGACTTCGTTATCCCTGCTAACGACGATGCTAAGGACTCTGTAGAGGCTATCCTGAATGCCTGCTGCACCGCTATCGCCGAGGGTATCGAGGAGCGCAAGGTAGAGAAGGCCGACGAGAAGGCTGCTGATGCTCAGGCTGAGGCTGCTGAGGAGGCTAAGCCAAAGCGTGCAGCACGCAAGGCTCGCAAGGACGCTGAGCCAAAGGCTGAGGCTGAGGCTGCTGCTGAGTAATAAATTAATAGATTAAACATTAAAAGATTAAACATTAAAATGGCTATTTCAATTGACGATATCAAGAAGCTTCGCGCTATGACAGGTGCTGGTCTGGCTGACGTAAAGAAGGCTCTGACCGAGGCTGAGGGCGACTTCGACAAGGCCAAGGAGCTTCTCCGTGAGCGTGGCCTCGCTATCGCTGCAAAGCGTAGCGACCGTGAGACATCTAATGGTTGTGTACTCGTTAAGTGCGTTGATGGCTTCGCTGCTATGATCGCCCTGAAGTGCGAGACCGACTTCGTAGCTAACGGTGCCGATTTCATCGCTCTTACTCAGAGCATCCTCGACGCTGCTATCGCTGCTAAGGCTAAGGATGTTGAGGCTGTTAAGGAGCTTACTCTGGCTAACGGTCAGAAGGTTCAGGATGCTGTTACTCAGCGCTCTGGTATCACTGGTGAGAAGATGGAGCTTGATGGCTACCTGACTCTCGAGGGTGAGAACATCGAGGTTTACAACCACATGGGCAAGAACACTCTGTGCACCATGGTTCAGACCAACAAGCCAGCTGCTGAGCAGGGTCACCTGGTAGCTATGCAGGTAGCTGCAATGAAGCCAGTAGCTCTCGACGCTCAGAGCATCGATCCAAAGATTCTCGACGAGGAGTACAAGACTGCTGTTGAGAAGACTAAGCTCGAGCAGGTACAGAAGTTCGTTGATATGAAGCTCAAGAAGGCTGGTTTGAACCCCAACCTTGTTGATTCTGAGGATCACATCGAGAGCAACATGTCTAAGGGCTGGTTGACACAGGAGCAGGCTGACGAGGCTCGCAAGATCATTGCTGATGCAAAGGTTGAGGGCGAGGCTAACCTGAAGATGCCTATGATTGAGGGTATCGCTAAGGGCCGCGTTGAGAAGTTCAAGAAGGAGAACTGCCTGGTTGATCAGGAGTTCCAGTTCGGTGATGGCGACAAGGCTACTGTTTCTCAGTGGCTCGCTAAGCAGGACAAGGATCTTAAGATCGTTGCTTTCCAGCGCTTCACACTCGTAGCTGATTAATACAAAGCTATATAGTAAGGTCGGCATTGCGCAAGCAGTGCCGATTTTTTTTTGTGCCAACGTGCTATAGTTACAATTCTTTTTCGTATATTTGCACCCACAAATACCAAACACATGAGAAAAGTAATAGGAATAGGAGAAACAATCCTCGACATTATCTTTAAAGACGAGCAGCCCGTTGGAGCTGTTCCAGGAGGTTCTATGTTCAATGGTCTTATTTCGCTGGGCCGTGCAGGACTCAATGCATCCTTTATCAGCGAGACTGGTGATGACCGCGTAGGAAAGCGAATCATCAGCTTTATGGAGCAAAACCATGTAGACGCATCTAACATCAGTGTATATCCAGAGGCCAAATCGCCCATATCGTTGGCATTTCTTAACGAAAACAACGATGCCGAATACATATTCTATAAGGACCACCCACACGACCGCTTGGAGTTTGTTACACCCGACATCCAGCCCAATGACATTGTGATGTTTGGCTCGTTCTATGCCATCAACCCGGTCATTCGCCCACAGATGCAGGCATTCCTTGAGTATGCCCACCAGAAGGGAGCCATACTCTATTACGATGTTAACTATCGTGCATCGCACAAGAACGAGGTTGTGAAGGTAACAGCAAACATACTTGAGAACTTTGAGTTGGCCGATATCATCCGTGGTAGTTCAGAAGACTTTGAAGTAATGTTCAACAAGACCGATGCCGATAGCGTATATCGTGCACAGATTGACTTCTATTGTAAGAACTTCATCTACACCCAGGGTGGAGCTCCAATCGAGTTCAGAGCCAAGGGCGGATTTGCCAAGCAGTATGCCGTTCCTGACACAAAAACCGTTAGCACCATAGGTGCTGGCGATAACTTTAATGCCGGCTTTGTGTATGGTCTCATCAAATATGGCGTTACACGCGACATGCTTGAAGAGGGTGTTGCTGAGGACATATGGGATTCCGTTATCAGTGAGGCAAACCTATTTGCTGCCAATGTGTGTAGTAGCATCAATAATAGCGTTGATGAAGCATTTGGCGAGAAAAAGCATCAGGAACTGGAGATGGCACTAAAGGAAATGGAAGAAAACAAATAACAATTAATAATATGATGAGTAATAGCATTAAGTATATCGGTGTTGACGATCTTGATATCGATTTGTTTGAGAGCCAGTATGTAGTGCCCGAGGGCATGAGTTATAATTCCTATCTCATTGACGATGAGAAGATTGCAGTACTGGATACTGCCGACCGTCGCAAAGGTGAAGAGTGGAAGGCAAACCTGAAGGAGGCACTTAACGGTCGCCAGCCTAATTATCTGGTGGCTCACCACATGGAACCAGACCATGCTGCGCTCATTGCCTGGACATTGGAGACCTACCCTAACCTGCAGCTCGTATGCAGCGCTCAGGCCGCAAAAATGCTACCCAACTTTTTCGAGGGCGTTAATTTTGAAGGTCGTGTGATGACTGTAAAAGAGGGCGATACACTCTCGCTGGGACATCATGAACTCCATTTTATCGGGGCTCCAATGATACACTGGCCTGAGGTCATCATGAGCTACGACAGCTTGGACAAAGTGGTATTCTCTGCCGATGCATTCGGCAAATTCGGAGCACTGGTCAATGAGACTGACGATTGGGCCTGCGAGGCACGCCGTTACTATTTTAACATCTGCGGCAAGTATGGTTCGCAGGTACAGGTGGTAATGAAGAAGTTGGCCGCACTTGATGTTCAGACCATTTGTCCGCTGCATGGTCCTGTGCTTAAGGGCGAACAGCTTTCTGCTGCCATCAAACTATACAACACATGGAGCAAGTACGAGCCTGAGAGCGAAGGCATCTTGATTGCCTACGCCAGCATTCATGGTGGAACAGCTGCTGCTGCCGAGCGTCTGGGCGAGATCCTGCGTCAGAAAGGTGCTCCCAAAGTAGTAGTGAGCGACCTGAGCCGCGACGATATGGCCGAAGTCATTGAGGACGCTTTCCGCTACCCTACCGTCGTAGTAGCAGCATCGAGCTACGACGCAGGCGTATTCCCTGTGATGCACGACTTTCTCTATCACCTGCAAATCAAGAACTATCAGAAGCGTCGCTTCGGCATCATCGAAAACGGCAGTTGGGCACCAACAGCAGGCAAGGTGATGCGCTCGATGATAGAGGGGTTGAAAGACTGTGAAATCGTTGAGCCGATGGTCACCATCCGCTCTCGCATGAAGGTTGCCGACGAGGCACTGTTAGAGCAGTTAGCAGACAGTCTGTTAGAGTAATATTAGGCACGGATTATCGCAGCTTAAATGATATTTAAGACACGGCTCTCTATCTAGTGAAAGCCGTGTCTTTTTTTAAAAGCCGTGTTAATCCGTGCCTAAAAAAACTATTTCTTCTTTTTACGAGGTTTGCGCATAGCCCAGCCCTCTTCGCTAAAGTCTGGCTCAGAGCCCTTGAGATCTCTAGGAGACTTATTCATCAGCTCACGCCAATTATCCTTCTTTGGCCGGCGCTGCTTTGACGATTTCTTGCCTTCAGGTGCCTTACCACCCTCGTCGGCATCATTACAGCGGACTGTTTTACCCTTATGTCTGATACCCGTCAGCTGAATCATCACCTTCTTGGCATCCTTCTCAGGCACCTCGAAATACGAGATAGAGTCGAGCAGGTCGATATGCCCCACCTCCTGACGACCACCTACAAAGCGATTCAACGTCTGCATCAGCTCACCAGGATAGAAACCGTCACGCTTACCAAGGTTGATAAACAGTCGGCGATACCCCTTCTGCGCCTTGTTCTGCAGCTTCTGTTTGTCGCTCTGAGGCTTTTTCTCCTTCCTGTCGGGCACTACTGCCTCAATCTCAGGAGCCTCGGCATAGTAAGCCAAGAACTTACCAAACTCAAGCGATACAATCTTTTTGATAAGCTCCTCCTTGTCTATATACTCAAAGTAGCGATTGATGTCCTGCATGAATGGAGCTATCTCCTCGTCATCAACATCCGTCTTTACAATCTGATCCATCACCTTGTAGAGCTGTTTCTTGCAGATTTCCTCAGCCGATGGAATCTCTGCCTTCACAAACTCCTTACCGATAATCTTCTCGATATTGCGGATCTTGAACTTCTCGCGACTATGCACGATTGAAATCGAAGTACCCTTCTTTCCTGCTCGTCCTGTACGACCAGAGCGATGGGTATAGCTCTCGATATCATCAGGCAATCCGAAGTTGATTACGTGTGTCAAATCGTCTACGTCCAAGCCACGTGCAGCCACATCTGTAGCCACCAGCAACTGAGTAAGATGGTTACGGAACTTCTGCATCGTCAGGTCGCGCTGTTGCTGACTAAGATCGCCATGCAGCGACTCTGCGTTATAACCATCTTTGATAAGTTTATCGGCCACCTCCTGTGTCTCCACTTTGGTGCGACAGAAGATAATAGCAAAGATACGTGGATAGAAATCTACGATACGTTTCAGCGCCAGATACTTATCCTTGGCGTTCACCATATAATAGATGTGGTTAACGCTCTCGGCGCCCTCGTTACGGCTGCCCACAACTATCTCTTTGTAGTCCTTCAGATACTTCTTGGCCACACGCTCCACCTCTTTGCTCATGGTGGCCGAGAACATCAGCGTGTGATGATCATCCGACAGCGACTCGAATATCTCGTTGATGCTATCCGAGAAACCCATGTTAAGCATCTCATCGGCCTCGTCAAGCACTATATTAGTTACCTGCTCAAGTCGAGCATAGCCACGATGCATCAAGTCAACCAGTCGGCCTGGTGTGGCCACAATTATCTCTACCCCCTTCTTCAGGGCTCTCATCTGTGGCTCTATCGCAGCGCCACCATAAACAGCCTCCACATGCACACCGTCCATATACTTGGCAAAGTCGCGCAGATCATCAGCAATCTGCAAGCAGAGCTCACGTGTTGGCGATAGCACCAACGCCTGTGTCTCTCTGCGCGATGTGTCTATGCGCTCCAGCAGGGGTATGCCGAATGCAGCTGTCTTTCCTGTACCCGTCTGGGCCAGTGCTATCACATCGTTTTCGTTAGCCAGCAGATACGGAATCACCGCCTCCTGTACTGGCATGGGATGTACAAAACCTAACTCATCGATAGCCTTGCGTATCGATTCACAAACACCTAATTCTTCGAATGTCTTCATTAATTTTATCTTACAACTTCAGTAAATTCGGCCTTGGCGCCCTTCTCTACCGTCACGTAGATGGTCGAGGTTGCCTCTTTGCCGTCCATGCCGCGACTCTTAACGCTGAACTTGTAGTCGGTGCCGTCATCAGTCGCACGCTTACCCACCGTCTCGGGGGTTCCTAAGGGGAACTGGTAGCTTGAGCAAGCCTCATCAAACAGAGCCTTCTCAGCAGCAGTAACGGGCTTCTGTTCTGAGTAATCAGCCAACTTCTTCACGCTACCCTTCTTATATCCATTCTCTATCAAGAAGCGGTTCAGCTCCTTAGCAGCCTTAGCCACTCTGGCTGTACGTACGCCATAACCCTTCTCGATCTTAGCTTTTGGCAGGGTCTTCTTCAGGTCGGCCGATGATGTGTTCAATCCGCCGCTTCCAAAGGTGCAGAAAGGCACGATGGTCTTTCCTGCAAAATCCTGCTCTTTTACGAGTGTTACCATCGGATTGGCATATGTGCCAAACCAGATGGGGTATCCTAAGAAGACTACGTCGTAATCGGCAATCTTCTTCTTGAGGGGCTTGATAGCAGGCCACTGGCCGCTCTCGCGCTCCTTATTTCCACGTTGGATGGTTGCCTGAAAATCGCCTGTATAAGCCTCAACAGCCTCCACAGCCTCGATGTCGGCATCCAGTTGTTTCTGCAGTTCTTCTGCTACGGTCTTGGTTGTACCATTCTCTGAATAATAGAGAACTAATGTCTTTTGTGCAAACCCTGTTGCAACGCATGCACTCATTACCATTGATAATAATAGTTTTTTCATTTTGATTTTGTATTTATATTTAAAATTTTGCAAAGATATATATTTTTATCGAGATGAACAAGTATTTTTCAAAAAACATCTTACAGAAATCTCACAATAACGATAGGTTTTTGTGTGGCGGGTTTTCAGCAGATCAGTGTGGAAGGTCTTATGTTTCTGCTGAGCGATAATCTGCTGCCAGGTGGCTCGATGGTTGCGATTGTAGGCTGTAGCCAGAAAGCAAACTTGTTGCTTGGCTGAAAGCGATTGGAGTTTTGGATGGCGCAGATACATCAAACGGATGAAAATGGCCAAATATCGGCATTGGCCCTCGATGGTGCCTAGCCGTTTTACACGACTGCTACGGGCATCAGAATTATTACGCACATCGAATTTGAAACCAAACTCGCTAGCCAATGTAGACTGGTTCCACTCTTGGTCGATCTCTTCGGCAAATGAAGGTTTCATCTGGAATCGCCCAATGGAAAAGTTGGCCTTTTCGCTCCCTCCTGATACGTAAACACCTTTGACGGTTGCCGTCTCGATGGCATCTTGCCAATGGCTGTAGCGAATAAGTTCTGGGAAAACGATAGCTTCGGCTATACGGGCGTCTACTCCGAATTCGTCGAATATCGGTTTCCAATCAGCATGATGCTCGCGAACGAATGTTTCTGCCTGCGTCCAGTCGTCGCCAAATTCATGCTGGTAATTGGCTGAGAAAACTATGCTGCTGCCCAGTGTGAGCAGCAGCGATAGTATGGTTATAATCTTGCGTATAATCATTTAGAGTTTATAGGTGCAAAGCAGCAACTTATTGTCCTTCATCTCTACCCATTGCAGTTTATCTGCCGATGCTGTAAATGAGATGGGGAAGAAGTAAGTCATACCGCTGATTACAATGTCGCCAGAACCTTCGTTATACTCAACGGTTCGCTTGCCACTACGACTCTTATAGGTGCCGTAAGGTGGTTTGGCTCCCTGGGCCCAACGCTTGTTACCAGCCTTGCTGTTCTTCTGGTTTATTTCATCAAGTTCCTTCTCACTGATCTTCTGGAACTTGCCATTTACCACCTTTCCATAGGTGCCGTCCTTGTCGTTGAAGGCCAGAAGTGGCATCACAGAACCAACGTTCTTGCCGCCATTGCCTACCATCTTTGATACATCGCCAATATACCAGAAACTCTCCCACCAGCCAAAGTTGTAGCCATTAGGTAGGGTGAAAACGGTCTCCTTCTGAACGGGCGAAGCATCTAGTTCTGGCAAATCCTTATAAGCTTCGTTCAGGTCGTTTGCTACGTTCGTCACCAGATTCAGATCGCTGCGATTAAGAGTGCATTCTGGGATAGTTCCATCAGCTACGGCTTCTTGCATAATCTTATTCCACTCGGCCACATACTCTTTTTCCTTATTGATTCTGCGTTGCAGCGAGGCGCGATACTCTGTGGCGGCTTTTATGCGATACTCAAGTAGCAGAGCATCAGCTTGCTCATAGAGAGCATCTATCTGAGCCTGATCGTTGGTGGCGAAGATCTGATTGTATATCTTCTGCAGACGGTCGTTATACTTCGCTTTCACCATATCATAGTTATGATTCAGCTCGCGCTCTTCGAATGCCAGACGGTCTTTATTCAGTTTGGCCACCTTTTCTTCCATCGTGGTTACGCCCGCAGTGAGTTGCTGCGCTTCGTTAGAGAAGGTCCTGGCTTTGGTGGCAATCTTCTGCATCTTCTGGATGAACTCAGGATGCTTCATGATATAGTCTTCCTGTTCCTTCTCACTCATTTTCTCGAACTTAGCCATCTCTGGGTCGTTCATGTTTAAGCCCATCTTGTTTTGCAACATCTTTTCCGTCACGGCTTCTCGTTGTGCGTCCGAAGCATTGTCACTTTGCAGGATTGCCATTTCCTCAGCGGTAAGACCAAACAAATTCTGTAGTTTCTTCTCCCACTTTATTCGCTCGGCCTCTATATCGGCATCCGAACATCCGCCTTCGCTCTGACTCTTCTGAAGGATATCTACACGCAGTGTTACGGCCTGAATCTTGCTGTAGTAGGCATTACGTTCTTCTGTGGTGCTCTTCGCTATCTTTTCTGCAGAAGGCAAAGGTGGCAATTCAGCCAACAATGCTTGAGCTGAAGATGCTTTGCTTGGGGTAACTACACCATCCCAGATAAGTGTGGATTGTGATTTCTTTGGAATCAGATCTGTAGTTTTAGGCACAACAGGAGTGTTGTCTTTCTCTTTTTCATCAGCATCGATGCCATACCGAGCCATTGCTTCTTCTTGGTACTTTTGGGCTTCTTTCTCAGCCTCTTCTGCCGACTTGCCAACTACGGCCTTGCCAACAGCATTCTCGGCTTTCTGCTTTAGTTTCTTCAGGAAACCCTGTGCATTGGCATTAGTGCTACCTAGCACCATCATCGCCATCATCAATAATAGAATCTTTTTCATAATCGCTTAGGTTTTAGAATCAATAGTAATTTGATGGCAAATATAGGAAAATAATCAGTAACTTCCAAGTTATTTTATAAAAAAGTTGTATCTTTGCAATCATTATGAAGATATGTGTATTTTGTTCTGCAAATGAGCAGATTGATCCAGATTTCTTCGTGATGACAGCACGAATTTCTTGTCAATGCAATAATTGTAAGCCATGATTCGAATGGAGCAATTTGCAAGGCCGACAAACGATAGTAACCTATATACTCAAGATATTTCTCTGCTTTTGCTGTATCAGCAACTGTTAAACCACGTGATTGCAATAGTTTTACCAGATCATGTGCGCTGGTATATGGCTTTTGGAATGGAATTTTATTTCTCCATTAACCAATATTCCATATGCTTTTTGGTGCGGCGGCTCTTGAAGTTGAATTGGATGTCGTTCAGCGTGTTGCCAATCTTCTTGAAGGGCGTTTCTGGATCGTAGTTGGGATAACGATTAGTTAGTACAGCGCTGATTTCTGCCAGACTCCACCACTTGCCTGATTTCGGATCTGCCGGCTGTTGGAAGGTCTCGCCAATCATTTCAACCAAATCGCTCAAGTGCTGATAAGGCTCGTTCTCTGCTATCAGCGTCTTGATTTCATCGTCGTTCAGCCAGAATCGCTCACCACTATAAAAAAGGTATAAGGCTTGGGCAAAGAGTTGCTCATGGTAGAGGTTGTCCTCGAAGTTGATGTTGCCATTAACTCCAACACATACGAATCGTCGACTTCCTGTTGGGTCAACAAGCGGCTTAAGCTGGTTGGTGGTACCAATAAACGAGGTATAGCGGCGATAGAGTTTGATGGTCTTGCCGTATGGTGGACGGAACTTGACATCGCTCGACGACAATAGATATTTCAGCACAATCTGCTGAGAGTTGGTGGTCTTGTCGAACTCATCGATATTAATGAGCGCAAAGCTGGTCAGGGCGATGTTCAAGTCGAATTCGTTCTTGAAGTTCAGTTTGTCATTGTAATAATCACGAAGCTCTGGAGGCAGGATAATCTTGCAGAATCGTGTTTTACCACAGCCTTGTCTGCCTATCAGTAGCGGCGTTAATGCATTGCCAGTCAGCTGTTTATCGCTTTCGCGCCATTGTGCTACCATGCCAGTCAGCCAGAACTTTAAGTATTTGGGCCAATGTGGTTGAGAGGTTGGTACGCGAGCGGCAAGTTCTGAGATATAATCATGCCCATCCCATTCGGGCAGCTTGTCGAGCCAGGTGTTTATTGGGTCGTACTGTTCGATGCGGGTGGAGTCGATAAAACGATTTACGTTTCTGTCCCATCCCTTAAGTCCTAACTCTGTGGCGCGTAATGTCATGTCGTTGCGAACCTCCTCTGTAAGAGGCTTGAAGCGTTGATCGTCGCTGAACTTCTCGCGATATTCGGCTACACCAGTCAGCAGGTTTTTGCGCATGTCGAAATTGGAGCTCAGAAATATTTCAGTCTTCATTGCTTGGATGGTTTCCTCTGGCACGCTTCTTAGTGGATGAATCTTGTGCTTTTCGCGAAAATCCTCCTGCTCTAGAACGCTGTAAACGCATTGGAAAATCTTCTCTACTAACTGCTTGTCGCGATTCAGTACTGGATGCAGCAAAGTTAAACCCTTGGCGTGGGCTTGGGGAATGCCTTGGTCTAAACACATCGCTGCTATTTGCATCAGCAGCGTAGCCTCTTTGTTTTCGTCGGGCAACTCGAAGTAGTGCCCCATTACGGTATCAACAATGAAGGTCCAGTTGAGGTGATAGGTGCGGGTAACGGTGCGACCTGGCATCAGATGATCCTCCTCGCGACTAATCACAACAGGCTGAGGCAAGTCGTGATTCTCTGTGTCGGCATAGAATGGTCGTGCCTCAGCATTGAACCACATCTCTGGATCGGCGCTCATATAGATGGTACGATCCAATCGAGGCTCCAAGAACTCGATATCAAAACCAAACTGATTCTGATAAGCCCTTCGTGCCGTATTATATAGATTGATGTGGAATTGTTTGATGGCGGTTTGGCTTGTTGGCAAACCGTCTCCAAACAACTGGCCTCGGCATACAATCTTTACGCTCCTACCTGATCCACCAAGAAAACACATCAGGGTTTCTGGCAACTTCTTTGCCAATTCCCTCACCTCAACGGCCTTTTCGTATGTCTGAAGGTCGTTCACCTCCAGCACCACTAAGCTATTATAGCTTATCATCGCCCATTTACCTTTGCGCTTCATGTAGTCAGCTGCAAAGCAGATTCTTGGCAACTTGATGCCCTCTTCTAACTGGGTAGATATCTGTCCGTCGGCCAAACGATGTGGATTCATCAGATGATACAACTCGCGGGTATGTGTTACGGTGTGCTTAAATACGCCGTTTTTGATGGCTGCCGCCAAATCTGCGAGTTCTATACGGTTTATAACCTCTTTTGTACCTGCTTTTTTAAGTAATGTAATATTCATATAATCTTCTTGTTTACGGTTTGGACTTGCAAAGGTACAACAAAGATATTTAAACACAAAATCTTTCTCTGCTAAATATTATTAATTTACATACATACCTACACCATGTTTCTCAAAATCCCTATAAATAATGCAATTTTGCTTTATTTTGTCTATACCTAAACTACACCTTACATACACTTTATATACACTTGAACTACACCTTATCTACATCTATATTGTCCGATGGTGTAGTTGCAGATTCGTATACATGCATTAGCATTCGTTACTATTATGGGGCGTTCTGAAATTCTCTAGAGAATTTTCTGCTGGATAACGTACTAGCAATTACTGATAGGCAAGGAATCGGTAAAATTCTCTAGAGAATTTGTCTGTTAGTTTTAAGCTAAATACTTGTATCTAGCAGATTCCATTTTGTCTGCATCACTATTGAGTGCCAAAATGTAGATGGGGTGTATGTAAGATGTAGGTTAAGTGTATGATGGGTGTATGTGACGAGATTTATAAACGTCTGTTATTCAGTATTATATACAGTATTGGTGTATGTGTGTATGTTGTTTTTCCTATTCTTTGAAATGATTTTGCATAGAATTGTTTGAATTTTATATTTTCATCGTATTTCTTTGTAATTCTCTAGAAAATGTGTACATTTGCACTATAATCAATCAAAACGTATTATGAAGTACAGAATCAAGAAGGAAACCAAGCCAACCCTGCCTACCTATGGCAAATATAAGGCAGTGGCTGTTCATTATCAGACTGTTGAGAGCAAACAGATTGTCAATGAAACGGCTCAGCGCATGGGCACCCATCCAGCCAATGTCCGCGGTATTCTTGTTAGTCTGGCCGAGGTCATTAACAACCATCTGCGTGAGGGTGATCGTGTGCGTTTGGAAGATTGGGGGATGATGAAACTCGAGATAGAAAGCGAAAAGGTTGACAATCTCAAGGATTTCAAAGCCAAGAAGCATATCCGAGGTGTCCGACTCCATTTCCTTCCAGAAAGTTACGAAGGCACTCAACCCCTTTACCAAGGCATCACCTTCGAGAAGGACAAAACGTACAATGAGGAATAGCCTAACAAGTATAAACTCAAATGGACGACAAACGTTACATACAGAGCCTTATTAACGAAGGCGAGCACCAACAACAGGACTTTAAATATCGTGTTTCTGATGCGATGAAATTGGCCAAGTCGGTATCGGCATTTGCCAATACTGATGGTGGACGACTGTTGATAGGTGTTCGCGACGATGGACACATGTCGGGCGTGAGAGATGAAGAGGAGATTTATATGATGCATCAAGCGGCTTATCGCTATTGCCGCCCGCAAGCTAGCATCAAGTTTGATACTTATCATGTTGAGGGTCGAACCATCGTTATCGCTACCGTTCCGCCTTCAGATAAACGACCTATCTGCGCTATCGACGACGAAGGTCGTAAACGTGCCTATATCCGTATTGCTGATGAGAACATCGTGGCTTCACCTGTTCATATTGCTATCTGGCGAGAATCTCAAAAGCCACAAGGCGCCATGATGACCTATACAGACACCGTCCGCAAACTTATCGATACCTTGCAGGCTCAACAGCTTACCCTTAACCAAGTTGTCCGCCTCTCAAAAATCCACCGTCATAAAGTTATCGCCCTTCTGGCCCACCTCATCCGCTTTCGCGTAGCCCAATGGGAGTACTCCAACCAGCAGTTTTTGTTTGGCGTATAATTATAGTTAAATAATCTCCTCGTTTCAACATTATTTCTTATCTTTGCATTCAGTATGAAAATATGTGTTTTTTGTTCAGCAAATCAGCAGATTGATCCAGAGTTCTTTACGATGACAGAGGAACTTGGCAGATGGGCAGCAGAAAATGGTCACAGCATTGTATATGGTGGTGTGAACCAAGGTTTAATGGAGTGTGTGGCTAAGGCTACTAAAGAGGCAGGCGGGCACACCATTGGCGTAGTGCCGATGAAGGTAGAGGAGTCTGGTCGTACCAGCGACTATGTGGATGTGGAGATTCCTTGCGACAACCTGACTGACCGTAAGCAGTTGATGATGGACCAGAGCGATGCGTTTATCGCCCTGCCTGGCGGTATCGGCACGCTCGACGAGGTGTTTACCGTAGCGGCATCGGCCACCATCGGCTATCACCACAAGCCTGTTATCCTTTATAACATGAAAGGCTTCTGGAATCAGCTGATAGCCTTGATGAACGATCTGCAGGCCCGCGGCATGATTCGCGGCGAGTGGAGCGATTATATTAGAATCGCCAATTCGTTAGAAGAAATCAAGCAAATAATCCCATGATGGTTTCTTCTCCAACATGTCACCATTGCGATAGTGGTTGGCTGGCTGGTTAATTTGCTGACCATTGATGGTCAGACTGACAAATAATGAAATAATTAACGCTATTTGTTTCATATCAACTCTATGTAACTACACTTTGTACAGCACCCGTGGCCCCTTTGATCCCTGCCCACATCCACCTTCTGGTAGGTCTGCCCCAGGCCGTTGTCGTAGTCCACATGGTCAAGGCTTGCCGTGCCGCTGGCATTGGTCATGGTGCGCGACAAGACGTAGCTGTAGCTGGAAGACAGGTTGGCAGGCAGCGATGAAAC
>DEHD01000025.1:0-1319 GCA_002351725.1 Prevotella sp. UBA2809
TTCAACAACCTCGCTATGCCAGAGCCAAAGAACCACTTCACAATTGGTATCGTAGACGATGTTACCTTCACCTCTCTGCCTGAGGTTGAGGAGATTGCACTTGGTGGTAAGGGCATGTTCCAGGCTAAGTTCTATGGTCTGGGTGCCGATGGTACCGTAGGTGCTAACAAGAATAGCGTAAAAATTATTGGTGACAACACCGACAAGTATTGCCAGGCTTACTTCTCTTACGACTCTAAGAAGTCAGGAGGTTTCACCTGCTCTCACCTGCGTTTCGGTGATACACCTATCCGCTCTACCTACCTGGTAACTACACCTAACTTCGTAGCTTGCCACGTTCAGGCTTACCTGCACATGTACGACGTGACTCGTGGTCTGCAGAAGAACGGTCAGTTCCTGCTGAACACAATCTTCGACGCCGACGAGCTCGAGAAGTTCATGCCTAACAAGGTAAAGCGTTACTTCGCACAGAACAACATTACTGTATATACCATCAACGCTACCAAGATTGCACAGGAGATTGGTCTGGGTAACCGTACCAACACTATCCTGCAGAGTGCATTCTTCCGTATCACCGGCGTTATCCCTGTAGAGCTCGCTGTTGAGAAGATGAAGGCTGCTGCCTTGAAGTCTTACGGAGCTAAGGGTCAGGACGTAGTTGATAAGAACTACGCTGCTATCGACCGTGGTGGTGAGTATGTACAGCTGACCGTTAAGCCTGAGTGGGCTAACCTGCCTGATGATGAGGTTAAGGCCGACGATGCTCCTGCATTCGTTAAGGAGCTGGTTCGTCCTATCAACGCTCAGGCTGGTGACTTGCTGAAGGTTTCTGACTTCGTTAAGCACAACACCGTTGACGGTTCTTGGCAAGTTGGTACAGCCGCTTACGAGAAGCGTGGTGTTGAGGCCTTCGTTCCAGCTTGGAACAAGGACAACTGTATCCAGTGTAACCAGTGTGCTTACATCTGTCCTCACGCTGCTATCCGTCCATTCGTTCTTACTGACGAGGAGCTCGCTCAGTTCGACGGTCTCGAGACTCTCGAGATGAAGGCTCCTGCAGCTATGAAGGGTATGCACTTCGTTATCGAGCCTTCAGTACTCGACTGTCTGGGTTGCGGCAACTGTGCAGATATCTGCCCAGGTAATCCTAAGACTGGCAAGGCCCTCACAATGGTTCCATTCAACCCCGATACAACCGAGAACAAGAAGATGGCTGCCGATTGGGACAAGCTTGTTAAGGTTCCTTCTAAGCAGCACCTGGTTGACATCAAGTCAAACGTTAAGAACTCACAGTTTGCTCAGCCTCTGTTCGAGTTCTC
>DEHD01000025.1:1478-1765 GCA_002351725.1 Prevotella sp. UBA2809
GAGGACTTCTGCGAGTTCGGTCTGGGTATGGCTCTTGGTAACAAGAAGATGAAGGAGCGCGTAGCTAAGCTGCTGCAGGAGATGATTGATAGTGATAAGACCAGCGCTGAGTACAAGGCTCTGGCTCAGGAGTGGATCGACAATAAGGACGATGCCGACAAGACCAAGGAGATTGCTCCAAAGCTTCGCGAGCAGATTGCAGCTGGTGCTGCCGCTGGTTGCCCAGTTTGCACCGAGCTGAAGACCCTCGACCACTACCTGGTTAAGCGCAGCCAGTGGATCATCGG
>DEHD01000025.1:1852-2145 GCA_002351725.1 Prevotella sp. UBA2809
GTGATTGCTTCTGGTGAGGACGTTAACATCCTGGTACTCGATACTGAGGTTTACTCTAACACCGGTGGTCAGGCTTCTAAGGCTACTCCTCTTGGTGCTATCGCTCAGTTCGCAGCTCAGGGTAAGCGCATCCGCAAGAAGGATCTGGGTATGATTGCTACCACTTACGGTTATGTATATGTCGCTCAGATTGCTATGGGCGCTGACCACGCACAGACTCTCAAGGCTATCCGCGAGGCTGAGGCTTGGCACGGACCTTCAATCATCATCGCTTACGCTCCATGTATCAACCA